>CAYHWW010000125.1:0-10047 GCA_964360145.1 uncultured Oligoflexia bacterium | reverse complement strand
CACCCTTCGATTCGATCTGTGGCCGAGGCGGTGCACCGAAACGTCTCAAGAGCATCATCGTGAGGCCGTGGTAGTCGCAGCCTTCGCTCGACTCTTACCGCCGCTCTTCTTCTTGCCCTTGCCGGTTTTGTCCGCGCGTTCCCCAAGCCAGCCCAGGGCTAGGGGCAGGGTCACCTGTTCCACCGGCGTTTCTTTGGGCACCGAGGCGTTCACGCTGCCGTGCTTCACGTAGGGCCCGTATTTGCCTTCGTAGAGACCTACGGTTTTACCGTCCGTGGGGTGGGGGCCCAGATCGCGAATCAGGGCGGAGCCGCCGCGACCCTTTTTCTCTTGGGAGAGGATCTCGAGCCCGCGGTCCAAGGTCACCGTGTACACGTTGTCTTCTTTTTTCAGCGACCTGAAGTCACCATCGTGCACCACGTAGGGCCCGAAGCGGCCCAGGTTGGCCAGGATGGGCTTGCCTGAGGTAGGATGCTTGCCCAGTTCCCGTGGTAGCGACAACCACAGCAACGCTTCATCCAGTGTCACGGCCTTGGGGTCAGAGCCCTTGGGCACCGACGCACGGCGCGGTTTGGGCTGGTCCTCGGTGGCTTCACCCAGTTGCACGTAGGGGCCGAAGCGGCCCGTTAAACAATAGATGTTCAGGCCTGTTTTGGGGTCTTTGGCGATGGGCTGGGGCCCACGGCGCTGGATCTCAAGGAGCTCCTGCACTTTCTCCGCCGTGAGATCGGAGGGTGCGAGGTCATCGGGGATGGTGGCGTGGACTTCGTCGGAATCACTGCCGTCCTTTTTCTTGCCTTTGCCCTCGCCCGTGGACTCTTCCACGATGTAGGCGCCGTAGCGGCCGATTTTCACTTCCACCCCAGAAAGATGAGGCAGATGCACCGTGCGGGATTCCTTGGGGTCGATTTTCTTTTCGTTCTCGGCGATGAGGGCTCTCAGTCCCTTCTTGCCCAAAAAGAATTCCTTCAAGTAGGGCAGCCACTCCAGGTTGCCTTCGGCGATCTCGTCCAGGGACTGCTCCATTTTGGAGGTGAAGTCCGTGTTTACAAGGCTTTCAAAGGACTTTTCCAAAAGCTGGATGACGGCGATGCCCGTGAAAGTGGGGGTCATGGCGTTGCCGTTTTTTCTCACGTACTCCCGGTCCACCAACGTACTGATGATGGAGGCATAGGTGGAGGGCCGACCAATGCCCGCTTTTTCCATGGTTTGCACGAGGGATGCTTCCGTGAAGCGCGCCGGGGGCTTGGTTTCGTGGGCCTCGGCCTCCGCTTTGACGAGTTGGGCGCTGTCACCGCTTTTCATGGCTGGCAGCAGAACCTCTTTATCGTCGAGGGCGGCATCGGGATCATCGGAGCTTTCGACATAGGCCCGCAGGAAGCCAGGGAAGATGATGCGGGAGCCGCTGGCGGAAAAAACCGTGTCGCCGTTTTGGAGGCGCACGCTCACTTGCTTCTTCTTTGCTTCCGCCATCTGGCTTGCCATGGTGCGCATCCAGATCATTTCGTAGACGGCGAGCTCTTTGCCGCTCAAGCCGGTGTCCTTGGGGTGCACGAACTCCGCGCCCGCGGGGCGAATGGCTTCGTGGGCCTCTTGGGCGCCCTTCGCTTTGGATGTGAACTGGCGAGGTTCGGGGGACAGATATTCTTTGCCGAAGAGCTCTTCAATGCTGGAGCGCGCCGCCGCCAGTGCCTGTTGAGACAGGTTGGGGGAGTCAGTCCGCATGTAGGTGATGAGACCTTCTTCGTACAGCCTCTGGGCGATGCGCATGGTATCGCGCACTGTGAGCCCCAGCTTCCGGTTGCCCTCTTGTTGCAAGGTGGACGTGATGAAGGGCGCCGTGGGCCGACTCGTCACGTCTTTTTCTTCGACGGAGATGACCTTGAAGGCGCCGCTCTTGACCTTTGTCAGCAGGTCTTTGGCTTTGGCCTCGTCCAAAATGACGACTTCACGATCCTTGAGGAGCTTGCCCGTGGTTTCATCGAAGTCCCGGCCGCTGGCGACGCGCACGCCCTTCACGGAGAGCAGGCGGGCGTCGAATTCTTGGTCGTCCTTTTTCAGGGTTGATGCGATGTCCCAGTAGGCAGCCTTTTGGAAAGCGAGGCGTTCCCGTTCCCGCTCCACGATGAGGCGCAGGGCAACAGACTGCACTCGGCCCGCGGACAGGCCGTAGGCGATTTTCTTCCAGATGAGAGGGGAGAGGGAGTAGCCGAAGAGGCGGTCCAGGATGCGCCGCGCCTCTTGGGCCCGCACCAGGCGCTCGTCCACGGTGCGCACCTTGGTCAGGGAGTCTTCAATGGCGGTCTTCGTGATTTCGTGGAACACCATGCGCTTCACGGGGACCTTGGGCTTCAGGACTTCCGTCAAGTGCCAGGAGATGCTCTCCCCTTCGCGGTCTTCGTCAGTGGCCAGGTACAATTCTTTGGCGTCTTTGAGTTTGCGACGCAGCTCGGCGATGATCTTCGACTTGCCCTTGGGGATCACATAGAGGGGCTCGAAGTCTTTGTCGACGTTGACCCCTAGCTGGGCCCACGCTTCTTTTTTCAGGTCCGCGGGGATTTCGGCAGCGGACGAGGGCAGGTCCCGCACGTGGCCCATGCTGGCCTCCACCACGAAATTTTTCGGGAGAAACTTTCGAATCGTCTTCGCCTTCGTGGGCGACTCGACGATGACAAGGATGGACTTGTCACTGAGGGCAGCGGATTTTCCAGCCATATTCCTTCCATTCTATGGTGTGCCACGCCCTTGTAGTCAAAAGGTTTTCAACAAAGCGTGAAATCAGTTTGAATTTTGTTCGGTGCGGCAAGACCCAAAAACTGACGGAGGTCCTTCGCATCCATGATGGGTGTGCCCCCTGTGCGTAGAATCTCGTGAGGCACCGTGGCGAGCTCGCTGAAGATACTGCCCGGCGTGGCGCCGAGGTCCCTTCCTTGCTCCGCTGCATGATTGGCCGTGGCCCTGGTGCCGGAACGAGGCCCACCTTGAACGACCCAGACACCGTGGGATAGGCCAGAGACCAGGCGGTTGCGATGGGTAAACCGACTTTTGTAAGGAGGCTCACCAGGGGGGTACTCTGAGATCACAGCGCCTCCGCCGCGGAGGATGCTTTGAGCCAGCGGCTCTGAGCCCGGCGGGTAGATGAAGTCGATGCCATGGGCCAGCACCGCCACATTGAGGGCCCCGCGTCGTAGGGCCATGGCATGGGCAGCGGAGTCGATGCCATAGGCCAGGCCGCTCACCAGCGTGAACTCCTGACTCTCCAACGCCCCCAGCAAGAGTTCCACCACTTGAGTGCCGTAGAGATTGGGCCGACGGGTGCCCACCACCGCGAGAAGGGTATCTCCGTGGAGGGCCTTGACGTCCCCACGCACAAACAATCCCCAGGGCGACAGGGGGATGGAGAGGAGGCGGGGAGGAAAGAAAGGAGACCATCGGGAAAGAAACCGTACTTGGGGGAGGGTGGAAAGTTGGCGTTCCACCGCCCATGCTTGAAGCACGAGGTCTTCCCAGCGGCAATTCTTTCGCGCATGTGCGGGGATATCGTGGAAATAACGCTCGCTGAGGGCGAGAGCAGGGGGCTCTGGCAAATCACGAAGGGGATTCAGTTCGTCGCGGTAGCGCAGCTGATCGGGGATGCAACACAGGATAATTTCTTCAACCATGGCCAGGCGACATAGCAATCATCGTGCCGAGCTAAGAAGGGTTCACTCCGGCGGCAAGAGGTTATCGTCGGTGGCTTCCGCCGGTGGCTCCGAGCCTTTATCCAAGGGAGCGTTCTCCTCGGCGGGGGCTGGAGGCGCCACGGTCTCTCCATCTGGCGCTCCGCTGTCGAGGGGTTCCAGGGGCTCCAGGGGTTCCGTGGGAATGTCGGTGCCACCGCTGGGGGCCGTCGTGCCATCCGTGGGGGTGCCCGCGTCGGAGGGCACGGTGGGCTCAAGATCTTTGGTGCGGTCCCAGTAATCCAATTCCTTGACCTCAAGCTCTTCTTGGCGGCCTGCGCCCTCACCCACATTGCGATCCAGTTCATCGAGCTCGTCGAGTTCCTTATCCCTGGCGTCCACTTCGCCGCCGAGGCTCTTGGCCTCACGACGCTTGCGGCCCCTGAGGTCACTGATATCGGTGAGGAGGATACCGAAGTCTCCGCGGCTGACGGTACCTAGAGCGCGTAGTATAAGGGCGGTGGAGAATTGAGCGGTGGCGTGGACGACGATGGCGTCCGCGGACACGAGAAAATCGCTTTCGGTGATTTTCTTCTGGGTTACGGGGTCGTGATAGTCGTAAATGCGGAATACGTTACCCACTTCAACGCCGTCTTCCAGGCCGCGGTCGAAGAACAGGAAGCGGTACTGAGACACATTGCTCACGCTGGAGGAGGGGTCGATCAAGGCAAGCCCCTCCACCGGGGCCCGCGCGACCTTGGGGGAGATGCCGGAGATTAATGGCAGGAGGGGGTAGAGGCGATCGCCGCGGCGGATGACGTCGGAGCCTCGTTCAATCTCGCCGATGTAAAGGCTATCCTTGACGCCGACAATGCGGATCTCGCCGGTGGCGTTGTAAGCGTAGCCGATGCGCTCCGACTTCTTTTCCTGCACCATAGTGGCCTCGGACAGCACGCTGTAAGCAGAGCCCACTTGCAGGTCTTGTCCATTGGATTTGATGAAGACGACTTCACCGGTGGCGAGGTTAGAGCCGTCCCGGCGGGAACCCACGATCTCGCCCAGATAAGGAAGAGTGCTTTCGTTCATCAGGGAGGGGGCGCGGAAGTTGAAGCGTCCCTCCGTGATGATTTTCATGTCGCGGTCAATGCTTACCTGGTCATATTCGGAGGCGGAGTCGGCGCCCTCTTCGGGGGCCCAGAGCTCTGGGGAAATGCGGTCGTATTCGTGCTCCTTCGCGGCGGCGGCGACATCCGCGGAAGACACTTGACCGGCGGTTGCCGCGGAGGGCGCGGCGCCCGTGGAGTCGCTCAGGGTGGGGATTTCGCCGGAGGACCCCGCTTTAAAGTGTAGTTTCTGGCCGGGCTCGATGAGGTGGGGATTCCCCAACATGGCGCCGCCGGTGTTGTTGAACGTCCAGACCTTGGGCCAGTAAAAGGGATTGCCGAAAATACTCTTGCTGATGTTCCAGAGGTTGTCGCCCTTCTGGATATCGTAGCTGTCGGGCACGCTGGGGCCCAGCAACTCGTTCCATTGGGCATCCGGGATGGGTTTCAACATCTTGGAAATTCGCACAAGGTCGTCATCCGAGCCGGCCTGGGCGGAGATGCTGAGGACCGCCATGGACAAAACCACGGTCAGGACGAGCAGGCGGTACTGTTTCTCAGTGGGCTGCTTCATGCTGGTTATTGATCTCCATGGGAGCGGTTTCGAGGGCGGAAGACGCTGTTTTTTGTTGGGGCACGGGGGTTTCTTTGGCAGCCAAGGGGGTGGTGGCGGCACGTGCCGCGGGAGCGGGCCAGTCCAATGAGGGATTGCCGGCGAAGTTCTCTTTGGCGAGGGCCATGTATTTGCTTCCCTCGCGGGCATTGCCGATGGCGCCATAGGCATGGCTCAGGCGCACTAGCGCCGAGGGAATGCGGGGGTGGTTGCCGAAGGCCGTGAGCATTTTCTCGTATTCAGCGATGGCGAGTTTGTATTCACCCATCAGGAAGTAAGACTCGCCCGCGTGGTATTGGGCGGAGCCTGCGAGCGCGTGCTCCGGGTGGCGCTCCACGAATTGCGTGAAGGCCAGCACGGCGTCAGGGTAGCTGCCTTTGCGCATGAGGTTCACAGCCTTGGCGAAGTGGCCCACGGCCTGTGAGTTTTTTTCAGCATCCTCAGCGGATAGCGCCACGGGGGCCAGGGCCACGGGCTCTTTGCGGTGCGCTTGTTTCTTTTTGGGCTCCGGCGCGGATTCCGCGGTGGGGGCGACGTTGTCGGACAACTCGCCCACGGGCGTCGTGCTTGCGGCAGCCCCTTGGGGCCCTGTGAGATTCTCCACGGTGATGCGGGTTCCTTCGAGGGAGTCATGCATGGCCGCCATCTTGGCATCCAGCTCTTCAATGCGGGCAGTCGCTCGGGCCAAATTGGAGGTGAGAGTCTCAATCTTTTGCTGCTGGGGGTCGAGATTTTGTATCGCCGCCTGGGGCGCACCCTCCGGCGTCGGGGGTTCTTCTGAGCCAGCGTCTTTATGGCGCCAGGAGGCGCATGAGGTGGTGGAGATCACTAGAGCGAGGAGTAGCCATTGACGGCCGCGGGTTTGCCCAGGCATATCCTTAGTTTACGGCGGCGGCCCAGCGGGGCAAAGCCCTTTCAAAGTACATAGGCAAATGAAGTCTATTGATATTCGTATAGCCAAAAAAGATGCTGCATTCGTCTATGCCATTCTGGAATCCTGGGAGGGGCTGGCGGCTTTCAGTACCTTGACTCATAGGGCCGAAGACGGCGTGGAGTTGTGCCGCCTCCGCCTGTGGTCCGATCCGACCCAGGAAGAGGACCTGCGGACCCAGTTGGCCGCTCTTGCCACCCAAGCCTTCATGGAGTTCCCGGGGGATTTCCCCGCCTGACTTCGTTGTCATCTTTTTCGAGAGCACGACGCACCACTCGAGAGTCGATCCGTGGATTCCGTTCGTGTTTGAACTGAAATTTAACCATGTTCCTGAAGATCTCGATCATCTGATCATGTTCACGGAAAGCCGGCAGCGAACCCCATCCCCGAGAGGCAAGGACTTCGATCACGCGGTGCACTCCCTCCACGCTCGACAAGCAGGCCGGATGAGGTTGTATTTTGAAGCCGTACTCCGAGAGACGGGTTGTCTCAAAGCTGACACGGGGGAGAGAGCGGAGAAGCGCGCTTTTTCTGAGCATCGCATGTGCTTGAGTCCAGGTACCATCGATGACAAAAAAGAGCGGGCGTCGTGAGTTTGAAACAAGGCTTCGCCAGTCCTCAGTTGAGGCCTGGCTGAGGTTAAATGCTTGTTGCCCCGGAAAAAGAAGCAGTGGAACAGTCTCGGGCGCATTGAGAATTTCGAGAAACCTTGGCTCCGCGTCGAGTCCGATTCCTTTGCTCCGAAACCACTTCAGATTGGAAATGGATCGACGCAAAATCCATGCGGTGCCCACCGTGCTTCTGGCTTCGTAGGGATGCACAATGAGCGCGAAGTCGGCATCGCTTGCAAACGGAAGGGCCTGCGCGCAAAAACAGGCAACGTCAGGGCGATGGCAGGTCCAACAGAACGCTCTCATGTCAGACCCGCTATCACAGGGGGTTCGGCAACTCAGTGTAAACATTCTAAATTGATAAAAATATCCGGCAATGGTAGCGCACCCCCATGCTTTCCCTCCGGTGGCGCCCCCTTGCCGCATTTTTCGTGGCTACGATGCCTTTTGCCGCGGCCACCGCCCCCATGGCGACCTTGCGCCAAGCCTGGACCGCCATCGTTGCCGACATGCTGGAAAAATACGTCGCAAGCCAACCGCTCGCCGAGATTTGCCCCTCGGTTTCTGCGTGCCTGGAGGCCGCCGCCCTCATCCCCACGGAAGAAGCACTGGCCCTTACGCCCCCGCAGCTGCTGCAGCGCCTGCAGACCCACGGCGGTGACACCAGCACCGCGGGCAAGGCCTTCGCCTGGCTCCATGGCAAGTACGGCATTCTCGATCAACCCCTCTTCGTGGCTGCTATCCAAAGCTCCTATCGCACCCCGGGCAATGTGCGCTTTCGCTTCGAAGCCCCGGTGTTGCCCGGCCTTTTTGACCCCAACGCCCCAAGCTCCATCCAGGACATCCATCGCTACGTGGAACGCAAGTGGGGTGGTCTCCAGCACATTGCCCACCCCGACCACATCATCTTCTCCGAATTGGGCACCCAGGACACCCTCACGGGCCTCGCCCGCGAGGGCTACACGGACTTCCAACAAATCAACGCCCCCTATTCCCTGCGGGGATCCAAAGCCCTGCTCGCTTTCCACGCCGGTGACCCTCAACCCACTCTTGTATTTCACAGCTTCGTCAGTCGCGATTTGCTGGTGCACAAGCTCATGCAGCTCTCCTACCAGTTCGGCGAGGAACTCCCCCGCATGCGGCTCCTCACCTCCAATAACTTGAAGTCCTGGGAAGTGGCCGATGCCGTGGTTACCCGCGCTCTGCGCGCACTGCCTGCCCGCCCCATCGACGATCTCGTCATCGGCTACGCCGACGTCATCGAAGGACAGCTGCGCCAGCGGGGCCGCTTCCTCCAAGAGGCTCGAGTGGGAGACTTCGCGACGGTGCGTTACTACGAGATCACGGGCAAGAGCGGGCTCACCCGCACGGTGGCCGTGCTCACCGACGTGGAACTGCGCTACTTCGGCAACTCCGCCCTGACCCTGGTGCGCCCCTTCCTCCATCGTGGCATCGACCGCGTCATCTTCGCCGGCTCCGCCGGCTGCTTCGACCGCGCAGTGCCCGTGCATAGCCTCTCCATTCCCCGCACCTTTCATGAGCTCACCGACGATGGCGCCGTGGGACCGCCGCTCTCCATCGCCAACGACCTCTACGGCCTTCTGCCCCACGGCACCGGCCATGCAGGCCCCCATCTCTCGGTGCTCTCGCCACTGGTAGAGACCCAGCTCCTGGTACGCCGTCTTCGCGAGCAGGATCACATGCTCACCGTTGACGTGGAGGGCGCGAAGATCGCTCGACTCATCGCACGTCACAACGACCGCCACGGCACCCGCATCCGCTTCGCGTCGGCTTTCATCGTCACTGATACCCCCACCGCCGCGGGGGACACTGATACCCGCACTGACTATGGCCTCCACCGTCCCGACTTCAACGCAAAAAAGGAAGCCAAGCGCCTCTACGCTGCGGCCCTGAACCTGCTGTGGGAGATGCCGGACCGCTTCACGCCTTCAAACCACACCCGTCTCGTCACAGGCTTCTACGCCGGAGAAATTCGCCGGGCCGTCACCGATGGTAACACCGTACAAGCCGCGGTGATGAGCGCCGACATCGAAGAGCGCCTGCGTGTGGTGCGTGAGTTCGAAAGCCGCGATCTGCGGGTATCCAGCGGCATCGCCCGTGGCTACGAAGACCTTTTGCGCGAGCTGGAGCGCGAAGGCGTCACCGCGCTTCGCGCTGAAGAGTTCCATGAGCCCCGCGCCGTGGTGGCACTCCCTGTCCTACCCGTGGCCCAGCAGCGCATGATGATGATGCAGAGCCTGAGCCGCTCCTCCACCCTCTCCAGCGGCGACACCCACTACGACAGCGGCGCCTCCCAGGCCGAAACCCGCCACCGGGCCACGGCCAACGCGGAAGCCGCCGTGGCCTTCGTCCTTGCCAGCACTCACCGCCCCTTGGACGGAGCCTACCTGCAGGAGCTCCACACCATCTTGAACCGCGGCATCCTTCCTGCCGATGCCCTCGGTGCCGTGCAAAGCTTCACCTACCATCCCGTGGATGGAGCGCCGGTGACCTCTGAGGAGGCTGTGTCACGCTTCCTCCATTGGCTTGGGACTACACCCCTTACCGCGGAGACTGCTCTCGAAGCCTTCCTGGGCTTTGAGCACATCCACCCGTTCAAAGACGGCAATGGCCGGGTGGCGGAGCTCCTCGCCCAAAGCGTTATGCTGCGGGCCGTGCAACACCCGCTGCTCTTCCCCCATCGCTTCGACATCGATTATATTTTAAGCCTGCGCCGCAATGGTTCCTACCCTGGTGCCCTCTCGCAATATCTCCACGGCCTCATCGAAGACTCCCAACGCTTCGGTTCCTGGCTGCAGGGCAGTGCTGCCCGGGATGGGGATCTCATCCGCACCGTGTTCCAATCCAGCCACCGCTTCCGCCTGGAGCGGGAATCCCGGGAATTCTTGGCACCCGTCGGGGAGCCCGCGCTGCTTCCCCTCAAAGACAGTCGTTTTGACACCGTGGCAGCCGGATCTCTCTCCATGGAACGACGTCAGTACCGCGTGACATATAATCTCCATCGGCGCCGTGCCCTGGCATTATTGCCCGCAGATTGCGCGAGTTTCCTCACTCCGTAGCGTAGACGCTGTCCTTTGCCGGGGAGCTTCGTTGTCGTCGTCGCCCGCTC
>CAYHWW010000124.1:0-10092 GCA_964360145.1 uncultured Oligoflexia bacterium | reverse complement strand
CCTTTAGCTTTGCTCAGGGGTCCTGCAAAGACCACAGTGGCTGGGTTGGGGTTCGCGCAGGCAGGAGCCTGAAAAACAGAGAGATCGATCCAGGGGGTCAGTGGCATCCAGCGCCGGGGTGAAATTCCATGGCGCGCCAGATCCTGGCCCACTGCCTGGGTTTGGGGGATGGCCAGGTCCACGGCGCGAAAATGGTCCCGGCGGCCGCGGAGCTTGAAACTGGTGCGGAGCCCGATGCAACGGGCGCACTTCACAACCTCCGGGCCTTCGCATCTGTGGCCCCAGCGGTCATGGAGGAGGTTTCTCCCGCAGATCGGCCAGAAGTCGTGGATGAACCAGGCCACGGGGATCCCGCGATCCTTGAAGCTGTTGAAGAGTTCCGTCCCCAAGCGGGGGATGTTGTGCACCTGCGCCAGGCTCGGCTTTGAGGGCAGCGCATCCAATTGGGCAAGGGCCTGTACCCCATTTCGAGCCGTGATGTGCCGAAGCCCTGGCAGGCCACTCGCCGGTGGCGCTGGCGCGTCGCCGTGACTGAGCAGAGTGATGCTCTCCCAGCGGCCCACCGCGCACCAATGCTTGAGCAGGTGAAACAGGCGATTTTCCGCACCACCGCCCGTGAGTCCCGCATCGTTGATGACTAAGAGGCTAGCGCGTGGGCTTGGGGTCATTTCTTGATTTGGGAAACGGCATAGCCAGCAAGGGCGATGGATAGCACCGTGCTGATGATGGAGAGGCCGAGCATGAGGTTCTGGGTGGAGCGACTTTCAGGCACGAATACGACGTCGCCGTTCATGAGGCGCGGAGTGGGCAAGCTGCCCGCGGACGTGGCCAGATTCTTTAAGGAGACGTCGAGGACTTCATAGCTATCGCCTTTGCGGCGCTTGATCGTGATGTCGTTGAGTTTGGCGAATTCGTTGCCGCCACCCGCATAACCAATGAGGCTGATCATGTCCGTGCTTTCGGGGATGTGGTACACACCCTGGCTCCGGACTCCGCCGAGGAGCGTGACCTTGACGTTGATGCCCGTATTCTGGCCCACATGGAACTCAGAGCCACCACCGCCACGATTTTCCAACATGGATTCAGTGGGGCTCGCACCCCAGGCCACGAGGGGAGCTTCAAGCATGACCGTGACCAGCAGCAGCGCGCTTATGGCTTTGTGGAAAGATTTACCCATCACTGAAATGCTAGAGACCGGGGTGAGTCGCGTCAAGGCGGGCTTTCTGAGTTAGGCTGAAAAGAACGTGTTTGATTACGAACGTGACGCCAAGCGCAACCCTTTGCGGGGCACCCAGCGAGAATCAGCCCTCTTCGACAACATCGCGCCAGAGATCCTGGCCGCGAGCGTCTCGCTTTTAGACGTGGGCTGCGGCGATGGGGATTTCCTCCAGCGCCTGGCCCGTTCCCGCCCCGCCCTGGCTCTGGCCGGCGTGGACATGTCCCGGGAGCGGTTGAAGAGCGCCAAGGCCGTGCTGCCCGCGGTGGAGTTGAAACAGGGGCAGCTCCCGGCTCTTCCTTTTGAGGGGCAGTCCTTCGATACCGTGGTTTGCTCTGAGGTCTTGGAGCATGTGGATGACCCCACGGGCGCCTTGCAGGAGCTTTGGCGAGTCGCACGTAAGCAGCTCATCATCACAGTGCCCTACGACCAGCCCCTCGTGGAGCTGGAGTGCCCCCATTGCCAGGGTACCTTCCATCTCTCCGGGCACATCAATCGCGTGAACCCGGCAACCATTGCCCAGTGGGTTGCAAGCCTTGCTCCTCGACCGGGGCCCGTGCGCATGAAGGGTTTTCATACCATTTTCACTTACAACAAATTAACTTTACAGTGGCCCCGGCTTTTGAGGCGCGGGCTGGACCGCGGGGTGGTTGCTGCCTACCCCTATCTGAGCTTCCTCAAACCCGGTTACTTGTTGGTGAGTCTCAAGAGAGCCTGACCTCGGGACGATAAGGATGTGAGTCGTCGGGGGGGAGGGGACATTGATTCAGTCGCTGCTGCTTTCTTGCGCGTTTACCGTTGTCTGCGGCCATCTGCTCTTTCCCGTGGCCATCCGTCTCGCCCACCGTTTCGACCTCATCGATATTCCCACGTCACGTCGCCGCCACCCCAAGCCCATGCCCATCGTGGGTGGGGTCGTGGTCTTCATCACCTTGGTGGCGGGGCTTGCATTTTTCTCGTTGCTGGAGCCGTGGTGGTTCCAGGCCCATGGCAAATCACTGGCTGCCGTGGGCACGGCCATGAGTCTCCTCGTGGTGTTGGGGCTCCGAGATGATCTCCATGGGGTGTCCCCGAAGGGCAAGCTCTTCTGGCAGTTCGCCGCGGCGGCTTTGGTTTTAGTCTGCGAACCCCGCATCCATGCCCTTTGCTTGTACTGGTCTGACAAGATCGGCGTGGTGATCTGGTTTCTTGCCGCTACCTGGATCGTGGGTCTCAGCAACGCGGTGAATCTCATCGACGGCCTGGATGGCCTCGCCGGTGGCACTGTGCTCCTCGTCTCCGCGGCCATGGGGATCCTGGGCTTCAGCTGGGAGAGCCATCTCGCCTTCGGTTCCATCGTGATGTTCTTGCTCGGACCGGCCCTCATCCCGTTCCTCATGAAAAACTGGAACCCCGCGAAAGTTTTCCTCGGTGACAATGGCAGCCTGCCTTTGGGGTTTCTCATCGGCTGCGTCAGTCTCACCTGCCCGCCGGCCAAGAATACCTGGGTGCTGCTCACCAGCATCGTCATCATGATGGGGTATCCCATTTTGGATATGGGGCTCTGCGTAATCCGCAGGTATCGCAAGAAGAACCCGCTATTCAAAGCGGATCGGAATCATCTGCACTATCGGGTGCTGCGTATGGGCTTGAGCGTGCGGCAGACCACCATGTTGCTGCTGGGGCTTACCCTTTGTCTCCAACTGACCGCGCTCTGCGTGAGCTTCATGAGCTCGCCGTTGGCATTGCTCGCCATCGCCATGGTGACTTGCAGCTTCTGCGTGTTCCTCTATTTCCTTGGCGCGGTGGAGCGCTGGACCATCAGCCGCATGTATTCGGCTCAGAACGCCCAAGACCCGAGCGACTCCCATGTCGAAGAATGTACGGTGGCCACGATTGAGCTAGATACCCTCTTCGAGGTAGGCATGTTTGAAGAGAAGGATCGGCTTTCTCAAGTCATCTCCGCATTGGAGCTGCTGCTACGGTCCCAGGTCAGGCGAGACGATTATGTTTACCGCAATGGTTCATCCCTCATGGTGATTTTTTCTTCCGCAGCGAGGACGGACCAGGTTGATGGCGAACTTCTGAAAAAAATAAAGTCGCGCCTGGAGGAGTTCCAGAGCCTGTACCAGCTGCAATATTCTCTCTCCGCGTTACCCATCAAAATGCAGCGCCAGAAGTTCATGCGCATGGCAAGCAATCCCGTCATCATCGCGGAAGCCGCATGAATCATGACGTGGGTTTGATCGTCAAAACAGAACCCGAGATGACGGGCATCTACCGCTGGGTCAGTGATCTCAGGGCAGCCCTGGAGGGACGATGCCTTTATCGCAGCTATGAAGTGTCGAGCCGCACCGCTGGGCTAGTCGGCGTGATGGAGAAACATCTTGTGGACCGGTTGGGACGCGCCATGGGTCGTGATTTATCCACGGCCCGCAAGAACTATCCCACCTCCGCGGAAATTCCCCGAGGGGACAGCTGCCGCGTCTGGCATCTCACGAGCCAAACATTCGGAGCCCTGGTGCCCCATTTGCCGCGCAAGGGATTCAAGCTCGCCACGATTTTCGATCTCTATCCCGCCATTCACAGAATCTATGGCTCCTTCACGGACCGCAAAGGCTACCTGCGCTCGTTGTCAGCGCTCTCCGGCGTGGATGGGGTGGTGACATTGACGGAGGCGGCAGCGGATGAGATCGAGCACATGCTGGGAATGCCACGCTCGCGCATTCATGTGGTGTACCCTGGCATTTCCTCGGCCTTTCATCCCGTGCCAGGAGTGCAGAGAAATCCCCTGGAAATAGTCTACGTCGGAAGCGAGCTGCCGCGAAAGAATCTCCGACGGCTCCTTGGCGCTTTACCCGCGGTATTCGCGAAGCATCCCGGGGCTCGGTTTACCAAAGTGGGGCGTTCTCAGTGGGCAGGCTCCCGCAAGGAGCTCGAAGAATATGCTGTCCATTTGGGCATCTCCGCGAAGGTGCGGTTCCTCGACTATGTCGAGGATCTGCCCGCTCTCTACAGCGCCAGCGGCGTGGTGGTGCAAGCCAGCACCCACGAGGGTTTTGGCTATCCCGTGGTGGAAGCCATGGCCTGCGGCGCTCCCATCGTCGCATCAGATATTCCATCCCTGCGTGAAGTGGCCCGGGGAGCAGCGGCCTTAGTGGATCCCCTGAGCACGGACTCCATTGCCCAAGGCATTCTGCGGGCCTTCAATGAGAGTGCCGCGCTATCTGAAAAGAGCAAGGCCGTGGCAGCGCACTACACGCAAGAACGCTTTGCCGACGCCATGAACCGGCTTTATCGTCAGGTAGCTTAGGTCCTTAGGCGGCCGCTCTGGCGGGTGCGTCGCTTTGAGCAATCCTGCGTTCGGCCAGGGCGAGGTCGTGGGCCACCATCTCGGTGATCACTTCTTGAAACGTCTTGGTGGGCTGCCAGCGTAGAAGAGCGCGCGCGGAACTGGGATCCCCGCAGAGAATGGTGCTCTCTGGGGGGCGGCAGAGTTTGGGATCCACCACCACGTGATCTTTCCAATCGAGTCCAGCAGCCTCGAACGCAAAGGCCGCGAGCTCTTGTACGGTTCTTGTGACGCCGGTGGCGAGCACGAAGTCTTGAGCCTTGTCGTGGCGGGCCATGAGAGTGAGCGCCCGCGCATAATCGGGGGCATAGCCCCAGTCACGACGAGTATCCAGGTTGCCGAGGGTGAGGTTTTTGCGGAGACCAAGCTTGATCTCCGCCACGGCGCCCGTGATCTTTCGGGTGACGAATTCGGCGGGACGGCGGGGAGACTCATGGTTGTACATGATGGCCGAGACACAGTGGATGCCGTAGCGCTGGCGGTAGTTCTTTGTCATGAAATAGGCGTAGAGTTTGGATGCGCCATAAGGTGTGCGGGGATTGAAGCCCGTGGACTCGTTCTGCGGTGATTGCGGGGCATCGCCGAAAATCTCGGAACTGGTCGCCTGGACGAACTTGGAATGGGGGGATGCGCTGCGGAGGGCTTCCAGCATGCTGGCCGCGCCCATGGCCGTGGTATCCGCGGTGATGATGGGATCCGCCCAACTTGCGGGCACGAAGGATTTGGCCGCGAGGTTGTAGATCTCATCGGGATGCAGGTGCCGGAGGATATCAGCCATGTGCATGGTGTTCACCACATCCCCAAAGTGGAGTTTGATGCTGTCATGGATGTGGGCGATGCGGGAAAGGCTGCTGCGGTCGCTGGCTACGAGGCCATGGACCTCATAGCCTTCCGCCAAGAGCAATTCCGCCAAATATGATCCGTCCTGGCCGGCGATGCCGGTGATGAAAGCCCGCTTCATGTCAGGATTATCGGTCGGTGAGTCGTCCTTTTTAAGGTGCACCTTGTACCTGGGCAATGGATTCCCAGGGGGCATCATTCAGTGTTCTTCCGATAGGATAGGCGATGAGTACCGAGGAAAAACCAGCTGTCGCCCCAGACTCCGGCGTGGACGAGCGGGCCCAGGTCATTGCCCTTGGCCCCTACGGCAATACGCTGAGCAAACTCATTGCCAGGCTGAAACAGGATAAGTCCATCATGGTCCACGAGGTGACCATACTGAGCGAGTTCGTGCAGCTTGCCATGCAGTTGCGTCCCTGCATCATCCTCGGATCCATCGCGGAAACCGCGGAGATTTCCAAGCTCCTGCAAGTGGCCACGGTCCTCAAGCGCGATATCAAGCAAGGGAAAATCAAGTTCATCATCACGTGCAGCATTAAGCAGCCCCCTGTCGCGCGAAAGTTCGAAGACCTGGGTTGCCAAGAGTTCATGATGGAGCCCGTCAACGAGCGGCAGCTCCAGTTCAAGATGTCGTTGCAGATCAAAGCCAATCTGGCCGCGCGGAAGCAGCACAAAATAGCTGAATTCAAGCGCATGAAGGCCAGCGAAGGCGAAGGGCAGGGGGCGGACGCCGCAGTCAAAGAAATCGACGCCACTGAGATTGCCGAGGATGTCTGGGCCTTCAAGGGCAACAGGCCGTCAAAAAAGGGCAAGAAGTGGGCCTTCCGCATGGCAGGCCCCGATGAAGCCCAGGGGGCATGGGAGCAGCACCCAGATAAAACGCCGGAGGGCGAGACCCAGTGGCGATGGATGCCCAAGGATGGCCCAAGCGCGAAGGGAGCGTGGCAATGCGCCGGAGATAAGCCTGAGCACACACCCCAGGGCTGGGGCTTCCAGGGACTGAGGCCTCAACTTAAGTTTGTTGACCCGCAAGGAAAAGAAATCGCGAAAAAGGTGGATACGGACGCCAACGGCGATCTTATTACCGCTAAGGATACCCAAACCGCCTTGAAGAGCATCGCGGAAGCTGATTCAGAGGCTCTGAAGAAAAAAGAACAGAAAAAATCGGAAATCCTGGCACGAAAAGCCGCATCTTCCTTGCAGCAGCGGAATGACGCAGTGGAAAAAAAGGTTCAGGGTGCCGCCGTTCAGAGTCAGGACGAGGATGAGGACATTGCCGCGCTCAAAGCCACCACCGCCGCGGACAAAGACAAGGGGAAAGCTCCCCATAAGGAGCGGGGTGTTGCCGCTGCTGATTCCAAGGAAGCTCATGAAAAACTGAGCAAGCCCGTTGATGCGCGGGCAGCGACTCGTCGCGGCCTCACGGGATCCGCGGTTTCCGCTGATCAAAAGAAAATCGGTGCGAAACCAGCCACCGCGGACGATGAGAACGATGATGATGATGAAGTACCCGCATTAACCGCCGACACCGCGGAGTCAGCAAAGACTGCGCTGGCGGCAAAGACGGCGGAGGCAGCAAAGACCGCGCTGAAGACTGCGACGCCCCCGGCGGTAGCTCAATCCAGTGCTGTTACCGAGGGCAAAGGCGTCAAAACTGAGCACATCAATTCCAGTAGTTGGAATAAGAAAGACCTCACGCCTCTGGAACTGATGGACCTGGAGAGGCGCAAGGCCGCTCTTCAAAAAGAGCGGCAGGGGCGGGAACGCGCAGCCAGGGAAGGCATTGGCTCCGGGCGTGAAAAATCCGGCCTCAAAGCGAAGGAGCACGCGACACAAAGCGAATCTGATGACGGGGTTGAGGATGTTGAAGATATTGAGGATGTTGAAGATGCCGCGGATGCTGTGGATGCCGCGGATGCTGTGGATGCCGCGGATGCTGCGGATGTAGATGATGGCGATGGCGTAAAAGACTCTGATGCTGCATCCGGTCGTGGTCGCAAAAGTGGTGATGCTGCTGAGAAAAAGTCACCGTGGGGTAAACGCGCCAAGCGCGATGGCACTCACCCAGGCGCCGCTGAGGAAGACGCCGACGATTTAGACAGCGCCCAGCGGAACTTCGCGGGGCGCGACGTCGAAGAGGAGGAGGAGCGCTCCGAAGCTGAGGCAGGTGGTGATAATCATGGCGCCATCACTGAAAGCGAAGAAGACCGGCGGCGCAATTGGCAGGCTCGGGATTCCGTGGTGGGCGACGTCGACGAAGATGATGAGGAAATTCTCAATATCGAGGACGCTCGGGCTCGGGGCGACAGCAAAGGGGCTGACGATCTCGGCGGCGTCAATCGCTTCCCCCTGGACCACTTCGGCGGCATCGACGGGGTGTGGGAGTCCGCTGGCAAGGACACCGCGCTACCCAGCGCAAGCATCGTCTACGTATTCATCCTGCCTGAAATCAAAATGAAGAAGTGCAAGGACGTGGTTGCTCATTCCCCGTTCTGGATTATTTATAGCGAGCGACCGCTGTATTCCCGCAAAGAGCTGTGCTGGTTCACGCGCCAGAGCCAACCCCAGAAGCAGGAGCGTTTTCAAGACCTCCCGCTGGTGGTGCAGCACTACCTCACGAGATATTTTTCGGAACAGGAGCGCGCCAAGCGAGCGCAGCTGCTGAAGGACATCAAAGGGAAGCTTGCGCGGCAGGAGAGCGGTGAAAAAGCTCCGGACGCCAAGGGGGCTGTGGATAGCGATGCTACGGATGCTCCAGCCGATGCCCTCACTGAAGATCAAGAAGAAGAGCTCATTGCTGAAGCCGACGAGATGGTCACGCCCATGGACATGGCCGAAGGGGAAGAGGGTGTGGCCCTCTCCTTCCAAAAACTCCGGGAGCAAGGCCAGATAGACGAGGCGCCCCCCCCCGTCACGGGCAATTCAGTGTTGGCAAAGATCAGCCGCCCCGAACACGACGAGATTGATGATGAGCCTGAGGCCAGCGTTCCCGAGGAGGAGTTGACCGCCAAGGGTTGGGCCGAAAAGCGCCGTCGCGCTGGTGGCGCGGAGTCCATGGACAGTGAAGAGGGTGGGGCCGGTGGGCCCGTCACTCAAGCAGCCGGTCGTCGCTACAGTTCCCTCGGAATCATGCTTTTCATGGTGGAGGCCGCGCTGAATCGCCAGCGCACACCACAAGATTCCGCGCGACAGTACTGCGCACTGGTCTCCCGTTCGTTACTCGGTGCCGAAGTTGCGCTTCTGGGTCGTGCGGACGCTGCGGATCGCAAGCGCATGCGGGTCCTCACCGCCACGGGGACAAGCTACATCAGCGGCGATGAGCTCAATGTGGGTCAAGATGAGGTGTTAGCGGAAATGATTCGCAGTCGTTCTATTAAGGCTCAATCCATGAACGGCAACGTCGTGCGCATGTATTGCCCGTTGTACAGCGATGATCAGTCTTTGATGGGCATCCTCGTGATCGTGAAGGGAATCAGCCCCTGTGATCTTGGCCAAAAAGCTGATTTCATCCGCTGCGCATCCCTCGCAGTGCGGGGCTGTCTCATGAGTTTTGACTTGGCCTAGCGCGGGGTGCGCGCCCCCCAGCCCGCCAGCACCGTGGCTTCGTCCGTGGCGTCCGCCACTTTCTTGAACCTGGCGCCGGCGGTGCCTTTGACCCGCGCTTCGCACTCCGCCCAGGTTTTGTGGCGCATGGTGACGCCGCCTACCACGCTCACGTAGTAAGCGCCGGGGTTGGTGGGGGGCTTGGATTTCTTTTTGGATGGAGCCCGGGCCGGCACATCGGCGTCCAGGTGGATGCGATAGCCCGCCGATGGCCCATGATACAGCGCGGGCACGAGCCCCTGGCTGTAGTCCACCGCGATCTCGTCGCAGCGTTCGTTGCCTGGCATGCCGCTGTGGCCGGGCACGGCGATCCATTCAATGTCAGAATCTTTTCCGTGCTTGCGGGTGCGCTCGCTGACGACGTCGGAGAGCGCTTCCCAGATGTCGCGGTTCACCACATCTTTGCCTTCTTTCGTTTTCCAGCCGTTGCGCTTCCAACCGTGGATCCAGCCGCTGATGCCCTGGATGACGTAGGTCGAGTCGGTGTGGAGTTTCACGGCGCCGGCGTGGCGGTGAATGGCCCGCAAGGCCTCGAGGACGGCGGTCATCTCCATGCGGTTGTTGGTGGTGGGGTTCGCGGCGCCACCCAGCTCAGTGATCTCGCCGTCCACGCGCACAATGGCGCCCCAGCCCCCGGGGCCGGGGTTGCCGGAGCAGGCGCCGTCGGTGAAGATGGTGATGGCTGTAGCATTCAAGCTGCGTGGAGCGGTCATGGGGGGGATTTCAGCGCGGAATGTGGAGTAGGGCAAGGGCCTATCCCGCGCTTCGACCTGCAAATCGATCACTTCACGCCGGTGGCCCTACGGCGGCACTGCTATGTCGCGGAACCTGCGCCTTCAGCCCGACAAGCCCCCAAACACTTCCCTCGTCATAGCGCCATGATGCGCGCTGCAGAGCAGGCGGAGGTTTCGGGCGCTGTGCTCACCGCCCAGAAAAAATGGCTGTACATGATCATAATGCAAATATTTCGACGCCCCGCAGCCAGGCTCAGTGCATTTGCCTCCGTCCCGGAGCCACACCCTGCGTTTGATCGCCGCAGGGATGTGCCGAGACGATCCAGCAACGGGGGCGGGTGACTCGGTCTTTTGCTCTGTGGCAGTGC
>CAYHWW010000123.1:0-10092 GCA_964360145.1 uncultured Oligoflexia bacterium | reverse complement strand
TCACAAAGTTTCAAGGTCTGGCCCATGATGTTCAAAGGTACAAAGAAATAGCTTCCGAAACCGACGGGCCGATCTTGGAAATCTGCTGTGGTAGTGGACGCGTCTCCATTCCGTTAGCGATAGCGGGGTATGATGTGATGGGCGTCGATATTTCCGCTGAAATGCTCAAACAGTTTGAGGCAAATTTATCTCGGCAGCCGCGTGAGCTTTTGAAGCGGGTCACGCTCGTCGAGCAAGACGCTACTCGCCTCGCGCTTGAAAGAACTGATTTCAAAATGGCCTTCATCGCGTTCAACAGCCTACTCTGTATTCCCGACTTCGGGGCCCAGCTTCAAACACTGATCTCGGCGAGAAAACACCTGGCCGATGATGGCGTCTTAGTTTTAGACATCGTAAATCCGCTGAGACTTAAGATCGACGGTGATCCCATTCCAAAACCGTTCTACACAAGAAAAAATCCTCACACAGGAAATACCTATACACGCTTTGCGACGATGGATGCGTTTGATGAAAACCATAGGCAGAGACTTCACGGCTGGTACGACGAAGTTGAAGCGGGCGGCCAAGTAAAACGTCAACACTACTCGATGCATTGGCGTCCGATATTTCGGTTTGAAATTGAGTTGATGCTCAATCAAGCAGGATTCCAAATCAGAAAGCTTGAAGGCGGTCATTTAAAAGAACCCTACACCGCTCAAAGTCCTCGAATGTTTATCCAGGCGGTAAAATTCAACGACCGAACTGAAAGTGGTAACAGAACATGAGGGACCTAACATCTGAGCAAATGCTTCAGGCCCTCATGGACCGCGACAAAGTCTATGACTATGCCTTTTTTGCAGGTGTGCCCGGCGAATGGCAACTCGCCCTGTGGCGTAAAGTATCTAGCCCGACTATCCGCTCGATCTGATTTGAGCACAAAGGCCGTTTCCGAGAGGTTGATTTCTCTCGCTACCGCCTGCATCTCTTCGGCGGATAAGGGGTCGGCATCCAATATGACGGCACAAGGGTTTCCGCCCAATTTCTGATTCGTAAATGCATCAACCCAGTGGAGAGGAAACTTTCGCATGGGTCTCCCTTATATCTACAATCTGTCTGCGTGAGGCCGCGTGAGTTCATACACCTGGGAAAGAGTCCCTTCCCGATAGATGCCGAAATTGATGACTTCCTCACCGATGAGGGGGATGCCTAATTTTTCTTTCACGCGAATTGCGCCAAGATTCTGTTTGGGTGTTTTGAAGAGAATTCGCTTGAGATCAAAGCGGTCCAAGAAGATCCGGCAAGCCTTGGGATATGTGTGTACTCCAAGACTCCGTCCCCTCAGTTGAGTGTCCCAGACGTGAGCATGAAAGATGCCATAGTCGCCTTCAACGACTGGAGTCATGGTATGGAATCCGACTGGTTTTTCGTCATAGAGGATAATCAGGGCATTGAGCTTGGAGCTCGGACGGCTAGCGTTTTCACGGCATTTATTGATTAAGCCTCGTTCGAACTCCGCCTCCGAAGGCATCTTCGAGAAGTCTACGCCCAAGGATTCGATAAATCCTTCGGGCGACCGGAACCAATAGTCTCGAAGCAGAGGAGCATCCTGTTCCGATAGATCACGTAACGAGATCAACTCGGGTTGTACGGTGTTTTTCATCGTTCGTAATATAGCTATCCGCCGCTTCCAGCGCCAGCATAAGCTGACGTCACTCCAGATGAAGAATCATGGGCAATCCTCGTACGCGGGATCCGCCGATTTCATTCCACTTCATTGGGCCGTAATCGTTGCGAGTAACTTGGTCCCATCCGAAGACGATACGATAATTTTCCATACCCCACCGGCATTCTTTAAGTTTTGAATTGAGGGTGACTCAACACGGCCTGGCGCAAGCCCGCATCCCAGTTTTTCTGATCAGGATTGCGCTCGAAGCGCTGCATCCAGCGCTCCCCGAGCCACAAGTAGGGGCCTGCTTGCACCGTGGTGGCCACGGTGGTTTCAAGCTTCGGGCCGGAGGGTTGTCCTTGGGCCACATAGAATCCGCCAGCCAACATGGCGGATCTCACGGCGGTTGATAGCGTTGTGGTGAATAACGCCGTGCCCTCTTCCACGCTAAGGGAGGACTCAGAGAAGCTCAGTGATCGAATCATCTCAAAGCACTGCGGGGTCCAGTGAGGGGCGAAAGATTTTGCGGAAAACATGTCATAGAGCACGATGTGGGGCTGTTCCGCTCGGGCGGCGGTTTGGAGAAAATCCCCATCAAAGAGACGCCACGTGATGAGATCCTTTCGCCATGAGCCTTGCAACACGGATCCTAGGGCATGACGGACCCACGTCTGTTGCAGCCATGGAAATGACATGGCTTGCTGTAAAACGAGGCGGGGGGCTTCAAGGTAGAGCTCAAAACTTTCCAGGTGGAGGGGGCGGGCCAAGCGTCCCTCGTCGGCCATGCGACGAGCAAGGCTCAGAACCGCCACGGCATTGGTGGCAGCGCCCAGGCCCACATCCCAAACCACTAAGGGGTCAGGGCTGGGCATGGCGAGACGTTGCTCCAACCGGGGCTGCTCCACATACAGCTCCCGAGCCTCGCGAGCGGGGTCGCCACCGGGGTGCATGACTTCGCCGTTGGTGGAGTCACGCAGACTGGGCAATCCCCCGTGACGTTGGTAGATTTCAAAGCGTTTCAGCTCCATGGCCCGGCGCTACCACAGTCGCCTTCCACCTCTACAAAGTATTTCAAAGTCGGGATTGTCTGATGATCCCCACATCTGGGATCATGGCGGCACCCTGGGAGGTATCGTGGTTTCTAAAATTAGCGAGTTCCAGCGTTCCGTCCTGCAAGGCGTTCCCGACGAGCTGCCCCCCCCTCGGTTTCGGGACCAGGCACTGAGCCATGCCCCACGGCGCAAAGATATTCTCACCGCCGATGAGAAGCGCCTCGCGGTGCGCAATGCCCTGCGCTACTTCCCCGCCCGCCATCATGGCGTGCTTGCCAAAGAGTTCGCCCAGGAGCTGAAGGACTTTGGTCGCATCTACATGTACCGCTTTCGCCCGAGCTACGAGATGCGGGCGCGGCCCCTCAGCGAGTACCCACACAAATCCAAGCAGGCCGCCGCCATCATGGTCATGCTGCAGAACAACCTCGATCTACGGGTGGCTCAACACGCCGAAGAGCTCATCACCTACGGCGGCAACGGCGCCGTGTTCCAGAACTGGGCCCAGTACCTCCTCGTCATGAAGTACCTCGCCACCATGAGCGATGAACAAACATTAGTGCTTTATAGCGGCCATCCCCTGGGCCTCTTCCCATCCCACGCCGAGGCCCCTCGCTGCGTCATCACCAATGGCATGATGGTCCCCAACTACTCCAAGCCCGATGATTGGGAGCGCTTCAATGCCCTCGGTGTCACGCAGTATGGGCAGATGACTGCGGGCTCCTTCATGTACATCGGTCCCCAGGGCATTGTGCACGGCACTGCCATCACCGTGCTCAATGCGGGGCGTCTTTTCGCCAAGAATAAGGGCACCCTTGCGGGCAAGGTCTTCGTCAGCGCGGGCTTGGGCGGCATGTCTGGCGCGCAAGCGAAAGCCGCCGTCATCGCGGGCTGCATCGGCGTTGTGGCGGAAGTGAACACCGTGGCGGCGCGGAAGCGTCATGAGCAGGGCTGGGTGGATGAGCTGTTCGATGATTTGCCGCATCTCGTCGCTCGCATTGAAAAAGCCCGTGCCGCCAAAGAGGCTGTGTCCCTAGCATATCAAGGCAACGTCGTTGATTTGTGGGAGCACTTGGCGAAACATAATGTCGCCGTGGATCTGGGCTCGGACCAAACCTCGCTGCACAACCCCTGGGCCGGTGGTTATTACCCCGTGGCTCTCAGCTTTGAAGAGTCCAACAGCCTCATGGTCGCTGACCCTGCGGCATTTAAAGTGGCGGTACAGGCCACGCTGAAACGCCACGTGGCGGCGATCAATGCCATGAGCGGGCAGGGCATGTACTTCTTCGATTACGGCAATGCCTTTCTCCTCGAAGCATCTCGGGCTGGTGCCGACATCCTCAAGGCCGATGGCAGCTTCAAATATCCATCCTACGTGCAAGATATCTTGGGGCCCCTTTGTTTCGACTACGGTTTTGGCCCCTTCCGCTGGGTATGCACGTCGGGTAAGCCCGAGGATCTAGACGCCACTGATGCCATAGCCACCGAGGTATTGGAAAAACTCGCCCGCACCGCGCCGCCAGAGATCAGTGGTCAGTTGGCGGACAATATTCTGTGGATCAAGCAGGCCAAGGTCAACAAGCTCGTGGTGGGGTCACAGGCCCGCATCTTGTACGCCGACGCCGAGGGCCGCATCGCTCTCGCTGCGGCGTTCAACGATGCCATCTCCAAAGGCCAAATCACCGCCCCTGTAGTATTAGGCCGCGATCATCATGATGTCTCGGGTACCGACTCGCCCTACCGCGAGACGAGCAATATCCACGACGGCTCCCGCTTCACCGCCGACATGGCGGTGCAAAATTTTGTGGGCGACGCCTTTCGCGGCGCCACCTGGGTGTCGCTGCACAATGGAGGCGGCGTGGGGTGGGGTGAAGTCATCAACGGCGGCTTCGGCCTGGTGCTCGACGGCTCCCCTGAGGCGGAGCGTCGTTTGAAGAGCATGCTCCACTGGGATGTGAACAACGGCGTTGCCCGCCGCGGTTGGGCCCGGAACAAAGAGGCGCTATTTACCATCAAGCGCGCCATGGCTGCCGAGCCCCGGCTCCACGTGACGTTGCCCCAGTTGGTCAGTGACGCTGCGTTGGAAGGGTTATTCTAACGTTAAGTCAGGGCTTAATAAACACCTTCATTCTTAATTAAGCTCAGTACAGCCAATCCATGGGGTGGGTTTATAACCCGTTCATCGACAGCGAATGACCGCTGCGAAAAACGGAGTGAATGAAAATGAAGACCCAGAAAACCCTGAAGAATGTGATCCTGACCCTGGCCCTCGTAACCACTTTCGCGAACGCTGCCATGGCAGTGGACGTGCCCGCCGTCCCCGCAGTGAATGACACCGTGACGGTCCCCGCCGCACCAGCCGCGGGCGCTGAAGCCCCGGCCACCGTGCGGGTCATCCAACGCATCATGGACGAATCCGCCGCCAACAGCGACACCTACTGCGTGTATGAGCAACGCCAGTTTTGCAATTACTACGGCTGTTTCTACCAATGGCAATACATCTGCTACCCCTGGTAATCATTAAATAATTGCCAGTTCATAGCAGCGACAGAATACCCAAGACTGGGGACGGTGTGAACACCGCCAAGGGGAGAGCCTGCAGGGGCTCTCCCCTATCTGTCGTTGAGGCATAAAAGTTGTCACTTTTCGTCGGATATAGGGTATAGAGAGGCCCCCATGATTCCCCTGTTTTTCAGCCTCATCATGAGCATCACTCAAGCCTTCGCCGGCACCATTTCCGGCGGTGGCGGCGGCAACGCCGTGGTGTGCTTCGACGATCCCGCCATGCCCGCCCGGGTGCGCGGCGAAGCTCAAGGCCTTCTTCTCGATGAGTTCATGCCCCACGTGACTTCCGTGGAGATGTTCGATCTCTTCGAGGCGCGGCTGGAGCGGGGCATTGATGGCAATGAATTCGTGCCCGAAGTCGAAAGGCTGAGCGCAGGGGAAACCTTCGTCAATTATCTACTCCGCGTAGAGAACATGCTGCGCTACTCCGTGCCCGATCTCCATAAGCTTTACGAACGCTCCAAGTCCCAGCTTCGTCCCCATAACATCGTGTTCCAGCCCCACGGGGTGGACCGCATCGATGACGCTGCCGCGGTGGGCATCATCGATACCCATCACTGCGTTCTTGCCACCATGGGGCTTCATTTGCTGGATGGCGACTTCCCCGTGCTCCACGTGGATGGCCGTCTCTTCCATCACCCGAGTCACTCTGAGCTCAGCAAAGCCATCTTTTATCTGCACGAGATCTTCTACATGGCGGGGCGGCGGCTGGGGCATGCATCGAGTCGCAATACCCGAGCCCTCATGGGGCATCTCATCACTTTGAATAATCAGCTCAATGCCCGGCAATTGGCTGATGAAGCGATCCAGCTGGGTTTCCTTCCCGCGACGCCTCTGCCCCTGACCTATATTGAAGAAATCCACCGCGATGTGCTGCGTTTAGCGCAGGAGTCGATATATCGGGAGCTTCCCGCCATACTTCGTGAAGAGGGGAGTGCGCTCTTCGCGCGCTTCAATGAGGCGTTTCTCCCGCAGGCCCACTGCGATGGTCCCTCCGTGACACAGTGCCTTGATATGCTGCCAGAAACGGAGCGTCTCGGCTTGGCGTCCCCGGATGTCATTTCGTCCCTGCGCCTAGACCTCACTGACTATGGCAACCGCCGCGTACAGCTCCTGCGTGGACGGGTTATCGAGTTGATCAATGAGTCTGGCCTGCTGGATAGGCTCGACATCATTTCCGCCCCCTTTGATCGTATTTTCGTGGACGTCTATCTCACTGCTGCGTTGCCACAGGCTTTTGAGCAGCTTCTCGAGCGGATCGGGGATTGGCCCGGGCATTCAGCGGTTATCAACCGCTGTGAGGGCATTCATGGCATTTGCGGCTGGAGCGGAGGGGTCACTGCCAGAGTGACTCAGCCCCCGAGCGAAGAGATTTTATCCTTTGCTCTGGAGCGGACTCCGCTGAGGAGAGCTCCATGAATAGGAGGGTCTTCAGTAATCTCATCATCGGCATTTTCTGTATTTTCTCGGTCAATGCCCATTGTGAAGAGGTCGGCGATGGCACCATCTCCGGCGGCGGGGGCGGCAATGGCGTCGTGTGCTTCGATAGCACCTCAATCGTCGATCAAATCCACGCCAATGGCGGCTACATCGACAATGCGATGCTCCCGAACATCGTGTCCATCGAGTCTTACGATCTCTTTGAAGCTCGGCAGCCTCGGGGCATGGCCGGTGAACTGGTGCCCCAGATCATCGAGCCCGCGGAGGGTGAGCGCTTCTTGGTCTATATCAGTCGCGTCATGAGTCGGGTGAACTGGACAATTCCTCGTCTCGTGGGCCACGCCAACGATGCATTGAGACGCTTGGACAGCAACAACATCATCCGCCAGCCCTTTGGCTTGGAGCCTGTCAATGACGTAAACACCGTGGGCCTTCTCGACAGCGGGCGCTGCGTGCTGGCGACGTTGGCCTCACACTTCTTTGAGGGCGAGAAGACCTATCTCCACGTTGACCAGCGGCTCTTCGATCACCCTCGCCACGGCCGCACGAGCCGTGCTGTGCTCATTCTCCACGAAGTGCTTTACATGGTGGCCCGTCGCCAGTTTCATCACGCGGACAGTCGTAACACCCGCATCCTCATTTCTTATCTCATCGCTTCAAACCCTGAGATCACCCTGGGCGATGTGTACCGTGCGGCAGTTTCCCTGGGCTTCCAGTCCGATGAGGACCTCATGATGACGTATCCCGCGGTGATTTTCGCTGAGGCGAACCGGCAATTGGACCGCATGCACCGGGAGTATACCGAGTCGTTCCGCCAGCGAGCCTTTGTCCTCACCACCCGTTGTCTCAATGGCCGTCGTCTCATTTTGGGTGAGGCCGCGGCGACTGCGATTCCTTCGCTCATGGATTGCCGGACGTTCGCCACTGACGCGGCATCCCGCGAAGGTGAGTTCCAGGAACGCGCCATCCAATTCCTCGCGGGTCTTGATGGGTTTTTCCGTGAGTGGAACGTCGACGTTCAAGGCCGCTTTGAAAATGAGGTTATCCCTGAGCTCATGCGTAACACCGAAAAAAACCCGCTCATGACCGACGTCCATCGCGCGGCGCTGCGTGGCTTGATCGTGCGCCTTGAGGGCATGCATCGCCGCCTGTGGGGCATGGAAGTAACCATAGATGATCCTGAGATCCAGCGGCAGTACCGGGATCTCTTGTCAGAGGCTGGCGCCCTGATTTCCCTGGAGCAGCCCCTGCCATGAGCCCTTTGGCGCTGCTGTGGCAATTGGTCATTGTGGGCCAGGTTGATGGCGTCGCTGTTCCAGATCGCAGCGAACTTGCGGTCTCAGGGGCTGGCCCAGTTACCGTAACCCTTTCCCTTGCTGGCGATGCCGTACCAGGCGCGTTGTACTCGTGGCAGGGAACAACCCCCTCCGCGCTCCTCCCGACGGGCACCGGCACGGAGTTCTCAGTGACGGTGGAGCAACCCGGTCCCGTGCACATCAGTGTCGCGCGTGTCAATCCCGCGACCGGGGAAGTCCAGCAAGGTCGCTTCGCCTTTGCTCGAGGCGCTATGTACACAGCCTCTGAGTGGGCACCGGCCATTAGTGTGGATACCGGTGGTATCCTGGTTGCAGTTTTAGATACGGGCCTCAATCCTTTGCATCCCGTGCTCCGAGGGCGCATTGCAGCAGTGGGCCGAGACTTCGTCGAAGAGGATGACGATCCCGCCGATGATATGGGGCATGGCACCGCCATCGCGGGCATCATTGCCGAGGGTGCGCCCGCCGCACGGATTCTGCCGGTGAAAGTCAGCCATGCCTTTGGTCTCGGCTACATCACTACCGTTCTGGCGGGGGTCCGCTATGCCCTGAGCCGTGGGGCCCGTATTTTAGTGCTCGCCTCTGGGACTGATGATTCTGCCAGTGCTGAAGTGTATGGCACTATTTTACGCGAAGCCGCCGATGCTGGCGCTCTCGTCGTCACCACAGCGGGCAACCGCCCGGATCCCGTGGATCTGGATACCCATCCTTATTTTCCCGCAGTGCTGCGCCTGGGGCCCATGCTTGTGGTGTCCGCCGTGGACGTCCATGGCAACCGGGCCCCCTATTCCAATTACGGAGCCGCCACAGTGGACGTCGCCGCCTACGGTGGGGCGGGCACCGCGGAAGATCCCGGGCCTTTGTGCGCCGACTTCCGCAGCCGTGGCGAGGATCTGCGCCACGCGATGCGAGGCACATCCTTCGCGGCGCCGGTGGTTGCGGCCGTTGCGGCGCGGATATGGGCCGCGGATTCGACACTGAGCGCGGAAGAAGTGCGAAGCCGCGTGCGGGCCGCTGCCGTGAATGGAATTTTAAGTTTTTCTAATCTTTAAGATTAAGTTAAGCTTAATTTTAGTGAAAAAGAGCATTTTCGAATACGAGGACTACAAGAAGTACCTGGATAACCTCATCACCGCCCGGGTCGGCGGGGGACGTGGCGTGAAGGCGCAACTCGCGGCGCTCTTGGGCTGCCAGGCGGCCTACATCTCGCAGATTTTCAACGGCGCCGCTCATGTGAGCCTCGAGCAGGCGGACGTACTCAACGGTTTCTTCGCTCATACCCAGGCGGAAGCCGATCACTTTTTCATCATGGTGAACCTGGCCCGGGCAGGCTCCTCGGGCCTTCGGGACTATTTCAAAGGCAAGCTCAAGGCCTCGAGCAGCCGGAATATGAGTGTGAAGAGGCGCATGCAGATGGAGGGCAAGACCCTCGATCTGGAAGGCCAGATGATCTACTACAGCCAGTGGTACTACGCCGCCGTGCACCAGCTCGTGGCCATTCCCCTCTATCAAACCAAAGACGCCATCGCCCAGTACCTGGGATTCCCTGAGTTGAAAATCGGCGAAGTGCTCTCTTTCCTCACCTCCACGGGGCTCATCACACATGAGATGGGTCGTTACAAGGTGGGTAAGACGAGACTCTTCATCGACAGAAACTCCCCTCATATCGTCAAGCACCACGCCAACTGGAGAGTGAAAGCCCTTTCCTCGCTGGAAAATCCTTTAGCCCAGGATTTCCACTTCTCGGCCTCAATCACTTTATCCAAGGACGATGCGGCGAAGCTGCGAAAGCGCATCGGTGACTTCCTCGAAGAGCTTTCCAACACCGTGGAAGGCTCAAGAGACGAGTGCCTGCGAGCCCTCTGCATCGACTTCTACAAAGTCTAAAACACGAGTGCGAGCCGCACGAGACGCCCCCGTATCCGTCCCCGAACCCGTACCCGTCCCCGCATTCGTACCCGCCCCCGTTCCTTCCAAAACCGAGTTTAAGTTTTGGTGTGTGTGGATGGGAATTTTCCAGCGAGATGCTCCGAGCAGCCGGAGGCGCCCGCTCGGACAGAGCCCCATGGATGGGGCG
>CAYHWW010000122.1:0-10249 GCA_964360145.1 uncultured Oligoflexia bacterium | reverse complement strand
CTAGTTTCGTTTTCTGCTTACAGAAACCAATGATCTCCCTCACCCGGGCCGTGCTTAACTCCCGTGTGAGCCAGGCATCGTCGCGACCTGAGCCACGCAGCACGGGCAGGAAGTCCCGCACCAAAATCCCCGCTAATTCCTCGTCGGCGGTATGGCGCATGTAGTGAGCATTGAGCCAAAGCAGTTTTTCGGTATTGAACACCGCATTACTGGAACCAATATGATCCAGATCAAAAAATTTAAGGAGCTCCTCCATGGAAAAGATCTCTTGATCCCCATGGCTCCATCCCAAACGCACGAGATAATTCACGACGGCATGGGGTAGATACCCCTCTTCTCGATAGAAACTGGCACTCACCGCACCGTGGCGCTTGGAGAGCTTTTTCTTGTCAGGCCCCAGAATCATGGGCAAGTGCGCGAATATCGGCACCGGCAAGCCGAGGGCCTCATAGACCAGGACTTGCTTCGGTGTGTTGTTGATATGGTCGTCACCACGAATGATGTGACTGATGCGGTTGTCCACATCGTCCACCACACAGGCGAGGTTGTACGTAGGGGTGCCATTGGCCCGTAGGCAAACGAAGTCCTCGACCTCATGAAGCTGGAAACGGATGACGCCACGCACGGCATCTTCAAAGGTGATTTCACCATTTTTGGCGGTTTTGAACCGAATCACCGCGGGGCCCCGGGCCGGGTCAGGCTTTTTGTGGCCCAACTCACGGCACTTGCCACCGTACATCGTCTTCTGTCCGGCGGCCTCAAGAGCCTGGCGCTCGTTTTCAAGCTCTTCTGGAGTGCAGTAGCAATAGAAGCCATGGCCGGAAGCGATCAACTGCTGGCAAGCCTCCCGGTACCGATCGAAACGCTGGCTCTGGAAGATGGGACCCTCATCCCAGTTGAGCCCCAGCCACTTCATGGAGGCCAAAATATCGTCAGTGAAGAGGGATTGGGATCGCTCTGTATCAGTGTCCTCGATGCGGAGGACGAAATCCCCACCCCTCCCCTTCGCATAGAGGTAACAGACGCGGGCCGTGCGCACGCCCCCAATATGAAGGTAACCTGTGGGACTAGGCGCAAAACGCGTACGTATCTTCGCGAAATCACTGGGCATGGCGTGTACCTTAGCAAAGCTGTTTGGAGATAAATATATAAATGTTTTACTTGCTTAGCCGGTTTCAACTATGTAAAAGAGCACCAACATTCACGCATCTCAGAATGGGCCCTTGAGCCCATTTTTTTTTATCTATGACCGGTATTCAATCATCCACCTCTGCAAATGTTGCCGAGGAATCCATTAAGCCCAACTCCAAGGAAGCCCTGGAGTTACTCTCTAATGAGGTAGAGCAGATCATTTCTCCTCTGAGCTATGAAGCAGTGGCAATGGAACTAGTGACGGCAGGAACGCGGACCCTGCGACTGTTCATCGATTTCACGTCCAATCGCAAGGCGGAACCAGGCCAGGAGCGACGCATTGGTCTCAACGACTGCATCACTGTCAATGATGCCGTGGACCAGCATCTTGAACAGACCCCTCTGCTCACGGGCTCTTACAACCTCGAGGTCAGCTCCCCTGGTCTCGACCGCCCCCTCCGCAAGACAGAAGACTACATCCGCTTCAAGGGCCGACGCGTGCGCGTGGGCACCTATCGCCCCCTCACTGCTGAAGAACTGGGCGACGGCACTTATTGGGAAAAGAACAAGAAACAAAAGAATTTCATCGGTGAGCTCCGTGGCGTATCCACGGAAGGCACCGATGTCATCGTGAAACCTGAGGGCTACAAAAGCGATGTTGGCGTGCGAATCCCGCTGTCACTCGTAAGCAAGGCCCACTTGGAGGAAGCACTATGAACCTGACAGAACTGAGCCGCGTCATCGAGCAAGTCGGTAAAGACCGTGGCATCCGCAAAGAGATCATCATCGGCGCCATCGAAGCCGCGGTCCTCACCGCGGCCCAGAAGAAATTCGGTGAAGAAGCGGTGCTGGAAGCCCACTACAACGATGAGACTGGTGAAATCGAACTGTTCCAGTTCAAAATCGTAGTGGTGTCTGATGACGAAGTTTACGACCCCGAAATGGAAGTGGGTCTGCAAGAAGCGCAGAAACTCGACCCCGGCGTCACCGTGGGCGACGAACTGGGCGTGAAAGTGCCCAACCCCGGGTTCGGCCGCATCGATGCCCAGAGCGCCAAACAGATCATCTTCCAAAAAGTCCGCGACGCTGAACGCGATATCATCTTCAACGAGTTCATCATCCGCAAGGGTGAAATCATCTCCGGCATCGCCCGCCGCGTGGAGCGGGGCAACCTCGTCATCGACCTGGGCCGCACCGACGCGCTTCTCCCCCGCAACGAAATCATCCCCGGCGAAACCTTCAAGCCCGGCGATCGCGTGCAAGCCTACCTCCAAGACGTGGTGGTCAGCACCCGGGGGCCTCAACTCTACCTCACTCGCACCGCCCCTGAGTTCTTGATGAAACTCTTCGAACATGAAGTACCCGAGATCGCCGATGGCGTGGTCGAAATCCGCGCCTGCGCCCGGGAACCCGGAGCTCGCGCCAAGATCGCCGTCATCAGCCGCGACCGCGACGTGGACCCGGTGGGCGCCTGCGTGGGCATGAAGGGCGTTCGCGTGCAAAACGTCATTGCCGAGCTCAAGGGCGAAAAGATCGACATCATCCCCTGGAACGACACCCCCGTGAATTTCGTGAAGTCCGCGCTGCAGCCCGCCGAAGTGCAGAGCATCCGTGTGAACGAGAAAGACAAAGCCATGGAAGTCATCGTCGATGACAGCCAACTTTCCTTGGCCATCGGTCGTAAAGGCCAGAACGTGCGCTTGGCCGCCAACCTCACCGGCTGGCACCTGGACATCACCTCCAAGACCAAGTTGCAAAAGAAGATGGCCGACGCTCTCTTCAATCTGCAACATATGGAAGGTATCAGCGAGACCCTCGCTCAAGCCGTCTACAACACCGGCTTCACCAATGTGTTTGAAGTGGCCGAGGCCCCCATGGCCGAACTGAAGGCCATTCCCGGTTTCGAAAGCAATGAGGCTGCCTCTAACCTGAAGGAAAAAGCCATGGCTGTGGTCGAGAAGGGCGGCGATGCACTGCTGCTCGGTCGCGACGGCCAACCCATGGACGGCGCTCCCGCGCCCCTTCCCGTGCCAGCAGCCGCCAGTAATGAGGGCTCCCACAAGGAGTAATACATTTTGATGGTGATTACGGATACACAGCACAAGGCCATCAGCGGAGATCAAGGAATCATGACGTTGCAGAAAATGAAGGTCTATGAGCTCGCCAAAGAGTTCGGAATGGAATCCATCGCCCTACTGGAGCGCCTGCGCCAGTTGGACATCGATGTGAAGTCCCACATGAGTTCTCTCGGCACCGAGGAAATCCGCATCATCCGTGACAACTTCTCAAAAGAGAAGGTGGTAGCCCAGAAAACTGCCAAGGCTGTAGCCAAGAAAGTGGCGACGGCGGAAGGCACCACTGAGAAACGAGTCACTTCCACCGTGATCCGTCGCCGGGTGAAGGCTGGCTCTGAAGAAGCAGAGGGAGCCACGGAAACCACGGAAGCTGTGGAGGCCGCGGAGGCTAAATCTCCTATCGAAGCTCCAGCAGCGGAACCTATGCAGCAGCAAGAGGCAGCCCCTGCCGCCCCAGAGCCCGTGCAAAAGGAAGCGGCTCCCCTCCCTGAAGTGACGGCGGTTGCCCCCCCCGCTCATGTAAAAATTCCTGTGGAGGTCCTAGAGCGGCCCGAAGCTGCGGCACCCGCCGTAGCAGCACCGACAATGACGGTGGCACCCGCCGCCACGGCGGCGCCGGCAATCACCAGTGCACCCGTTGCAACAGTTGCAGCTCCCGCCGCCACTGCGCCCGCTAGCCCAGAGGCGGCAGCGGCCCGTGCAGGCAGCGCGCCACGGCCCCGCACAACCACGTTCTCCTTCGACATCATTAAAGTGATTCCCAAAGGGACCAAACCTGAAAACACGCCTCCGGGTCTGCGCACGGTTCCCAGCGGCACGCCACTGCCTGCTCCACGCCCCCGCTCTGAGATCAACGTCGTGGCCAAGGCTCAGCCTGGTCAATTCGAAGCGCGGCCCCGTCCGGGTTTGAACCGCAACACTTATCACCGCCCCACGGGAGGTCCCGGCGCCCCTCGTCCCGGTGGCTTCCGTCCCAGCCCCCCGGGTGCGCGTCCAGGCTTCATGCCCCCCCCCATGCCCACCCCTCCGGGCATGCCCAGCCGCTTTAATGACAAACCTCGTTTCAGTGAAGAGGAAGCTCGCAAGAAAGCCGGCGTCGGCCGTGGTGAGAAGGATCCTTCCCTCACAAAGCCTGAAGACGTTAAACTGGGTGATTATCGGGCAAAGAAAGAAATCATCTTCCTTCCCCGGAAGAAGAGAGTCCAACCCACCCGAGAAGTCATGCACACCCAGATCACAAAACCCGCTGAGCATAAGCGAGTCATCAAGATTGAGAACACGGTGACAGTGGCAGATCTCGCCAACCGCATGAGCGTGCGGGCGCCGCTGGTCATCAAGAAGCTCATTGCCATGGGCGTCATGGCCAACCTCAACCAAACCGTGGACTTCGACACTGCCACGCTCATTGGCACTGAGTTCGGTTTTGAAGTGGAGAACGTGGCATTCAAAGAAGAAACCTTCATCGCTAAAGATGTGGACGTGGATGAGAACATGAAGCCCCGTCCCCCGGTGGTCACTGTCATGGGTCACGTCGATCATGGCAAAACCTCCCTCCTCGACGCCATCCGCAAAGCGGAAGTGGCGGCGGGCGAAGCGGGTGGCATCACCCAGCACATCGGCGCCTATACCGTGCAGCTTGATGGCAAGCCCATTACCTTCATTGATACACCGGGCCACGCCGCCTTCACCCAGATGCGCGCCCGAGGCGCATCGGTCACCGACATCGTCATCCTCGTGGTGGCCGCGGACGACGGCATGATGCCCCAGACCAAAGAGGCCATTGAGCACTCCAAGGCCGCTGGCGTGCCTATCGTCGTCGCCGTGAATAAGATCGACAAGCCCACTAGCAACCGCGAGCGTATCCTCAAGGAGCTTGCTGAGATGGATATGCTGCCCGAAGAGTGGGGCGGCCAGACCATGGTGATCAACGTGTCCGCCTTGAAGAAGACGGGCATCAAGGAATTGCTGGAAGCCGTGCTGCTCCAAGCGGAAATATTGGATTTGAAGGCCAACCCCGACCGCCTGGCGGAGGGCTCCATCATCGAAGCCAAGCTCGACAAGAGCCGGGGCCCCACGGCCACCGTGCTCGTCAAGCGCGGCACCCTCAACGTCGGCGACACCATCGTCGCGGGCGCCTTTGTGGGCCGAGTGCGCGCCATGGTCGACCATAACGGCGATCCCGTGAAGACCGCTGGCCCCTCCAGCGCCGCCGAGGTCCTGGGGTTAGAAGGCGTACCTGCCGCTGGTGACGTGTTCAATGCCGTGAAAAATGATACCGCTGCCCGCGAGCTCCAGGCTCATCGCCTGGAAGAAGTGCGCAAGAGGGAAGCCGCCAAGATGGGCAAGCTCTCTCTTGAAGAGATCTTCAGCAAAATTCAAAAGGGTGATTTGAAAGAGCTGCCCCTGATCCTGAAGACCGACGTGTTCGGCTCCACGGAAGCCATCAAGGAAAGCCTCTTGAAGCTCTCTACTCCCCAAGTGAAGGTGAAAGTCCTCACGGCGGCGGTGGGTGGCATCACGGAGAGCGATGTGTTGCTTGCCAGCGCCTCAAATGCCATTATCTTCGGCTTCAACGTCCGGCCTGAAACCAGTGCTGTGCGTTTGGCTGCCCAAGAGAACGTCACGATCAAGACCTACGCCATCATCTATGAGCTCATCGATGACGTGAAAAAGGCCATGGCGGGCTTGTTGCCCAAGCGCGCTGTGGAGAAATACCTGGGCCGCGCGGAAGTTCGCAGCGTGTTCACTATCCCGTCCGTGGGTGTGGTGGCTGGTTGCGCCGTAATCGACGGCAAGATCCAGCGCAATGCCCAAGTGCGCCTCCTGCGCGAGAGCCGCGTGATCTTCACCGGTAAACTCGCCTCCCTCAGGCGTTTCAAAGACGATGCCAAAGAAGTGGCCCAAGGCTACGAGTGTGGCATGGGCATTGAAAACTACCGCGACATCAAGGTCGGCGACCTCATTGAAGCCTTCATCATCGAAATGGTGGAACAAGACCTGGAATCCGCGGCAGCCGAAGGGGAAAAGGCTCATCCCACCACGGCTAAGGCCTCCACCAAGTCCACCCATCACGCCACCACATGAACAGGAAAAAGCCCCCCGTAGAGCTGCAAGACCCCTTGGATCTGGAAACATTCGTTCCAGAAAAAGAGTCTTTTCGCCCTCAGAAGGTGGCAAATCGTATCCGTGAAGAGTTGCTTCTCATCGTGCCAGACGGCATCTCAGACCCCCGCATCCGCAAGCTGGGGGGCATCCTTGCCATCACCGAAGTGACCTGTCCGCCGGATCTGCGCAATGCACGAGTGTTATTCTCCCTTTCGGGGTTGGATGACCTCAGTGAGGGTGAACAGGGCCGTAAGGGAAAAGAGGCCGAGAAGTTCATGAATGAAGTGGCGGGCTACTTGCGCCGGGAGCTGGGCGACCGCCTGGGCCTCAAGTACGTCCCCCTCTTGAGCTTCCACTTTGATCGCGGATTACTTGCCGCGCTGAAAGTGCGGGACCTTCTCAAACCCCCAAAGTAAGGGGTCGCCCATGGCTGACGGTCTTCTCCTCATCCGCAAAGATGCAGGCCCCACATCCAACGGCGTTCTTGGGCGATTGAAGGCCCGTTTGGGCACCCGGGACCTAGGCCACGGCGGCACGCTCGACTCCTTCGCCACTGGGCTCCTTCCGGTATTCCTCGGTGAGGGATTGAAACTCTCCCGGTTCTTCCTCGAAAGCCACCCCACTCTACCTACCTATTGGAAAAGCTATCGAGCCACGATGAAGTTGGGCGTAGCCACCGCGGCGCTAGACCCTACGACGGAAGTGACGGAAACGGCGCCGGTGCCCCTCATCACGGCGGAGGGTTTGGAGACCTTACTGCAAGGTTTTCGAGGAACCACGTACGAGCAGATGCCTCCCGACTATTCAGCAAAGAAGATTGCAGGCAAACGTGCCTCTGATCTGGTCCGTGAAGGCGAGAAAGTGGAGCTTTCCCCCCAGCGCGTGGAGATCCGCGGCCTTGAGGGACGTATCGCGAACGCGGACGAAATCGAATTCTCAGTGACATGCTCAAAAGGCACCTACGTGCGAGCCCTGGCACGGGACTTGGCGGCACGCCTCGGAACCGTCGCCCATCTCACCAAACTTGAGCGCACCGCCGTGGGGAACTTCCGTGTAGAGGATGCCGTCTGCGTGGATGAAGCGGAAATCCGCCCTGGGGCCCAGGGGTTCCTTGATCTCTCCTCCCTCTGCAGCGCTACGCTGCCATCTCACATCGTATGCGCGGATGACGCCGCACACCTCATTGCTGGCCGCGGCGCCATGGTTTTGAATAAACTCAAAGATTTAGCGCCCTCACCCTACTACGCAAAAATGGCCGATGGAACGCCCATCGCGCTGATCGAAGTCAGTGAGAGCACCGCACGTCTTTTGCGGTGTTTCCGCCTGGTGGCCTAGTACACTAGTGCGGCTTAGGCACGATACCGCGCGAAGTTGTACTTATTGGCGAACATGGTCGTGGTTTTGAAACGCACGAAAGTGCCCTTCTCCAGAGCCTGTTGTTTCTCGATGCGGCCCACTTCATTGATCTGGGCAAGGGTCTTGCCGTCTTCGTAGGGCACCACCACCTCGAGAACCTCCATGCCACGCTCGAAGTAGAGCGAGACCTGGGAGCGCAACGCATCCACCATCTCAGGTTTGAGTGCCGAGATGAATAGGGAAGGAGGCACGTCCTTGCCGCGAGTGAGGCCAGCGGACCAGACCTTAAGTAGCTGTAGATCCTTGCAGCGATCGACCTTATTGAACACGAGAAGCATGGGGATGTCCTGAGCGCCAAGCTCCTTCAGCACATCCATGGTAACTTGATAGTGACGCTGCACCTCGGGGTGCGAGGCATCGAGCACATGAAGGAGGAGATCCGCCTCCAACACTGCCGACAGGGTGGAACGGAAGCTTGCCACCAAATTATGCGGCAATCGATCGATGAAGCCCACGGTATCGATGACGAGAATGGCGGGGCGGGCCTTCGGATCGAGCACCCGCACGGAAGCATCCAAGGTCGCGAAAAGAGCGTCTTCCACGAGAACTTCAGAGTGGGTCAATGCGTTGAGGAGGGTGCTCTTGCCTGCGTTGGTATAGCCCACCAGCGCTGTCTGCAGCAGGCCGTCACGGCTCTTGCGATGGAGCTCGCGAGCTTGGTCAGCGTCATCAATGCGCTTTCTCAGCATGCTGATGCGATCTTTCACGAGGCGACGATCCACTTCGATCTGCTTCTCACCCATGCCCTTACCCTTGAGAGCGCCGCCCCCAGCGCCTTTTTGCCTCTCAAAGTGGGACCAGAGGTGTGGCAGCCGCGGCATGAGGTACTGCAGGCGAGCGAGCTCCACCTGGAGCCTGGCCTCCTTCGATCGGGCGTGGCGACTGAAGATCTCAAGGATGGTGCCGCTGCGATCCAGCACCAGCCCCTTCACCACCTGCTCGATGTTCTTTAGCTGAGAAGGCGAGAGATCAAAGTCCATGAGGAGCACATCTGCCTCCTCCGCCTCCATCTGCTTACCGAGCTCTTCAAGCTTGCCCGAGCCAACGTAGGTGCGCGAATCGATCTTGCGTAGGTCCACTAGGCACTTGGATGCCACGACGCCACCGAGGGTGGTGAATAGCCCCTCCATCTCGTCGATGGCCCACGCCGACTCCCCCACCACGATGGCACGGCGGGCCTCTAGAGGGAGCTGGAATTGTTGAACATCAAGCATCAGTGACCTACAATCGCTGCCGCTTGCGGCGCGCAGAGGCAGGTTTTTTCACCCCATCACCGAAGAAGCAATCAGATTTTGGAAAAGAGTGACTCAGCGCGACATACTGCCGTTCCAGCGCTTCATGGGAAACGAGCCCCTCTTGTTTCAGTTGAAAAACTCGTTCTTCGATGCGTTTTCTGAGTTCTTTTTCATCCCCTTGACGAGAGTGGGCAGCGAGGAGGTCCCTGTACTGCAAAAGCTCTTGTAAATCGCTGACCCGGCGCACGTGGTCGCGGAAGCTCTCGCAGTATTTCTTCTGCGCACTACTCTCGAATTTCATCTTCAAAGGGCGCTCACCGCGACCTCCCCGAGGAGGGCCGTGGAAGGCGGCGACCAGGTCTTCGGCCAAAACCGCAAGTTCAGTGTGCGCAGGGACGGCGGCGCCACCACCGCCACACACTTGCTCCAAGTGTTGGGCATACCCCGGCAAATCTCTCTGGGCGATGCCCCATTGAGCCTTGTCACAGGGCCGAGGAGCAGCGCCTCCGCCCTCGTAACTGAGACTGGCAGCAACCAGAGCGTTGACCCCACGACCATCCCCCACCGTGGCAAGAGGGTCTTTTTCCCCGTGCCGGGAGAGGAGAGCCCGAAAAAGGGCCAGCAGCCCCTCGGACTTCTGGAGGTCCTTGTGCGCACGCAGGGCACCTTCAAGACAGGCCGTCCAGGGTTTTAGTGCAGTGACAGGGGCCCCCCCCGCACTGTCCATGGCGCCCTCGCTGATGTGGTATTCGCCGCAGGCCTGCAGGGCGGCACTGGCATTTGCGGCTTTCTCCGGTGAAACCGATGGTTTAAAGTCTGGGGCCGTGGAGCACCCCGTGGATGCGCATAAAGCCACCACAACAGATACGGCACAACCAATACGGAACAGAGGCGAAATCGCCATGGCAAACAGCTTACCGGAAAATATCCTAGTCGCACTACCTGAAACCCCTGAGGACTTCGCGAAAGGTAAGTATCGCGTAGTGGCAGCGGCGGAGGCCAGAGTCAGCGCCTTCGATCGCAGCTTTCACTTTGGGGATTCCATCTATGAAGTGGCCCGCACCTACAACGGCGTCTTTTTTGGGCTGAAGGAGCATATGGAGCGCATGAAGGGCTCTCTGAAGCTCGCCGCCTTCGAGGAAATGCCGGATTTTGCCCTCATCGAGCGCATGATCCTTGATGCCTCCCGCCAATGGTGCACGAGATTCGGGAACCAGGACCTCTATGCCCGCTGGATGGTGAGCCGGGGCGTGGGTGATCTCAACATCAACCGCGCCATCTCAAGCC
>CAYHWW010000121.1:0-10254 GCA_964360145.1 uncultured Oligoflexia bacterium | reverse complement strand
CGCTGCGCCAGCAGGGCGCCATCGAGCATTTGAATGGAATACCCTGGTCGCGCCACTGACGGTGACCGCACCGGCGGCTGGTGCCACAGGGTTTGCCCATGAACCCCAAGGATGGTGGAGCCCGGAGAAAGACGCCAACGGCGTGTGGCCCCCGCAACGAAGCTCACAAGCCATAGACTATAGTCGCGCTGCAAGGCGCCATAGGCCTTAAGATCAATACCGCCCTTTTGCGCAGCGAGGAGGCGGGCCCGCAGCGCCCTTGGGAATGACTTGGAGCAGTGACTCACAAGCCTCTCCGCCACAACCCGAGGGCCTGGAGCCAGATCCACCTGCAGCAGCGCCGCATCCGCACCGTCACAACTGGTGCCCGTCATGACCCCCACGGCAAAAAGCCTAGCCTTGCCCTTCTTTCGCGTCATATCATCCATGCTAGCATGAAGATTAAGCACAGGCCTCGCACTCTTACCGCGCTGGCCGCATCCACATTGGCCGCCATCCCACTTGTCGCCCTCAATATTGCGGTGCATGAACATGGACCCATTCAGAAAATCTTCATCTCCCACGCCCAGTGGCAGCCACTGCTGTTCTTTTCGCTCTGGACGCTGTGGACCGCACGAGCCGTAGCGAGGGCGCGGTGGGCGGGGTTCTGGTCCTTTGGCATCATGAGCGGCGTGCTGCTCTACGGCAATGCGTACCTGCTCCTCACCACCAAGAACTATGGCCTCGCCTTTTTCGCCCTCGGACTTTTGATCCTGTGCGTCTTCCACGGCGTCAATCTCCACCAGGCCCTGTCTCTGGTTTTTTTCAACTGCGGTCGACGCTGGTACGAGCAATACCCCCGGTTTCTCCCCCATATCAGGGCAGCGCTCCATACCGGCGGAGAAGAGCTGACCCCGGCACGACTGTCCGCTCTCAGTTCCGAGGGATGTTTTGTTTATCTCGCCACGGCAGCCCCCCCCCCGCGCAGCATTGCCCTACAGCTGGAAACTGAGGCGGGACCGCGACTGGAATGTGATGTAGAATGGGTTTCAGAAACCAGGGATGGGAAGGGCCTGGGCCTCATGTTCAAGATCGCAACCGCGGATCAATGGAAGGATCTCAATGAGTTCATCGATAAGGCCAGGAGCTACGGTTATGCGTGAGTGGGCACGGTGGGCCGCGATGATCGCGACGCTGGCGTTGATGTCAGGCTGCACCGGCGGCCCCAAAGGCGCGCCGCGAGAGACCCTCGCTGAGTACGTGGGTATTTCCATGAATGTGAAGAACACCGGCGACAAGGCAAAACTTGCCGCCCTCACCACCGGTGTGGCGCGGAAAACCATCGACGACCTCGATGACGGCGCGTTCAAGGCGAATTTCATCGACTCGCATAAAGAGTTTCTATCTCTCAAAATCAAAGACGAGCGTTCGCTGACGGATACCCGCTTCTCCATCACCTACGAGCTTGCCTACAAGAATAAATCCCCAAACTCAGATGACCTGGTGACCATCAAGAAGCACGCGCTTCTGGTCCGCGAGGGCCCCGCGGCCCGCTGGCTCATCAGCGAAGTGCAGAATTTGAAGACCAACATCGAGCACCAGAACGCCATCGCTTTCTGATCATTATGGAGGCCACCATGAAGTCCACCATTCAATTGCTCATCCTGGTCGCGGCTGTCGTAGCCAACGCCAGCTGTTCACATAACGGCAAACGGACGCCTGCGCAAACACACCCCCCAACCCGTTCTTGTGATCAATTTCGGAGCGAAGTAAGAGAAGATTTCGAACGGTCGTGGGAAAATGCACAACCCCATTTCGATACCAGCGAATCGAATTTATCCGCGCAGATGTCGGCACTGAGATCAACCCTCACCTCAAGTGACAGGGACACTATCGCGTCCTACTCTGCTGATTATGAGCGGCGCCTGATCCCTATATATGCTGATCTCCGCGTATACATGGCAGATAGGTCGGCCATGGAACCACGCACCAGAAGAAGGACGGAAGCAAAGCTTGAGTCGCAATCGCGTCGCAGGCTTGCAGGCATGGGCGAACGTTTGCGCAGACAAATGGGACCCCTTCTCCTGAGGGTTGCCAGATCGATGTCGGGCTCAGAATCGGAATGCAGGTTAACTCAAGATCGCGTCATCCAAGGACCGCTGGTTGAGAATGAGATCTCAGTCTGGTGCCAAAACAATTCGCGCCTCGCAACACCGGTCGCTACCTTTACGCTTTACTTCAGAGCCGGCCTAGAAAATGAGTTGGGCTTTGGCACCGGCTGTGGCGAAGCGGTTTGTTTGAAGGGAGAAATGCTCTATCCCTTGCCTGACACTCATTTCTCAGTTGCTACTGATCTTGGCTGGCCAGCTGACTACTTGGGTATCTCTACTAAAATGATTTTGGGCATTGCATCCGGGAATTCACAACTCATTCGCAATGAACTACGCCACAGCGTCAGAGCATCCAGGCACTTAGGTTCAGTAGATTCAGATGATCCGCACGACTTTTTAGCACGTGACTGTGAAAGCCCGAAGACCCACGAAAATATGTGGGCTACCTTTTCTCAGTACGTGACCCCCGATGTTCGGCATGGATATGAGTTTTCAGGCGAACACCATATCAGCACAGGCTTTTGTTGTTTTAGGCTTTCAAGAGGTGGTCGAATAAGGCCGTCTGTAAATACAGTAATCGCGAGCGAGTCCCGGAGCGAATCGGTACCGTTCGAAGAAGCTCTGCGGCTCTATACGACGTTCCGTGCGAGATCAGCTGGCTTTGATGAGTGTGATAGTGGCGCCGCATTCTCCAGTGAGCGCCATTAATATTGATAAAGCACATTCCGAACAATTCTTCGGCGATACACGCGACTTCTGGTGGAACAAAGCAGGGAAGATTAAGAACCGCGTGAAGCAGCAGCTCCTCGACAACCGATATTGTTCCGCCGGAGGAGCGCTCACCTACTTGACCTCGGGCCGAAAATAATCCAAGCCAGCGAATAGAGAAATCCCCCGCGTGTGGTTAAGGGCCCTGGGCGCGGCAGAGCCTGGACAGTGGGGGGGGCATCAGCGATGCCCCAGTAAGCCAGTTTTGCCTACCGCGTTGTTGCCTGACTCAAGAGCTGCAGCCATACCGACGATGGGGTGAGGAGAGGGCCTTCCCCCATGAGCGCCGCGCCCGCGGACTTTGGTGACAATGACGACATCTTCGCGGACAGGGGACCTCCCCTGGGCGCCGACCCGTTCGCCCTCAATGAAGCCCAAATCATCGAAGGCTCAGCGGCGACGCTAGCAGGGTCCATGGCCACCCCACCCACCGGCTCTCAGGCCGTCGTGGCCGTGGCTAAACTCGGACTTCGCCACGAGTTGCCTTTTTCTGAAATTCTGACGAATATCGCCGCAACCACGGCTCGCGAAGCGGGCGGCACACAGGCCCTTTTCTTCGAACACTCTCTTTCTGACGGAACGACCACTGCCAGAAGCGCCGGAGCAAGCCTCGCCCCCGGAGAGGGGTTTGTCGCTTTCGCTACGCAAGCAAAGTGCCCCGTTTGGAGCGATGAGGCACGGGACCCGGGTTTGTACTTTCAGTGGCTCACCGAAAATACGGGAATCACCGCGACACGCTGTGTTGCCTTGCCCGTCTTCATCCAAGAGCGTTGCTTTGGATGCATCGAGATTTACGATCCGGCCCTTCCCCGCGACAGCGCGCTTGATGCGCGGCTCATGGCTTTGGCGGAGGCCGCGGCCGTCGCCGTGGAGACGCGCCTCCTCCTCGCTCAATACATGCAAACTGAAGACAGGATGGCGGCGTGAGCAGCAAACCATTGAAATCCGTACCAGCCGCGCCCATCGAAATCGCCCACGAGCCCACGGGGGCTGGCGCTTCGGCGAAACCCCGGCTTACGGCAGTGACCAGCATGACCATCACCGGGCCCCCGGACGCGGCGGGCCACTCAACCGCGGCGACGCCCACCGGCGTACCCGCCCTGGGCTATCTATTAAACGCTCTGGTGAAATATAAAGCGTCCGATATGCATCTGAAAGCTGATCGCCCCCCCATGTACCGCATCAACGGCAAGCTGGTGGCGGCCAAGATGCAATGCCTCACCGCCCAAGACGTTCAGGGGATCATCTACAGCGCATTGTCTGAAGAACAGGCCGCTAAGTTCGAGTCTTCCCTACAAGTGGATGCGGGCATCCATGTGGAAGGCCTTGGGCGCTTCCGCCTGAATGCATTCCACCAAAAAGGGGGCGCCGCGGCGGTAATCCGCACCATTCCCCTCACCATACCCACGCTGGATGGTCTAGGCATGCCCGAGGTGCTGAAAGAATTGGCGCTCCGCAAGCGCGGACTGATCTTGGTCACGGGCAGCACGGGCAGCGGCAAATCAACCACGCTCGCCGCCCTATTGCAGTACATCAACGCCAACACCAACAGCCACATCATCACCATCGAAGACCCCATCGAGTTTCTCCATCAGGACCTCAAGAGCAGCGTCTCCCAGCGTGAGATCGGCGCCGACACCATGGACGCTGAACAAGCATTGATGGGAGCCCTGCGCCAGGACCCCGATGTGATCATGCTCGGTGAGTTACGGCGCAAAGAGATGATCGAGATCGCGCTCACTGCGGCGGAGACGGGCCACCTTGTGCTCACCACGCTCCACACCAATGATGCCAAATCCAGCCTTGACCGCATCATCGACGTGTTCCCAGGCGACACTCAAAATCAAGTGAGGGTCTCCCTCGCCGCGTCACTGACGGCGGTGATCTCCCAGCGGCTTGTGCCCCGGGCTGACGGCAAGGGCCGGATACCCGTATGCGAAGTCCTGATTAAAAGCCGCACCATTCAAGATTACATCCTCTCTAATGAGCTCGATAAAATCGACGATGTCATGGCTTCCAGCGGCAACTTCTACAAGATGCAGACCTTCAATCAGCACCTGGAAAAACTTGTGGAGCAGGGGGTCATCACCAAGGAAGAGGCCCTATTGAACAGCAATAAACCTGACGAACTAAAGATGCGCCTCGCGGGGCTCAAAAAAGAAGAGGGATTTCAGAGATAGTCATAAAAATACCTGCAATATCAATATTGTACGTAAATAATAATTGTTGATGTTATTTGTCAACAATGAGACAATCCCTCGTCGTGTTTAGTCTCAAAACCCCCCTCAGCATGCGCACTCTGACTCTGGCCCTGGCCGCCGTGCTGGCCCAGGAGCCCAGCTCTTTCGCCCAAAGCAGCAGCGGCGTTTCGCTGGCGCCTGAACGCGTGGCGGCGGCCTACTTGGGGCGTAGAACCGGACGCCGTGCGAAAGGCACAGTGACAACGCCGGTGGCCACCACGAGCAGAGACGGCGCCGGCGCTGTGTGGGTTTCCGTACCGGTAACTGACAACCGCATTGTAACCCCCACGGGCCGCAGAGTGCGTGCGACGGAGATCCCGGCCGCCGATCTCGCTGAAGAAGAGAATGAAATCAGCGAAAATGCCCGCGCCCCTGACGCCCTAGTCTTGCGAGATGGACACGACTACCTGCTTCTTGTTGGTGAAGAAGACGTCATCGGAAAATCTGATCGCCCCCTCAATGGCAGCATTGCCTTTGCCATGATTGAAGACATGACGCTGAGGAGTCGCGACACGGCCCTGGAGCACACTGCCGCGGACGCCCCAGCCATCAGCGTAGGCCCGGAGGGCCCCGTTTCAGGCCGCCCCGTCAACCGGGTGACGAACATTCCCTTCGACCCCTCGGCCACGGCGGCGCTGGCATTCTATATCAGCTGCGATAGAGACGGGCGCGACGCCTATGATGGTCTTGCTGGCGGCGGCGTCACCTTCCACCTCGGTGACGTGGCCCAGGAACTGTCCGTGGGCCTACGGGGCAGCGCACCGACAAGCCTTGGTCTCTTTGAGTTCCTCTCCAATCCCATCAGCAACATCACGAATCTTCAGAACGGCTGGTTTCTCTCTCATAGAGTGGCTGTGCGCGTACTTGAGTTTTCCGAAGGCTCGCTGAGCTTTATTGCGCGAGGCCAAGTGGATCAAGGTGAGGCGGGACTGGGCGTCATGGGCTGGTTCGGGGTCTCCGTTGCTCCGGCAGCGCGTTAATCGCGCACCTCAAAAGGCAAAAAAAACGTAAGACACGGGCCATGGGCCTCCCAGGAACGATGATTGAAGGCTAGCCTAAATGCGACAATAATTTCGGCATAAACCGCCTGCGGCTCGCGCAAAATGGCTGAAACTGACGGCGTCCTCGCGGATTTTTAATCTCACCATACGGGGAGTATGGTTTCGATTAAAAATCGCTGCGATGCCGCCATTTTCAGCCATTTAACGCGTTTCTGCTCGAAACTATTGTCGCATTTAGGCTAGCATCATCCTACGCCATGGCTACCCATGCACTTTTCATCGACGATAATTTCGATGCCATCATCATAGGCGCTGGCATTGGCGGCTCTTTGATGGCCCATGAACTCACCGCCGCGGGCAAGCGGGTCTTGATCTTGGAGGCGGGGCGAGAATACAAAACTGGCGTGCGTCCCGAGCGCGGGGGCTACCCCCGTGAGGAGATCGATGCCAACGCCCAACTGTACTGGGGCGGAGGCGTGGAGCTCAACGCCACGGCGGATCTTGGTATCTTGCGCCCCAAATGCGTGGGTGGTGGTTCGGTGGTGAATCAGGCCCTAGTGGATCGCTTCGATGACATCGCGCTGGACTCCTGGCGCGAAGCCGCTGGCATGGAGTGGCTCAGCGTGGACGGCATGGCGGAAAGCTATGCTCGCGTGGAGAGCTACATTAAAATCCAGGAGATCCCCGCCGCGGCTCGCAATGGCAACGCCTTGATTTTCGAACGGGGCTTCGCGGCCAATGGCTACGTCTGCGCGCCACTAAAACGCGCTCAAAGCGGCTGCCGCAACGAGGAAGGCAATGACTGCATCGAATGCCTCGCGGGTTGCCCCATCGAGAGCAAGCAGAGCGCGCCATGGACAACGCTGGCTCGCGCCCGTGCCACCGGGCGCATGACGTTATTGCCCGAATTCGAAGTGCAAGAGGTGCATGAAGATGGTGCCGAGGTTGCCGTGAGTGGCGTAACGGCGGGCGGGCTCAAGCGCGTGTTCCGCGGGTCGGTTGCCGTGCTGGCAAGTGGCGCCATCGGCAACTCCGCGCTGCTGCTGCGCTCCGCATTTGGCTCTCGAATTCCCGCGTTGGGCACTGGTTTTTATACGCATCCCCAATACATGGTCCTTGCTCGCTACAAAGAGCGCATCGACGCGCACAAAAAATCCTTTCAGGGCTTCAAGTCCGACGACCCGGGCTTTCGGCAGGCGGGCTTCAAGCTAGAGAACATTTTTGCGCCTCCCGTGGCCATCGCCACGCTCTTGCCAGGCGTGGGGCGTGAACACCATGCCCGCATGGAGAACATCACCCACACGGCCTGCATCGAGGTCGCTGTGCGCGATACTGCCCCCGGGCGAGTGCGCCTCGGTGGCGGCGGGCGCACCATCATTGAGAAGGTACTGAACGATGAGGACCGCCGCAGGCGCGATGCGGGGTTCAAGGCCATAGAAAATATTTTTCGTTCCACTGGAGCTAAGGATTGGGTGGTGGGTGGTGTTGGCATCGGGCTGCACCTCATGGGGGGCTGCGCCCTGGGACGCGACCCACTGACGTCCGTGGTGGGTGAAGACTTTCGCGTGCATGGTACGCGGCGCGTCTTCGCCGCGGACTCGAGCCTTTTCCCCAATGCACCGGGCATCAACCCGTCACTGACGGTGATGGCCTTGGCCTATCGAGCCGCGCAAGAGGTGGCCCGCGCATGTTGAGTTCCAAGTATCTCAGCCCCCTTGCCGAACGAGGCTTGTTAAAAGCAGGGTCTCTGCTGGCGCCAGGTGACGAAGTATTGCCTTCTTTTGAATGCAGCCAGGCCCTGCACCACGCGGACCGCATGATGGACTTCATGCACCCGTCGGATCGCGCCGGTTTCGTGGGTTTGATGACGACCATGGGTTTGATGCCCCGATTTGCAGTGCGGGGCTTGTTGAAAGCGCTGGACACGCCAGAGCGCTGGCCCGGGCCGTTGCGGCCCGCAGCGCGCATGGCATCTCTCGGCGTCAAGGGGGCGGTTTATACCATGTACTACTCAGACACCACGGCGGACGGATCAGTGCGAAAGGGCTTGGGATGGAATACGAAATGCGGGGACGATATGGTGCACGCTGAGGGCGATGGCGCTGCCGCAGTTTTCGCCCGGGCGCGACGGGCGGCGCGGTCGCTACGCGCCACGAGGCCGACGGAACGGGTGGCATTCTACGCGGCGTTGCGAAAAGCGATACTGCGGCGTCAGAATGAGATCTTAGATGCGATCCAGCGCGAGACAGGCAAGTGCCGTTCAGACGCGTTGATGTCTGAGATCTTCCCGGTCCTGGATTCTCTGGATTACTTGGAACGGCAAGCGCCCCGGATTTTGGCGGACCGCAAAGTGCACACGCCCCTCTTCTTGATGGGCAAGTCATCAAAGGTTTTATTCGAGCCCCTTGGCGTGGTTCTCGTCATCTGCCCCTGGAACTACCCGTTCTATCAGGCGATGGTGCCAGCGCTGTCGGCGCTCTCTTGCGGCAACGCGGTGGTGTATAAGCCATCAGAACTGACGCCGCTCAAAGGGCTCATCGAATCCCTGCTCGCGGAAGCCGACATGCCCGCCGGTTGGATGCAGGTTGTGTACGGTGACGGGCGCGTGGCCGAGAGTTTGATCGATCAACGGCCCGACAAAATTTTCTTCATCGGCAGCGCTGGTACAGGGCGCAAGATTCTGGCCCGGGCGGCGGAGCATTTGATTCCGGTGGAGCTGGAGCTGGGCGGCAAAGACCCCATGATTGTTTTTGAGGATGCTAACCTCGATCGCGCCGCCGCCGGGGCGGCCTGGGGGGCGCTGACCAACACGGGGCAGTCCTGCACGTCGGTGGAGCGCGTATACGTGCAAGAGTCCGTGTACGAGGCTTTCCGGGAGCGGTTGCTGCGGGAGGCGGGGCGCATCACGCAAAAAGTGGATAGTGACGGCAACGCGGACATTGGTGTCATGACGTCCGACGCCCAGGTGCGGATTGTTGCCCAACATGTGGATGAAGCTGTTGCCGCGGGCGCAAAACTATTGACGGGGACGAGCTGGGACCGGCGCGATAAAAATATTCCGCCCCTGGTCATGGAGCGGGTCGATCACGACATGGCGGTGTGCCGGGATGAAACCTTCGGGCCCGTGATCCCTCTCATCCCTTTCGCAAAAGAAGGAGATGCCGTGCGGCTAGCCAATGATTCGCAGTACGGCTTGTCTGCTAGCGTGTGGTCGGCGGATCTGAAGCGCTGCGACCGCGTCGCCCGGGCCCTTGTAACGGGCAACGTGTCGGTAAATAACGTCATGCTCACGGAAGGCAACCCCGCGCTGCCCTTTGGTGGCGTCAAGGGCAGCGGTTTCGGTCGCTACAAAGGTGAATTCGGCTTCTACACGTTCAGCAACATCAAGGCGATCATCGTGGATAAAAACTCAGCGAAGATCGAGGCCAACTGGTACCCGCTGACCGCGGAGAAGTTTCAGGTGTTCCGCTCCATGATGGTATCGCTGTTCCGCGGCGGAGTGATGGGCCTCGTGGGTTTTGCGCTAGCTGGGCTGCGACTCGAGGGCTTGGCGGCACGACTCTGGAAGCGCGGCCGCTAGAGGGCGCGACTCTGGGGCCATCCAAAAATAGGCGGTGAGACCCACAAGCGCGGGGTTGAAGCCGATTCGGCGCATTTCCGCGTAAGCGACGTCCCGAGGCCAGTGATCATAATGGACGCGGTAGAGGCCAATAATAAGACCGGTTCGGTCCTTGCCATGGAGGCAGTGGATGAACACGGGGCCAGCCTCCGCGTCGTTGAGCAGAGCCAGGGCCGCATTGACGGTTTCTGTGCTGGGGTACTCGTACCCACTCATGGGTAAATTGACGAAGCGGATGCCGAGGCGTTCAGCGGTTTCGCGCTCAGGGCCCACGCTGCTATCGCCGCGAAGATTGACGATGGTGCGCACTCCCATGCGTGCGAGCAGCACGTAGTCGGCCTCAGTCTCGGGCTGACCACCGCGGTAGATGTGGTCGGAGACCTGTGCGAGGCGGGGAATAGTGGCGTGGGCAGAAAGAGTAAAGAGCAACGCAAAGCCAGCGGTGATCAGTTTTTGCATGAGTGAAATGTGTCTCATTGATATTGGTTTTAGTAGATCGTTGAGAAAGGGCCAGCTGCGAGGCGGAGGGCCGCAGC
>CAYHWW010000120.1:0-10461 GCA_964360145.1 uncultured Oligoflexia bacterium | reverse complement strand
GCCACCATAACGATATTGGTTGCGCGCATGCAGAGAAAATACGTGCGCTGGCGGGTACCGTCAATGCCTCACCGCCCTAGGCGTGCCACGAGGGACTCTGCGAGACGCGCTACCATGGGGTCTGGGGCGCCGAGGGCCCGATCCAGGGTGGCTCGGGCTTCGGCGCTCAAACTTCCGCCAGCTGCCAAGTACGACTCGATGGCCTTCAGCGCCACGATCTGAGGGTAGGCCAACGTCACGGAATTCGCGCCGGAGTGGTGGGCTTCCTGCTCGGCGCTCTGGGCCTGGTCCGCGTGGGCGCAGTCCGCCAGGCCCAGGCACCGCTGCGATTGGATCACGCCATCCAGGAACGCCATGTCGGCGGCGGAGGTGATATTGCGGCCAAGCAAAAACACCAGGGTCCCTCGCTCGTTCAAGCCCTCAGCGGCGAGCGCAGAGTAACGCTGACGCAGCAGAAACTTCGCGCCATCCCCCAACACTTTCAGATCCCGGTCCAGGCGGGGGTCGTTGTCATTTTTCGATGCCAGAATCTGAGCCGCCAACCGGTCCTGGCGGCGATCCGCGGGGGTCAATGCTGGAGGCGGGCTCGCGGTGGGCGTTGCTACTACTTCAGTGCTCTTCTTCACAGCGGAAACCGGCAGGGCGCCCTCCTCCCAAGTACGGTGAGGTTTTTTAATCAGAACGGAGAACAGGGGGAGAAACAGCACTACGCCAAATAAAATCCATTTAATGCGCTTTGCCACTGTGTTCTCCCCCATCTCAGATTATCGTTGCACTAAACTACCCGGCGCCGCGGCGGCCTTCACAGGGCTGGGCCACCAGGGGTCCCAAAAACCTGGGGGGTCGATGACGGGGTTTTGGGGCTGGCCCGGGTTAGCGGGCTGTTCGCCTTCTTGCTGATAGAGATCGGCGATGATCTTCGCACGGGATTCTTGGTCGATGACCCGCTTGAATTGATCATCGGCGTAGATGCCGGCGTCGAGCTTCACCTTATCCGTGCAGTTGGTGCAGAACTTGGAGATGTTCTTCAGCATGATCATGCTGGAGGAGTAAGAGCCGAAGGCGGTCTCGTCGCAGGCGGCCTCACCACCCAGGCTGGCGCCGGTCCAGATGCTGCGGATCTCTTGGCCGCTTTCATCCAAAAACGGGTCGGGGCAGTTGGCGTGATGCCAGTTGCCGTTTTGCACCTCGGTGTGGCGGGCTTCGTGGAAGACCACCATCATCTTCGCCACCTGGGGGTGGGAGAAGCGCACGTAGTGTTGAGTGAGCCAAATCTTCGAGCTATCCCGCCAGGGGATCACGCAGGCGACCGCGTTGCCGCCGCCGCAGCTATTCATCCCCACGGAGGTGACCCGGGATTCAAAAAAGTTTTTGTAGGCCGCGCCTTGAATGGTGTCGGACTCAAAAATCTCTTTATGGAGAGAGGAGCCCGCACTGCCTTCGAGGGAGGCCATGAACCCCATGTCCGTGGTGATTTGCTCCTTCACTGCTTCGGGTACATCGCCATCAAAGGTGTAGGCATGGGAAAAAACAGGTGCGGCTAGCACCGCTGCTGCTAAAAATAGGGCGCTCGGCTTCATAAAGACCCCTTTCCGTAGGGTATGCTGACGCTCATCAGTGAGCGTTTGCGGTCAGAATGATTTCAATGCCGCCTGGATTCGCCAAGGCTCAGCGCAGCATCACTCGCCGGAGGCGGAAGCCGACCCGCTGGTGAGAACGGGGTGGTCGGACGCGGCGGCGGCCATGCGCTCCCGCCGCTCCCGGCGCTGTTGGGCGGCAACGAGGCCATTGTGGGCCCGTCCGTAAACGCGCATGATGGCGCGGTTGAGCTTCTCCGCCTGGGCCACTAGGAACTTGGTCATGCGATCGTCGTAGCCGCCGCCTTTGTAAACGGTGACAAAGGTGCGGAGTTGGCTCCAACCGGGACGGTGAGCGGGATCGGGGTAATGGCAAAAGTCGTAGGCAACGCCGTTGATCATGCGGCGGCCCGATTCGAACAGTCCGGGCGATACGGCGCGCATGTCGATCATGAGGCGTTGGCAGTGACGTGCTTGGACGGTGATGGCGCAACTGCTCACTTCCGCGGCGATGGAGCCATGGTGCTCCTCGGTGCCCGTGATGGTGTCGACATCCAGAGTCAGCCCCATGGAGGGGAAACCCTCGCCGCCATCCAGGCTGGTGCGGAGCATCTTCACATCGGCGAGGCGCCCTGACCAGGAGGCAGGGGTGAAGTAACTCAGGAGCGTTCTCAATCTAGTGAAAATCAGGGCTGTGATTTCTTCAGAAGTATTGCCGCCGGTGCCCGTGGGCCAGAGGCCGGGGTAAGCATTATCTTCGGGAATGAATTCCTGGCGCGGAGAAGGGGTGCCGTGCACGTTGGTGCATTGCTGGGCCAGAGCGGCGGGGCTCGTGGCTAAGTAGGCAAGGGCCAGAAACAGCGCGCAGATCGCATTCTTCATGCTTCTTGGTAAAGCAAAACCTGTGCCGACTTGAGGGGCCATGGCCGTGGAATAGCAGGGTTCCGGGCTTCCGCCACTGTCTAAATGTTAGACACCAGGCTCTGTTCGGGTGTCCCTCGTAAGTAACACTACGACCAATATGACGCAGTGAGTCGCAAAAAGTAACGGCGTACTTTTTAGCGCCCGTAGGCCTTTTCATCCCAAAGAGCCGGGAATCGCCGCCCCGGGGTAGCCCCTGGCGTCGGCGGCGTCTGGCCCCAGTGATCCAAGAACCCGCGAAACGTAACGAGCGCTGCCTCCGCGTTGCCACGGCCCATGTGTTTTTCCTGCCAGAGCCGGTCCGTAAGGGACTCTGCTCGTTTCAATAAAGACTTGCGGGCATTGGGGCGGAACCACAGGCAGAGCTCCTTGGGATTGGGGATCATCAAAGCGAGCAACCACGCTTCTTCCCGGGTGAGCTCGGAGGCGGTTTTATCGAAATAGGTGCGGGCGGCGGCCTCCGCCCCGTAAAGCCCCGGGCCCCATTCGATGACGTTCAAGTAAAGTTCCAGGATCTCGCGTTTGGTGAGTTCCCGTTCCAGCTGCACCGCCCGCTGCAGTTCTTTGATTTTGCGCATGAGACTTTTCTCTTTGCCGAGAAACAGATTCTTCGCCAGCTGCTGGGTGATGGTGCTCCCCCCCCGTTTGAAGCGCCCGGCCTTGATGTCTTCTTGCAGCGCGGTCACCATGCCATCGGTGTCCACGCCTTCGTGTTGCCAGAACTTGGCGTCTTCGAGAAACACCACGGTCTCGGTCAAAAGCGGCGAGATATGATCCAGAGGCTTCCAGATGAGGAGGCCTTTTCTCTTGCCGCATTCGTAGCCGGTGACCCGTCGCGTGGTGTTTTCCGCGAGGTCCCCGCCGTTCCAGTCCATGGTGGCGGTTTCTTCGCCGCGCTCTTTGCAGGAGGCGGGGCGGTAGCGTGCGGCCCCTCGGGCACTGTTCTTGCGTTTGCTGTCATCCCAGGCCTTCTTCATGGCTTTGCCGTTGGGGGCCCAGGGTAGATCCTGGGGCTTGTCTTGGGCAGCCGCGAGCGCGACAACCATGATCGCCATCCTTGAAATCCACGCACCCATGACGGATAGTAAAGCACACACTGCACGGCAATTGGAGTCCTCATGAGCGTCAGTCCCCGGGCCCGCATCGTTAAATGGAATCTGGGCACCACCGTGCAGGGCCGTGAAATGATCGCTTACGCCTTTGCCCCTGAGGGGCAGATGAGCCCTGAAAAACCTGCGCAGGCCCCCTGGCGTTGGTTTCTCCTCATCGCCGGTGTTCATGGCGATGAAATCGAAGGCCTCTGGGTAGCGCGCCAAATGATGGAAAGTCTCCTTGAAGAACACCCCTATGAGCACATCGGCGTCGTCGTGTGGCCTGAGGCCAACCCCGACGGCACCGCCGCTGGCATGCGCTACAACGCCAATGGCGTGGACTTGAACCGCAACCTGCCCACCAAAGATTGGACGCCGGAGATCAAAAACCCCCGTTATCCGCCGGGTCCCGCGGCGGCGAGCGAGCCCGAGAGCAGGGCGATGGTGGCCCTCATTGAGGCCATTCACCCCGTCGCTATCATCTCGGCCCATTCTTTTTCAAAACCCCAGGTCAACGCCAATGGTCCGTCGCTGGAGTGGGCCACCGGTGTGGCTGCTCTTTGCCAATACCCTGTCACCCAGGACATGGGCTATCCCTCCCCTGGTTGTTTGGGCACCTATGCGGGTGCGGAGCGTGGTATCCCCACCATCACCCTTGAAATCCTCCGCGGCCAAGATGAAAATACCGTGCTGGGTTTGCATACCATGACGGTGGCCACGGCCATCGCCCACTGGGATCGGGCCGGCGGTCCATAAAGGGCCTGCTCCACGGCAAGTATTAGGAGATTCCACATGCCCCCCAAGAAAAGATTCCGCCGCCCGCAAAGTCATGAGGCCGTGCTGGCAGCCGCCCAGAAATTATTCTCCGATGAATTCGCCGCGCCCCAAACAGATCGGCAGCGGGCGGTGGTGCGTAAGCAAGCTGCCGTGGTGCTCTGGGCCCTCGATCAAGGTCTGCTGCGCGTCGCTGAGCAGCAGGGAGCGCAGTGGGTGACCCAGGTTTGGGTGAAGCGCGCCATTCTGGCGTTTTTCTCAGTGACGAAATCCTACTGCCAGAGCTCCGGCGTTTTTGAATACTTCGACAAGCTTCCCGTGAAGGCCCGCAGTGCCTTGAAAGGTGTGCGCATCGTGCCCGGTGCGGTGGCGCGCTATGGTTCTTTCATTGAGAGCGGCGCCATTTTGATGCCGAGCTTCGTGAACATCGGCGCCCGGGTGGGCGCGGGCACCATGGTGGATACCTGGGCCACGGTGGGCAGCTGCGCCCAAATCGGCGCCGGCGTGCACCTCTCCGGCGGCGTGGGCATCGGCGGCGTGCTGGAGCCCGCCCAGGCGGCGCCGGTGATCATCGAAGACGGCGCTTTTATCGGATCTCGGGCCATCATCGTGGAGGGCGTGCGCGTGGGCCGCGAGGCGGTCATCGGTGCCGGCGTGACGCTCACGGCGAGCACCAAGATCGTGGACGTGCGGGGTAGCGCACCGGTGATTACCACCGGCGTCATCCCGGAGCGGGCGGTTGTGATCCCGGGCACCATGCCGAAAAAATTCTCCGCCGGGGAGTTCGGCGTGCCCTGCGCGCTCATCATCGGCGAGCGCAAGGCGTCCACAGATTTGAAGACGTCGCTGAATAGCGCCCTCAGGGACTTCGGGGTTTCGGTTTAAGGTTTTTTTCGCAGGAGGCGGCGCGCGCGGTGATGAGGGCGAGGAGCTCAGCCAGGTTCACGCGGTCCGTGTCCACGGTGAAGGGATATCGCGTGCGGATGCCGGGGCCTTCCCAGAAGAAGCCAAAGCGCAGGCGGTCCCGGAAGTCGAGGGTGTTCACGAGGAGGGGTAAGAGCCTGGGGCTGCGGTTGGCGAAGGCTACGAATTCCCGCATGGTGGGGCGGCTGCCCGTGGTGAGGGTTACCGGCGCGGCAGCGCCGCATGTCTCGGTTCTTTCGTTGGCGAGGAACTGATCCCACTCCGTAAGGTTGGCGGGCATGGTGCCATCCACCACCCGACCGGCGGTGGCGGCCAAGCCTGCGGTGATGCCATTCATAAAGGCGCCCCAGTCGGGGCCGGCGGTTGCCCCGGTGGACACGCTAGTGACGCCGACGGCGACGCTGTGATCCGGCAGGGATTGGGGCAGGTTTTCCGGCGGGAAGTCAGCGATGATGTCGTCGCCATGACCTGCGTCGAAGTGGGGTGAAAAGTGGCTGCTGTTGAAGAGCGGGGTGGAGTTTTGGGTGTCGAGGCTGAGGGCATTAACTTTGCGGAGCGTGGAGTGATAGGCGCCGTCCCGGGCCTCGATGATTTCGAATCCATTGAATGTGCTTCTGGAGAGGCCGTACACTTCAGCGGGCTTCGTGCTTGCGTAAAGTGGCATGCCGCGGACTATACCTTTTATACCGTTATTGGATGCGCTGAACTTCAAGTAAAAGAGGTCTATGACGTTCAATGACATATCGAAATAGATGGCCTCACCCTGGGAGCGGGGGCCGTAAGGGTCTGCGTCCCCGATGAGCACCATTTGATTTTGGCCCACGAGCAAATGGCTGGGCCTCAGGTCGGTTCTGATTCTTGTCTGCATCAGGACCCGGTGCTGATCGCTGCCGTTTTTTGTGGCGTCGAGCTCGATGATGGCGAGGTCGCCCGTGGCACTGGCCATGGCGAACTTGCCCTGCAACGGGTTGGCACTGGTCACTTCCAGCGCGGTGAAAACCCTGGGAGATCCCACGCCCAGCCCCTGAAACCAGTTCTCAGCCATGACGAGCTTGGCGGTGCCATCGTTGTTGAGGAGGTAGATCTCGCCACCCTCGCCCATGGCCAGGGCTTGGGTGTGGGAGATCGGGGTCATGTGCCGCTGCATTGTATTGAGCATGGAGAGGGCGGGTGTTCCACCGGTACCCGCGGCCAGGGAGAACAGCGCATCGGATCTTTTTTGGATCATGAAAACCGTGGGATAGGCCTTGCCAGGGTTTTCTAGAAATACCACTTGTCTCAGAGCGCCCATGAAGGCGCCCCCGTAGTGTCGGAGCTTACCGGGCACAGTCATGTCCCTGAGCCCCTGGCTGGGGTTTAGGGTGCCGATGCTGAAGATTTTCACGAACTGGCCGCCGCCGCCCATGGTGGCGTCCATTGCCCAGAGGGAATAGGACTCAGAGCCACCCCAGGGTCTTGAGCCTTCTTGGAGGAGGGCGAAGCCCTTACCCATGTTCACTTGGCCCAGGGCCAGGGCGGGCATAAAAATCCAAGCAAGAAGGGCGGTAAGCCGTGGAATGAACTTCATATTGGTTTCAGCCTTTCTTCGCAGGAGGCGGCGCGTGCGCTGATGAGGGCGAGGAGCTCAGCCAGGTTCACGCGGTCCGTGTCCACGGTGAAGGGATATCGCGTGCGGATGCCGGGGCCTTCCCAGAAGAAGCCAAAGCGCAGGCGGTCCCGGAAGTCGAGGGTGTTCACGAGGAGGGGTAAGAGCTTAGGGCTGCGGTTGGCGAAGGCTACGAATTCCCGCATGGTGGGGCGGCTGTCGGTGGTGGTGGAAAGAAAGACGGCCCATTGCTCGAGGTTTGCCGGGATGGTGCCTGGGACCACAAGCCCGGCGCTGCCCCGGCCGGTTTCCGCCCAGCCGTGAATGGCTCGCATGGTGGCGCCCATGCCTGGGGCCATGGCGAGCACCGACGCGGTGGGCGCCGTGGCGCCGAGGTCCGGAAGAGCCTTGAGTAGGTGCGTCCGAGGAAAGTGGCTTATGATGTCGTCGCTCTGTCTGTCGAAACCGGCGACGGATAAGCGCGTGGCGATGAAGGAACCAGCGTTGAGTATGACCCGTTTGCCGTCAATACGTACGTCAGTGAGATCGTCGCCATGTCTCATGATGATCTTGGGCGACCCGTCCGGGTCGAGGTCCAGGCCCAGCACCTCCGCCGGCAGCGGGGTGTAATAGTGACCCATACCCCGGACCATGCCTCGATCAGGGGGATTCAAGTGGATGTCCAGCTGGCGAGTGATGTTGAGGGACTGATCCAGGTAGAGCACCATGGCACCCTGGTTCTGCTGGCTAAAAGGGTCTTTTTCCCCCATGAGTACAACGGTATGGCCGTCGCGGACCAGGAGGTGGCTGGGCCAGAAGGTTTGCCCGACATCTCGCTGGGCAAGGACCTGGCGCGAAGCCGCGCCGCTTTTTGTGCCGTCAAACTGGATGATGGCGACATTGCCTGAGACATCGGCTATGGCGAACTTGCCTTGCAATGGGTTGGCGCTGGTCACGTTCAAGGCCGCCAGGACTACGGCGGTACCCATGGTCAGTCCCTGGTGCCAGTCTCCGGCCATGACGAGCTGGGCCCGGCCATCGGCGGTGAGGAGGTAAATGTCGTTGCCCCCGGCCAGGGCCAAGGCCTGGGTGTGGGAGATCTGCACCAGGTGTCGGATGCTCTCAGGATGGATGAAGACATCCGGGTCCCCCTGGGGCCTGGCGCTCATGGAAAACAGCAGACCGCGGTCGCGGTCTTTTTGGATCATGAAGGCCGTGGGGTGGCGCTGGCCGGGGTTGTCCAACAAAATGGCTTGTTTCAAGGCTCCCATCCAAATTTGGGGCCATCTTCGGATGTCGGCGCCTCTCACCATGGGGAGCACGTCCGCACTACGGGGGTTTATGGGCCCCGTGCACGCGAGCTTCTGGGTGACGCCGGACAGGGCATTCACTTCATAGAAGCAATACTGCTCCGAAGTACGGGACATGGTGAGCCCCTCTTGGAGGAGGACGTACCCTTTCCGCAGGTCGACTTGGCCCCAGCCGAGAATCGGCAATAGAGTGAAAAAAAGAGGGACAATGAGGCTGGAATTTTTCATAGGGAGGGCGCCGACCCCTTACCATGGGGTTGGTGCATGGTGGTAAATTTATTTTATTTATACAAAAAGGTACGCCGTTACTTTTTGCGACTATATGCGTCATATTGTGTGGTTTAGTTAACGATTTGACTCAATGAGTCGTAAAAAGTAACGGCGTACCATTTAGCGGGGCACTGCGTGATTAGTGGGTAGTTGCGGCCCGTGGCCCAGGGCGTGGGCGAAGGCTGCGTGCAGCGCTTTCTGCATGGTGTCGAGAGCCTGCCGACCTGCACGGGCTTCGGCCAGGTAGCTCGTCCAAGAAGTGGGTGCTATCCCGCGTTGGGAATTGCCATTCACCATGCTCACGAAATGCCGCCAGCCTATTTCTGCTTCGTTGATCCGTCGCAAGGTCACTGCGGGCGGCATTACTGTGTTGAAGATGTGATGGCTATAGGCTGCGTCGCGGCCGCGCTGGGGGTCAGTGATGGCTAGGCGATAGAGGTTTGCGCTCTTCACATCACCGCGAGCGCGGGCCCGGGTTTCCAGGGCTGCCAGGCTTTTTTGATCATGGGTGGAAATGAAGGCCGCGGCGAGATCCCAGGGCATGAACGTGTGCCCTGCGGACTCCGCCGCTGCTACGACCCTGCGCAGGGTCTGGGTGATGTGGGCATCGCGCACATCGGTGACAAAAGTCACTTTTACGGCATCGTCTTGGATGCGGTAGAGAATGTCGCCGGACGAGCTCAGTGCGTGCTCCATAGAGGAGAGGATAATGCTGTAGGAGCTCCGGAAGTCCTCTTCGGTGCCCAATGCCGTGCGTAGGGTGGCCTGGGTTTCGGCGGAGAGGAGGTCGTCGGATAAATCCGCGAACAGCGTGCGCACCTGGGCGCGCAAGGCGGGAGATCTCACGCGTTTGAGGGTTTCAACGGCATCCCAAAGATAGTTGGGATGGTAGCGATGCTGCTCAGAAGAATAGAATCTCGCCAGGGCGTAGAGCCCCGCGTTGTAGAGCAGCTGATCGTTACCGCTGAGCTCGGCGCTTCTGGCTAGCCCACGGAACTCGTCCTGGATCAGCATGATGATCAGAGCTGTTTGAGCCTCTTTGTCCAGCTCGGCGGCGAGGGCCAGTCTGTAGGCATGCTCCAAATCTGAACTACGGAAGTGCCGGTCAAAATTTGCCCAGTAGTGGCCATTGGTGCGAAAATCCTCGGGCAGGATTTCGTTGAGCACGCGCTCCCGCATCTGGGCGAATGCCTGGAGGTTGTATTTGACGCTGAAGGGCTCCGCTGGTGATGGGCCCACGGGGAGGTCAGGGACCGGGGCGGTGGTGGCGGGCCGCGGCTGGGTCGGCATGCCGGAGGTCAGCACGCGAAGATTGGCGCCGGCACGCATCGGGGCGCGTGCGAAAAAGCGATGTAATGCTTGCTGGGCTAGGCTGCGGCGTTCAATCTCTGGTACGCCAAGAGTTTCCAGAAGGCCGTAGCCCGACAGGCTCCAGTCGCCATTGATGTTCAAAATCCCGATGGCAGCATGGCGCAGAAGGGCCCGCACTTCGTCCGGTGCGCCGCGCACGGCGTCTTGGCCGGGGGTCTCGTTTTCGAGAGCCGTTTCGCAGATGCTCTGAGGCGTGGCATGGGCCGTCGGCGAGGCAAGGGCAAGCAGCAGGACGCAGGGAAGCGATGATATAAGACGCATGAGGGTCGCTGTATCATAAATATATTATATTTACATGCGACATTCTGGAGTATTATATATAAATATATGATTTTGGCATGCTCAGTGGGGGGCCTCGTCGAGCATGATTTTAGTTGCGCGCCCGCGGTGTCCGTGGGACGTCAAAGCCCATGTCTTTCGCTGTTTTAGCCTTGTTTTTCATGCCCCGCGCCGCAGCCGCCGCGCCACCCCTCGCCGCCGTGCCGCTGCCGGTGCCCACCCGCATCCGGGTGGAGAGCTCCGCCCCTCGGGCCGACCTTTTCAATGGCCTTCCCCCCGATGAAAAAGAGTTCGTCTTTCACCTCCAAAACGCAGCCCGCTGGGGCCGCCCCGTGCTCTTCAGCCAAAGTCATCGCCAC
>CAYHWW010000119.1:0-10550 GCA_964360145.1 uncultured Oligoflexia bacterium | reverse complement strand
GGGCCTCCACCTTGTAGATGATCCGGCCTTTGTAGCTGAAGCTCGACGAACGATGTTCTGCCCACTCGCCAAAAAGCGGGTGATCGGCCCATTTGTGTGGCTGCTCGTGCAGCTTATCAGGCCCGTACTTCACGACGGTTTTTGCCCAAGTCTGGATGGTTTCAAGATCATCAGACGAGAGAGCTTTGCTTTTGAAGATTTCGGCAGCCTCGTCGGTTATGATTACTTTCCATGACATCTTATCGTTTATAATAACTTATTAAGGGAAGTAAGTCTAGCTCGCTCGCCGACCAAATCCCGAGCCTAGCCTTGGTTTTGGTGTGGATGGTGCGACAGGTGTCTAAAGCTTTGTCACGGGGGGTAGTCGTAAATACTTGATATGTATGAAAAAGGCGCTGGCCCAGTGCTTGCTTTGTTTAGGGGACAGAACCTTTGAGGAGAATTTATGATGTCATTGAAACCCGTATCGATTTTGGCCCTTGGTCTTTCTTTGTTTGCATCCCATGCGGCAATGGCGGGGGAGACTTTCCCGGTGCGGCTGAGTCGCCCTGATTTCAATCCTAGGTCTGTGAATGACGGTGATCCTGATCTTCTCGCCATGGCGTCACAAGATTGGCGAAATGACTATCGAGTCTGCTCTTTTGGCGCGCAGCATGCGTTGCAGATGTACACCAATAAATTGAGTGAATTTATGAATACATCGAACAGCATCTCATTCGCTGAACTGGCGGAAGAAGACAGCATTCAATCACTGTTCTCCTTCACGCAAGATATCGCTCGATACCCACATCTGTACGACGTTCGGTCCTTGGCTCAAGATCTGGCGAGCCGACTGGAAGCACGGAAGCAGATAGCTCTCGATAACCAAAGCAAGATCGCTCAGGCCATCGATCAGATCCAGTTCCTGCGCCAAACAATGGAAGGGCGAGACGAACACAGGCTGTCTCGTTACGGAAGGGACCGAGGAAACCGGTCGGCATGCATGAACGACGAGTTTGCCGCCGTGGATCTCATTATCGGTACGGCGATAGCGATGCAGAGCCATTTCCAACACGTACTAGATGCAACTGCGAAGTCCATCCGCTCCGCTGACCAGGGGCTTTTCGGTCTCCAGCTGTATTTGAATCAAGGAAGTGCCCCCGACGCCGCTACCCCCGCACCCGCCGCGGAGACCTCCCCCGCGGAAGCGAGCGAAGTTTCGTCCGCCGCCGAAGAATAAACTGCGCATGTGAATATTCAAAGAGAGTCCTGGGCGCTCGAACGCACCCAGGACTCTCTTTTTTTCCGCCTCGCCCTAAAAAAATTTCAGATGCTTCCTAAAATTCCGAGTGATGTCTTTGCGCATGCTGGCGAAGGCGGCGAGGTGGAAGCGGCCAGGTTTTGCCGCGGCGCTTTTAGCGAGGCTGGCGCCCGCCTTCATGAGAGCCGTCAACAAGTCCACGGTGCGGGCCACATCCGTGAGGGAAACCTCTTCGGGCACCGGCGCTGAGTGTGGGCCCACGTTATGGTAGCCGATCAACGGCACGCTGACCCCAGCCACGGTGAAGCCGTAGGCGTTGAAGGCCGAGGCCTCGCAGGTGCCACCATCCATGACCCGGCGTTGGTAGGCGAAGGGGACATGGTGTTTGTGCGCGGCGCCGCGGTCTTTGGATTTTTTCATCGCGCCCAGGGACAGCGTTGATGTCTCGGGTAGTCCCCCAGGGGGAGCGCCGTCGGCCAAGCGGCTTGCGGCGTCCTGCACCCAGCGCACGGCGGCAGGGTTGAAGATGGTGCTGCGGTCGCCGAGGCGCACCACGGGGCCGCCGCGGCTCATGGCGCTGGGCAGCTGGGCGCTGGTTTCGAGGCTTACGATGACGGTGCGCTCGGGCTTGAGCCAGCGATTTTCCAGCACCGCCATGGTGCCGTGGAAGCCGCTTTCTTCCGCCCGGGTGATGAGGGCGGTGACCCCCTTGGGGCAATGTGATTTTTCAAGGGCGGCGATGAGGGCGCATACGCCCACCAGGTCGTCGGCGGCCTTGGTGCGCACCTTGTCCCCTTCGAAGCACAACCCACCGAAGTCGTACCAGAGGCACGCGCCCCAGGGGCCCAGTTTCTTGACGCCCTGAGGTGTGAAGAGATCATCCAAAAAATGGGGGACATCGAGCTCGATGACGGCTTTGTTGAGGCTGCGGGGGCCCTCGTCACATTGCGTGATGCGACCATCGAAAATAAGAAGCCCATGGAAATGTGAGAAGACCTTCACGGCATGGCCTAGCATGAGTTTTTTGTTCTTCGGGCCACCGCCCTGCCAGTGGGCATGGACGCGGATCGTGCCGCGGGCACGGCCCCGTTTCACTTCGAAGCGATCCACGAGAAAGCCGGGATGGTCCATATGGGCGACAAAAGCGAGACGGGAGGCACGAGCTTCAGCCATGCTGCGCGCCCCAAGCCAGAGATTGCCATAGCGGTCCTGGGTCACGGGGATTTTCCGTTTATGGCATTCCAGTTCCACCGCCGCGGCGACCCAGGACTCGCGGAAGGGGGCGGTGGGGCGCGACAAAACGGCGGTGAGCAAGTTCTTCAAGTCTTCCATCATGTCCGTTATGATACGCCGGGGAGTGCCTATGTCGACCACCAAAGAGAAGTTGGCTGAAGAGCTGGAGCGCGTAGCGGGCCTCATGGCGCTGGCCGGGGAAAATGATTTCAAAGTGCGGGCCTATGAGCGAGGCGCGGAGGCGCTGCTGAAAGCCGCGAAGACCGACAGCGATTTGACAGCCATTGCCGCGGGCACCGTGAAGGTGCCGGGCATCGGCGAGGGGTTGCGAGCGGCAATGGCTGAGTTCCTGGAAACCGGGGCCATCAAAGCCGCTGTGGATCTTGAGGCCGCGGTCCCCGCCGCCCTGTGGGAGTTTACGAAACTACCCGGATTGGGGGCCAAAAAGGCGCGGGTCATACATGAAGAGTTGGGCATCAATACCTTAGGGGAATTGGCGTATGCCTGCCAGGAAAACCGCCTCTTGAAGCTCAAGGGCTTCGGCCCCTCGACACAAACAAAAATTCTTGAGAACATAGAGCGCATGAAGCGCAACGCCGGCAGATTCCTCATGAATGAGGCCCACGCCATGGCGGACGCCCTCCTGGGCACGTTCCCCGTGGGCTGGCGCGCCGTTAAAGTGGGCGAGTTGGGCAGAAGCTGCGAAGTCGTCGGTCGCTTCGAGTTTGCCGTCCATGGGGCTTCGAGAAAAGAGTTGGAAGCCTTCGCGAAGAAGCAGAAGTCCATGGAGAACCTCCACCTGGAACCCATCGACGTGCCCTTCGACGAATTGCCCGCCCTCCAGCGCCAACGCCTCATGGCCCCGGAGAAAATACGTCGGCGCCTCGATCACGTCGGAAAGCCGCTGACCACTAAAGAGGGAGCCCTCTGGGAGTCTTCCTGGCTTGAGGAGGAGTGGGAGGGCCGCGTGCCGCCGCGGGATGCGTACCGTCGCTCCGTCCACGGCGCGGTGAAAGGCGTGTTTCACAACCACACCAATCGCAGCGATGGATCAGCCACCCTTGAAGAGATGGTTCATGAGGCGGAGCGCCTGGGGCTCCAGTACATCGGCATTTCCGATCACTCCCAGACCGCCTTCTATGCCCATGGGCTGAAAGCCGATGAGTTGCTGGAGCAGCACGAAGAGATCAAAAAATTGCAGAAAAAAGTGAAGGTGAAAATCTTCCACGGCGTGGAGTCGGATATTCTGGCCGATGGTGCCCTCGACTATCCGAAGAGCATTCTTGAGAAACTGGACTTCGTGGTGGGTAGCATCCACAGCCGCTTTCAGATGGACCCCGTCGCCATGACGGAGCGGCTGGTCAAGGCCCTTGCGCATCCCTTGCTCACGTTTTGGGGTCACCCCACGGGGCGGTTGCTGCTGGGGCGCGATGCCTACAGTTTCGACTGGGACGCGGTGTTCAAGAGCGCAAAAAAACATGGCGTGGTATTTGAGCTCAACGCCAACCCCCAGCGTTTGGATCTCGATTGGCGCATGGGCGCACGTTTGGTGGAGCAGGGCATCCCGCTGTGCATCAACCCCGACGCCCATTCCGTTGAAGGCTTGTCCGACACACGCTGGGGCGAGGCCATGGCGGAGAAGGCCATGGTGCCCGCCGACCTCGTGCTGAACCTCAGGGGCGTGGACGACATGGAGCATTGGTTGCGGCGGCGGAAGCGCTCAGGACAGTAGTCAAAGCTTAAAACTTGAGCCTTTCAACAGCTTCTCGGGCAGTGAGAATTGGAATCCCCTTGATTTCTTTGAGTGAAAGCAAATCAGCTTTATCGCCTGTGATGATGAAATCTGCTTTCCCCTCGATAGCCAGGGATAGAAACTTGTCATCATCAGGGTCTCTGCTTTTTTTAATGGGCGAGAGGATCTCCACTCGCTCCGACTCTTCGATAAAAAGAGAAGCTAAATCTCGAACCGCTTCTTCCGTGATTTTTTTGTATTTACGGATATGTGGGTATTCAAGTACCCGCAAATACTCGATGACGACTTCATCAGAGACTAAAAGAATGGCTTTTTTATTTTGAACGGCATCTAAAATAAGAGCGGGCGGCGTAGTCGTCGTTATCAGGCCGCTGACGATGATGTTCGTGTCCACCACAAGGCGAGGCCTAGCGACCACGAGCTTTCTTTCTTACCGCCTTAATGGATTCAGCGATGTCTGCTTCTAATTGCTTTTGGTCGATGCCACGATTGGCTTCACGGATTTCAGCAACGGTCTTCCACGGGTCGATGTTTCTCAAAACCCGTCTCACCGCAAGGGATTGAGCCACGATCCCACTGATGGAAATGCCTTTTTCAAAGGCTTCTTTCGCGATGTCCTCATGGGCTTCTGGCGAAAGCCTCACATGAACCTGACCACCAAATGCCCTGCGACCGCCCATAAATACCTCCATCGACCATACCAGTATACCATAATACCATGGTGGGATCAATACATATAAGATACCGAAAATACGAGCAAATGATGGTTGAGAGACGCCTTCAGCTCCGCGATAGGATATAAACAACCCATGGCCCGCAGCTCCCCCCGCAAAGCCACCCGTATGAAAAACGTGCTCGCCATTCTCGCGCGCACCTACGCCGAGGCGAAGTGTTCCCTCACCTACAAAAACCCCTTTGAGCTTCTCTGCGCCACCATTCTCTCCGCCCAGTGCACCGACGAGCGCGTGAACATGGTGACCCCCGCGCTCTTCAAGCGCTACCCCGATGCCCACGCCCTTGCCAAAGCCAAGCAGGCCGATGTGGAAGCGATCATCAAAAGCACCGGCTTTTACAAAAACAAAGCCACCTCCCTCATCGCCTGCGCCACGGCCCTGGTGCACGATCACAGCGGTGAGGTGCCCCGGGACCTTGACGCCCTCGTGAAACTCCGCGGCGTGGGCCGCAAGACCGCCAATGTGGTGCTCGGCAATGCCTATGGCATCCCGGGCCTCGTGGTGGACACCCACGTGGGGCGCCTCACGCGGCGCATGGGCTTCACCACAAAAACCGATGCGGTGGATGTGGAGCATGAAATGATGGAGCTCGTGCCCAAGGCCCAGTGGACCCTCTTTTCCCACTGGCTCATCAACCATGGCCGTGCGCGCTGCGATGCCCGACGACCTGACTGCGTGGGCTGCGAGCTCAAAAGCCTCTGCCCCAAAGTGGGGGTGGATGCCAAGTTCCTGCCCAAGCCTGGCGCCGTGGATCACGACGCGTTGTAGTGCGAGAGCCGTCGGCAAAATCTGCCACTTCCGACGTGGCTTCGGCGCGACCTGTCATGGTAAAATCGTAGACGTAGATTATGGATCTCAAAAGTCTTTTGGGCATATTGAAGAAACAACTCGACGCTGAAAATATCGACCATGCGCTCATTGGCGGGCTCGCCGTCGGCGGCTTGGGGTATCAGCGCTTCACTAATGACATCGACCTTATGGTCCATGAAGATGACTGTGTAAAATTGAAGGCACTGCTCACGAGGCAGGGCTATTCTATTTTTTCTGAAAGTGCTGAGTTCATACAGTTTCAAGGCCCATGTCCCATCGATATTCAGATCGCGAGACGCCCCATCAGTAAAAAGATGCTCTCCGACGCCCAGTTTTTACCTGGCTTAAACGTGAGATGCCTCGTGCCCGAAGACATCATCGGCCTTAAAATTCAAGCCTACGCTACGAATCCCAAAAGAGAATTCAAGGAGAAGGCGGATATCCAGGCCCTGGCGGAAATTTTAGATCAGAAGCTGGATTGGAACCGAATTAAAGAATATGCGGATCTCTTCGGCAAATGGGATGATATTCTCTTTCTCAGGAAAAAGATTTCCAATGAGTGATTTTGAGAAATACCTTGATTGGCTCAGTGAAAACTGGGACCTCTTTGAACATCAAGAAGTGCAAATAATTGTTGTTGGCAGTGACTCCATCAAGTTGTGAGTTTTTATGAACGTGCTCCGTTCGTGCGCCGTCACCGCCTTTCTCTTCGTCACAACCCTTGGCATCACGGGCTGCCAAACCTTCCGCGTGGGCACCTACGGCGGCACCATCACGGACCGCGAGGCCCTGCGCAAAGACAATCACCTCGCATACACGCCCAGTCGTGCGTGGGGTCTCACCGTCAGCTACTCCCCGGATCCCGCCAATGCCAAGGCGGCCTTCATCAACAAAGAGTTTCGCTTCCAGGCCTTCACCGCATCAGAAAAAAAGACGCTGGAGACCCTTCGCGGAAAGTTCCCCACGGACGAGTCCTTTTATCAGGCCTGGGAGTCGGAACTTGAGCCCCTGGATGACACCGATGAGCGCATCAAAGCGGAGCGCTATGAAGACGGTGGGGCCCAGGTGGTGCGCCTCACCTATCGTTCGCGAAAAGCCGTGGAGCGCCAGGGGCTGTTGCGCATTACGCGCTTCCGGGTGCCTGACCCGTTTTTAAGGCGGGCTTTTCAGGGGTGTGATGCCGGCCCCGAAGCGGTGGAGCCGCCGGGGCAGAGCCTGGGGGTGGAGCTCGCGTTTACCACTCACGACCCCGATGCGGTGGTGGAGCAGTGGGAGTATCAAGAAGAGAAGCCCCAGGGCGCCTCGCTCAAAACCTGGATGGCCACGGAAGGCAAGCGGGCGTCCTACCGCGCATGGTTCCGCACCACGGAGGGCCACTCCAGCTGCCCCCTACCGCCGCCCCAACTCCAGGCGATCCGCGGTCTTTTCCAACACTTCATCTGGGACACCGGCGTGGGCTGGTAAAAAGGTAAAACAAAAAGTAACGGCGTACCTTTTTACATCTCAACTGTTGAGAAATATACACGATGCAGAGGCGACATCATCAAGCCCCGCACCGCCGGCGAGATGAGTATGGTCTCCGTGCGTTGAAACAGGGGGGCTGCCACCACTTGATCCCGGGCGATGATCTTGTGCACCACGCGCAATGTTTCCAGCGCTTGAGCTGGTGCGGTGGCAAGGCGTGCGGCGGTGAGCAGGCGATCCACCTCAAGGCTTGAGAAACCGAACCAGTTGGCGGGGTGGCCCGTGCGGAACGCCTCTAGGAAGGGCAGAGGTTGGGGGTCTTCCGCACGGCGGGAGCCTAAAACTAAATCAAAGTTCTGGGCCCGGGCCTCCGAGGGGAAATCCTCGCTGGCGACGGCGTTGATGCGGCCCTTCACGCCGAGGAGTCTTTCGAGGAAGAGCGCCACGTCGCTTGCGATCTCCCGATAGGGGGTCTGGTCTTCGCAAAGAATCGTGATTTGCCCGGGACGATTGGAGGGGGGCAACAAGCTATAGAGAGCGCGCGCCTGGTCCGGTGAAAAGGGCGGCGTAAAACTGCCATCGAAGCCCACCATGCCCGCGGGAATGAGCGAGGAGAGGGGCACCCAGCCGCGATCAGCCCGGGAGGCAAGCCGCGTGCGATCCAGGGCATGGGCGACGGCGCGACGCAACGTGAGCTCTTTCGTCCAGGGCGAGCGCGTGTTGAAACCCAGCACCACGGTGGTGAGAGTGCGGAACTGCAACGGAGAGAACGCCTTGTCGGCGAGTTTGAGAACCAACTCATCAGCGGGGGTTGCCCCGAGAAGGGCATCGGTTTGCCCCAGCATGAACATTTGGCGCTGTTTGTCGGGGTTCGCTTCCAGGATGAGGCGCACCCGCTGGGCTTTGGGCGGGCGCCCGTAGTAGCGGGGGTTGCGCTCCAGCACTATCTCTTTGCCCTTGCTCCAGGAGCGGGGCACGTAGGGGCCGGCGGTGATGAGAGTGCCGACTTCGAAGGCGTGCTCCGGTTTTGATTCAATAAGTTTAGTTGGCACTGGGAAGAGGGCGGCCTGGGCTGTGTACAGGGGGAACGCAGGGTCCACGGTGGTGAGCTGTACCTTGATGGTGGAGCCCTGGGCGCTGAGGCCCACCAGGGAAAAATCTTTCAAGCGCCCTTCGCTAAAGTCCCGGGCGCCGACCACGCCGAAGAGCAGCGAGGCCTGGGGGAATCGCTCGGGGTTGGCGAGGACTCGCCTCCATGAGGTCAATATGTCCGTGGGGGTGACGCGGCTGCCATCGCTCCAGCGGGCCTCTTCTTTGAGGGTGAAGACATAGGTTTTGCCGTCCGCGGAAGCGCTCCATGAGGCCAAGCCAGGCCGCAGTTGCAGGTCATCACCGACCCGGGCGAGGCCTTCCATGATGTTTTCCAGCACCAGCTCACCAGAGCTGCCCGAGGCCTGGTTCCAGTCCAAGCTCAAGGGTTCGGCGGGCACCGCGAGACGGAACTCTGGGACATCCACCGTGGATAGTCCAGCCAAGGCAGTGGCGGCAAACACCGACAGCAGGGGGAGCAGGGTCATCACCCCATTGTAAGCACTTCCCAAAAGGTACGCCGTTACTTTTTGAGACTCATCGCGTCATAATGCTGATTTTATTGATTTATAATGCAGTGAGTCGCAAAAAGTAACGGCGTACCTTTGCGCTTACCTTTACACTCTGTGCATGGCGAACTGTCTCCGTGTCGTGCTCCTTATGGTCACGCTGCTCTGCGGCGCATCGCCCCCAGCTCAGGGGGCCCGCCATTGGGGCACGGGCCCCAATGAAGAGGCCTATGAGTGGTGGTCGCTGCGCACCCGGGAGCTGCCACCCTTTGAAGCCATTGATGCCCCTCGTTACCTCGCCGCCCTGGCTCGGGCCTTCAATGGCACGTCCCGCTTTCGATTCTACATCACCGACACTTTGAACACCGCCGTATGGTCCCAGGGGGACGGCCACTTCATCATCCATGGCGGGCTGCTGGGTCGCATCCAGGATCACCAGGTTTTCAACTTCATCCTCACGTTGGAGATGGCCCATGATGTTCTCGGCCACGGGGCCACGGACACCCGGGTGACTCGAATCCCCGTGCTCACCGAACTCCTCTTTCATGACGGTTCCGCTGACCTTTGGGACTTCGATGGCTTCGGATGGATCGCGGCCCATGACCCCGTGAGGGCAGGGGGGCGCGTTTATACATTGCGGGAAGAGGAACGGGCCCTGAGCCTGGTGTCTGTGTTCTTTGCGCGCATGGGCTGGGACTTCGACACCGCCGCCCGGGCCGCGGTGTCGCAGATCCCAGATCTCTCGCAAGGACTCCATGGGGAGTTGGGCCTGGCGGTGCGCTTGCCCCGCACGGAGGGGGTCCGCGCCCCTTCCGCGGCAGAGGAGCTGGTGGGGGCCCAGGCCTACGGTAAACTGCGGGCAAAGCTGCTCCAGAGCACACGCCAAAAATATCCATGGTTGCTGGAGACCGCGCCTTTTCTTTCGCTGGTGCGCAAAGAAGGGCGTACTTTGAGCGCGGATCAGCGGGAGTTGGACAAAGGGGCGAAATCAACGGGCTCGTCGCTGTCCCCTAGGGCGCTGGCTTGGTTGCAGGCGCGCATCCATCTCAATCACGATGATTTCGAAGGCGCTCTCGCCATCACCGATGAGGCGCTGAAAAAAACAGGGCCCACGGAGCCCTTGCTGCTCCAGCGCCTCCAAGCTGGCTTATTTGGTGAGAAGGCCCAGCACTGCAAGGAAGAGAAGCAAGGGAGCTGGGCCCGGGTGGACTACGTGCGCGCCCGCTACCATGTGCTCTGCCTTCTCTCGGATGGCGAACTCACCACCGCTGCGACGGCTGCCCACCAGCTGAGGTTGGATTACCCCCGGGACCCTTTCGCCGCCTACCTCGAGGGTCTGACCCTCGCACGGCTGCGCAGGCCCCTCACCGACCTTATTGGGTCCTTGGAGCACGAGTGGGGGGATCGACCGGGGTTGCGGGCTTTGAAGCTCCTGGCCGTCGCATCCGCGAGGGACTGGGATGCATTCCGCCAGCTCGCGGTGGAGCGGGACGAAGCTTATTACGGCATGGAAGAAAACGGCATCTTGGATTTCTCACGAGCCTGGGGCTTCGGCGTTTTAGGGGAAAGCCAGGGGCAGTGGTACCTCAATCGGGCGGCCCGGCGGTGGTTCCCGTCCCGGAAGCCGGAGCGCATCCTGCCTTGGGTTACTCTGTGACGTAGGCCTTGATCTTCATGCTCTTCTCACTCTGCAGTTTGCGGGCGGCTTCCACGATCTT
>CAYHWW010000118.1:7564-10597 GCA_964360145.1 uncultured Oligoflexia bacterium | reverse complement strand
TCTCTTGCATCGCAGGGTGGGTCCATACACGGGCTGCTGCCCGCCGCGTGGAGCCGCCGACGACGACAACGAAGCTATGCGGCAAAAGACCGAGCCTACGCTACTTGCCAGATCGCGGCAGCCTCGCTAGCCATAAGCCATGGCCCAAAACTCCTTCACCATCGCAACAATCCACGCCCGTGAAGTGCTCGACTCCCGTGGCAATCCCACGGTGGAAGTGGACCTCACGTTGAAAGACGGGGCTTTTGGTCGCGCCGCTGTGCCCAGTGGCGCCAGCACGGGCTCTCGGGAGGCCCTTGAGCTGCGGGACGGCGACCGCAGTCGCTATCTCGGCAAGGGCGTCACCAAGGCAGTGGGCGCCGTCAACGGCCCCATCGCCAGCCGCATCCAGGGCATGACCATCGGTTCTCAGTTGGAGTTCGACGAGCTGCTCTTGAACCTCGATGGCACCCCCAATAAGAGCACCATGGGGGCCAACGCCCTCCTGGGCTGCTCCATGGCCTTCTGTCGCGCCGCGGCTCAGAGCCGCAAGCTGCCTCTCTATCGGTGGATTGCTGAGATCTATCAGCCCGCGGTCATCGGCATTCTGCCCGTGCCCTTGATGAACATTTTCAACGGTGGCGCCCACGCCCTCAACGGCCTCGACTTCCAAGAGTTCATGGTGGTGCCCGCCGGCGCGCCATCCTTCCGCGAGGCCCTGCGCATGGGCGCTGAAATCTTCCATCATCTGAAGGTGGTGCTCTCCGGCGAACACCTCGCCACCACCGTGGGGGATGAGGGGGGCTTTGCGCCCAACCTCGATGATTATGAAAACAAGCACGAGCAGGCCTTCGAGTTCATCGTGCAGGCCGTGGAGTCCGCGGGCTATAAACTGGGTAAAGATATTTTCCTCGCTCTCGATGCGGCGGCATCGGAGTTCTTCGATGAGGGGCGTTATCAATTCGAGGGCCGCGCCCGCACCCCCACTGAGATGATCAGTTACTATGAGAGCCTCATCACCGAGTACCCTGTCATCAGCATCGAAGATGGCTTGTCTGAAAAAGACTGGGACGGGTGGAAGGCGCTCACCGCTAAAATCGGCGTGCGTTGCCAGCTGGTGGGGGACGACATCTTCGTCACAAACCCCGCCATCTTGAAAGAGGGCATCGCCACCAAGGCTGCCAACTCCATTTTGATCAAGTTGAATCAGATCGGCACCGTGACGGAGACCCTGCGGGCCATGCGCATGGCCATGGACGCGGGATTCACCACGGTTGTCAGCCATCGCAGTGGCGAGACCGAGGATGCATTTCTTGCCGACTTGGCGGTGGGCACGGGCAGCGGCCAGATCAAGACGGGGTCTCTTTCCCGGTCGGATCGCACGGCAAAATATAACCAGCTCCTGCGCATTGAAGAGGAGCTGGGTTCACAGGCGAAGTACCTCGGTTTAAAATCATTCTCTGGTGTCCTCAAAAGCTGACCGCTACAGAAAGATCCTTTTCGCCGCCTTCGCACTCTGGGTGGTGTCTATTTCCGGCATTCTCGGTAACAGTGGGATTGCACAGGCATATCGCTTGAGACTCGCCGTGAGTCGCATGGAGGTGCGCGTCGGGGAGCTCGCTCAAGAAGGCGGTCGTCAGAAGGGCATGTTGCGCGATCTAGAAAAGAGCCGCGTCGTCCAGGAAATCGTCGTGCGCGATACGTTGGGGTACGTGCGCGAAGGGGAAATAGTATTTGAGTTCGCAGATTGACACACTGCGATTTTTTGTTCACTTTTTAGTTATGGAGGAAATGCGCATTATGGCATTAGGGAAAGTTAAGTGGTTCAATGACGCCAAGGGCTTTGGGTTCATCCAGCGGGATGAGGGAACGGATGTATTCGTTCATTACACCGCCATACAAGGCGATGGGTTTAAGACGTTGCGTGAGGGTCAAGAGGTCGAGTTTGATCTCTATGATAGCGACAAGGGTCCCCAGGCCCGCAACGTCACCAAGTCAGACAACTGATCTCAAAATACATTTTTCAGGATAGTGAGCGGGGCGCCCCTTCAGTGGAGCGCCCCGTTTTTTATTGGACGGCGTAGTGACTCAACGGCTTATTGATGGCATTAGAGGCCGGGTGACACCGTATGTGGGGATAAGACCTTCTTGTGCGCTTTTTCTGCTGCTCCTTTCCAGCGTGGCCCATGCCGGAAACTTCGCGACATCGATTCCGACCCACGAGCCACCGCCCCTGAATGATTTATCGAGAATCGGGCAATGGGTTCGCGCCGTGGATGCCGTGGGCGAAACAAGTCTTCGTCAAGCGGAAGAGGGCGACTACGTCACGGCGATGGGAACAGTCATTGCCCGAAATTGCAGTGAAGGTGACCTCACAGGCTCTGTCAATGAACGTATCGCACGGGCCTTGGCCCTGGCCATGACTCAGGCCTACCGCTGTGAAAAGACCATGGGCCTCACCGTGGCGGCTGACGTCATTTCAATCCTGCGCCGCACCCGCATTAACTGCGGATCCGACATCGACCAGAGCACCATGGCCTCCAATGAGGTGGTACGCGGAGGCAACCTCTTCATCGCTCCCCTTGTGGGCATCAACTCCGGCTACGACCAGCAGTACAACATCAATCTTTCGATGCGTGCGCTTTCAAGCGTTGCATGGAGGAGGGACGTGGCCTTCGCCGCGGATCTCTTCCACGAGGCTTTGCACTCCACCGCCTCGAGCACCTCCAGCTGGCACGAGGCGACCCAGAATCGAGCGGACAGGGGATGCCGCAACTCGATTTTTGAAGATCGCATTTACCTCATTTCCGCGGCCTGCTTTCCGAACAGCTATTGGGGCTTCAACTTCTATTGGGCGCTTGATAACGCGGTGGCCGCGGTGGATTGCCCGGGCGTGTGCGAGCATGCATTCACGGCCCGTGACTCAGATCTACCTCATCAACTCAGTCAGGCCACCCATTTCACTTCCCTCTTGGGTTCGGTTGGGCCACCAGCGCTGGCTCACTTGTACTCGCAGCGAGAGGCGGGGCTGCTGTGTGGTCGCATCCGCGACAC
>CAYHWW010000118.1:0-7464 GCA_964360145.1 uncultured Oligoflexia bacterium | reverse complement strand
CTCACTTGTACTCGCAGCGAGAGGCGGGGCTGCTGTGTGGTCGCATCCGCGACACCAATACGGTGCGCAAAGTTCTGAAGGCCGAACGGGACTCCATTACGGCCCGGGCGCTTCCAGAGGGAGCAGAAAGACAGCCGCTGGGCCTGAGGTGGATCGAGCTGAGAGAGACGGCACAAAGCGCTTATCAAGCCGGTGCTAACCTATCTGCAATTCGCGCAGGTCTTGAGCGCAGCAGGGCGGAAATTGAAGAGCTGGTTCAGCATGACCAGCCTCTCATGAGCGAGGCCACTCGTGACATTGCCCTTATCGACGGGCTCATGGCGCGGGAGCGCCAGTATTCAACCCCGTCGAGCAACCTGCCGTCGCTTTCACGGATTTTGGATTTCTTTACGCTGTAAAGTTAATTTGCTAGCCGTTGGACGAGTTGCAAAATCTTGGTATCGGGCTTCTTGTGGCGACTCACCGATGCGGTGAGGGGGATGGTGGCGACCTTGCCTTTGACGATGCCGATGGAGACATTGCTCCTCCCCAAGAGAAGGGAGTCCACGGCGGCCGCCCCCATGAGGGATGCCATGTAGCGGTCCATGGCGCTAGGGGAACCGCCACGCTGGATGTGGCCTAGGATGGCGGCCCGTGAGTCCAGGCCGGCGCGTTTTTTCAGTTCCCTCCGCAGGTCTTCGCTGTGGCCTGGCTCATCGCCTTCACAGACGATGACGATGCTGGAGAGTTTCCCCCGTTCCTTGCTGGCCTGCAGGGTTTTGATGAGCTCGTCGAGTTGAGTGTGGTCGCCGGGGACGTAGACCATTTCCGCGCCGCCGCTCACCGCCACCCAGGTCGCGATCTCCGTGCTGGTGCGGCCCATGACCTCAACGAGGAAGACGCGGTCATGGGAGCTCGCGGTATCGCGGATCTTGTCGATGGCCTCCACGGCGGTATTCACCGCGGTGTCGAAGCCGATGGTGTATTCAGACCCGACGATATCGTTGTCGATGGTGCCGGGGAGCCCCATGACCGGAAACCCTGTTTCTTTTTCCAGCAAGTGGGCGCCGGCGTAGGAGCCATCGCCACCGATGACGACCAAGGCGTCGATGCCTTTGCGCCGCAGAAGATTGGCGGCCTCCAGGCGGGATTTCTTCTGGAGGAAGGCCGGGCAGCGTGTGGTTTTCAGCACGGTGCCTCCCCGTTGGATGATGTTGGCCACCGACCTCAGATTCATGGGTTCCATGTCCCCTTCGAGGAGGCCGCTGTAGCCGCGGAAGATGCCGTGGACTTCAAGGCCCCGGGAGATGCCCGCCCGCACCACGGCGCGGATGGCGGCGTTCATGCCGGGGGCGTCGCCGCCGCTGCAGAGGACGCCAATGGATCGGATGGCTTGCTTCTTTTTCGCGGATTTTTTTGCTTTCATGTGCGGCTTCCTATGAGGAGCGATTGGCCGGTCATTTCTTTGGGCTGGGGGAGCCCCATGATCTGGAGAATGGTGGGGGCCACGTCAGCCAGCACGCCACCTTCCCGTAACTTGTAGTGGAACTGGGGGGCGATGAGGTGCACGGGCACCGGGTTCAACGTGTGCTGGGTGTGGATCTGCTCATCGTGGCCGCAAACCCGCATCTTCTCCACGTTGCCGTGATCCGCGGTGATGATCACCGCGTAGCCATTCTTCACCGCCGCACTCACCACCCGATCGATGCACTGGTCCAGGAACTCCATGGCCTTCACCGCGGCTTCGTAGTTGCCGGTGTGGCCGATCATGTCGGGGTTGGCGTAATTGACGAGGATGAAGTGTTCGGTCCCGCGCTCCAGTCGCGCCACCAGCTTTTCGGTGATTTCAGGGGCGCTCATCTCAGGGCGCAGGTCGTAGGTGGGCACGTCCCGGGGGGAGGCGATGAGGGTGCGTTCTTCGCCTTTGTAGGGTTCTTCCCGGGAGCCGTTGAAGAAGAAGGTGACGTGGGCGTATTTCTCGGTCTCCGCGATGCGGAACTGCCTCAAGTGTTGCTCCGCGAGGATGTCGGGTAGCATGTGCGTGAGATTCTGGGGTGGATAAGCCACGGGAAGGCCAAATGTTTTGTCGTACTCCGTCATGGAGCCGTAGAAACAAAGCCGGGGCCGCGGCCCCGTATCGAAATCCCGGAAGTTTTTTTGCGTGAAGGCCCGGGTGAGTTGTCGTGCCCGGTCGGCACGGAAGTTAAGGAAAAAGACGCCGTCGCCATCACGAATTTCCGAGCGGCCCCCAGCGGAAGAGAAACGCACGGGCTCTAGAAATTCATCGGTGATGCCTGCGTCATAGGATGCTTTCAGCGCCATGGCAGCCGTAGCGCTGCCGTTTTGATCTGACGGGGTTGACGGCAGGGCGGGCAGTCGCCCCACCAGCGCATTCCAGGCTTTCAACACCCGCTCCCAGTGTTTGTCCCGATCCATGGCGTAGTAGCGGCCGCATAAGCTGCCTAGGACCGCGTGGGGATGGGCCTGCAGCATCTCAGCGAGGCGCCTGAGGTATTCCACGCCGCTCTGAGGCCCCGTGTCGCGCCCGTCGGTGAAGGCGTGGATGGTGACCGGTACTTCTTTGTCCGCGGTGAGCTTCAAAAACGCGGCGAGGTGATCGATGTGACTGTGCACGCCTCCGTCGGAGAGGAGCAGCATGACGTGGAGGCGGGCGTCGGCGGTGGAAACTCTCACGGCGGCACAGGCGTCGCGCAGTACGGCGTTTTTGAAAAAGCCCCCATCGCGGATGTCTTTGTCGATGCGCGTGAGTTCTTGGTACACGATGCGGCCCGCGCCCATGTTCATGTGGCCCACTTCAGAATTGCCCATGATGCCCGGAGGCAAGCCCACGGCCTCACCGCTGGTGAGGAGCTGGGAGCGGGGGAACTTGTCGCGCAGCTGGCGGTAAAAAGGCATCTTGGAACGCGTGATGGCGTTGAAGGGGTAGTCCTTCCCCTCACCAAAGCCGTCGAGGACAACGAGAAGTAGCTTAGGTGTCTGCTGCGGGTCCATGGTGCGAAAAGATTAGCAGATACTCAGTGAGGTTGACTACTCAAAGTCCCCAAGGGCAGTGTATGATGATGCTAAGGGCTTTAATGCTCCTCGTCTTTGCGTCCACTGCGACGGCGGCTTCGTTGGATGAGGCCTATCGAGGGGCACTGACCCGCATGGAGTCCATCGCCTCCTCTCGGGAGCTGGTGACCCAGGCCGATGCTCGCCAGGGCCGTGCCCGGGGCTCCGTGCTACCCAACGTAAACTTCATCGCAAGCCACCAGCGCCAAGAAGAGTATCTCCTTCCCGGTGCCACCTCCGCCTTCGGCAAGGTGGATCAGACGACCCTGCGCCTCAACGCAACCCAGCCCGTGTTCCGTGGGCTCGCGGAGTATGCCACCTTGCGACAGGCTGGGGATTTGAAGCAGGCGAGCCTTGAGGACCAGAGCAACATGCGCCGTTTGCTCTATCTCGATGTGGTGACGGCGTTCTATACGGCATTGAGCCAGGAGCAAGAGCTGCTCCACCTTGATGAACTGCTCGATGTGACAAAAAAACGCGCCGCGGATCTCGAATCCCGTAGCCGCATCGGCCGCACACGCCCCTCCGAGGTGGCGGCCCACAGCGCGCAAACCCATCGCTTGGAAGCAGAGCGGGCGGAGTTGGCGGGACTGCGCGACAGTACGAGGGCCCAACTGGAATTCCTCACGGGGATTGCGTCGGGCACGCCGCTTCAGGATGCTTTGATGGGAACCGCAGGCCTCAAAGGGGTGGAGGAGTATCAGCGGGAAGTGGCGGCACGCCCCGATCTGAAAGGGGCCGTGGCCCGGGCCTCCGCCGCCAGCGAGGGCATCACCGTCGCTCGTGCGGGCCATCTTCCCCTCATTGATCTGGCGGGGAACTACTACTTCAAGCGGCCCGGCGTGCTCACTAACGTCAATTGGGATGTCACGGCCTCACTGACATTCCCTCTTTTCCAGGGTGGGGCCGTGATGGCGAGCAGCAAAGAGGCCGCGGCGGCTTGGCGCTCCCAGGAACTCACCGCCAGCCAAGCGCGTCGGCAGGCGGAAATGGAAGTGCGACAGCTCCATGCCACCGTGATGGCCCTCGAGAACCAGGTGAAGAGCCTGGAGCTTTCCGTGGCAAGCGCCTCAGCAGCCTACAAGGCCCAGGTGCAGGAATACCGTCTGGGCATTGAGAACAATATCAACGTGCTCACGGCCCTCGATGCGTTGGTGACCGCTCGGCGCTCCCTCGATCGGGCCCGGGCCAACCGGGCGGCGGGGGTGGCGCGTCTTGAGGCGGCAGCGTCCCGGGGCCCCTGGCTGGAGGGGGCGTGATGGATCCGACGCAAGATGCAAAACAAGCGAAGCCGATACATCATTCCCTAGCGGACATCTCCATTCGCAATCCGGTTTTCGCGTGGATGATCATGGCGGCGCTCATCTTCTTCGGGCTTATTTCTTTTCAGCGCCTGGGCGTGAGCCAGCTGCCCAACGTGGATTTCCCGTCGGTCAATATTCAGGTGAATTGGGAGGGCGCATCGCCGGAAGTGATGGAAACCGACGTGGTGGACATCATCGAGGAGGCGGTGATGGGCATCCAAGGCGTCACCAACGTCGAGGCCAGCGCTCGTTTCGGTTCAGCCAGCATCAGCGTGGATTTCGAGTTGGAGCGCAACATCGATCTTGCCATGCAAGATGTGCAGACGAAGCTGTCGGCGGCGAGCCGCAAACTGCCCAAGGACATCGATCCCCCCATTCTTTCGAAAAACAATCCTGATGACCAACCCATCCTGTGGTTGGCGGTCTCCGTGGACCCCTCCGTGATGAACATGGCCCAGCTCATGGCCTTCGTCCGCGATAACCTGAAAAACCAGTTCTCCACCTTGCCCGGCGTGGCCGAGGTGTTCCTCGGTGGCTATGTGGACCCCAATCTCCGGGTGTGGGTCGATTCGAAAAAACTACAGGGCTTTCAACTCACGGTCACCGATCTCATCACTGCCATTCAGAACGAGCACAGTGAGATGCCCGCCGGGCGCATCGATACCGCGGACAAAGAGTTCAATGTGCGCGTGCTCGGTGAGGCCACAAGCCTTGAGCAGTTTGGCAACCTCCTCATCAGCCAGCGGGGCGGTCAACCGAGTTTCATCCCCATTCGCATGAATCAAGTGGCCCGTGTGGAAGAGGGGCTCAATGAAGTGCGGCGCATCTCCCGCTTCAAGGGAAAGCCCGCCGTGGGCCTTGGGATCAAAAAACAGCGGGGCTCCAACGCGGTGGCGGTGGCGGATGGGGTGAAGGCCCAGCTCACAAAAATACAAAAAGACTTGCCCTCTGGCGTGCAGCTCACCATTAACTTTGACTCCACCAAGTTCATCAAGGAATCCGTCGAGGAATTGCTTTTCACTTTGTTCCTCTCCGCGCTCCTGACGTCGTTGGTGTGCTGGGCGTTCTTGGGTACGTGGTCCTCCACCTTCAACGTATTGATGGCCATTCCCACCTCCATCATCGGGGCGTTCCTGGGTCTCTATATTTTTGATTTCTCGTTGAACACCTTCACGCTGCTGGGTTTGAGTCTTGCCATCGGCATCGTGGTGGACGACGCCATCATGGTGCTCGAGAACATCATGCGCCATGCGGAGGGGGGCAAGGACAGGGTCACCGCCGCCGGTGATGGCGCCCGCGAAATCACCTTCGCCGCCATTTCCGCCACCGTGGCCATCGCCGCTATTTTCCTGCCCGTGGCCTTCATGAAGGGCGTGATTGGCCGGTTCTTCTTCCAGTTTGGCATCACGATGACCATCGCCGTTTTCCTTTCTCTCTTGGAGGCGCTGACGCTGACCCCCATGCGCTGCGCCTCCATGCTCAAGGTCCGCGGCCAGGGGCCCGTGACAATGGCCATGGATGGGCTCATGGCAAAGCTGGCCGTCCGCTACTCCCGGGGTCTTGCATGGTGCCTGGATCATCGAGGGCTGGTCCTCTCGGTGTCATCGGCTCTCTTTCTGGGGTCCCTCTTTCTCGTGATTCCGCTGAGAAAAGAGATGATGCCCGCCCAGGATCAATCTCTTTTCATGCTCCGCATGCGTTCGGAGGTGGGCACCAAGCTTTCTGTTACGGACGAGTCCTCCAAAAAGGCCGAGGCCTACCTCGCAACCCGACCTGATGTGGAGCGCTTCTTTGTCGCGGTGGGGGATATGGGTGGGGGCGGCGACGGTAACCAGGCCCAGGGCTTCATCACCCTCAAGCCCCGCAAGGAGCGTAAGCTCTCCCAGGATCAAATCATGGAAGAGGTGCGGAGGGATTTGAAGCAGCTCCTCCCTGCCATGAAGATCATCACCATGGATCTCTCCATGAGGGGGTTTGGACAGGGCAAGGGTTATCCCCTGGAGTTCATGATCCAGGGGCCCGAGTGGGAGAAACTCGCTCAATACTCCCAGGAAATCATGAAAAGGCTCGAGGCCACTAAAATGGTTGCGGATATGGATAGCAATTACCGCATCGGCCAGCCCGAGATCCGCGTCTTGCCTCACCGTGCCGCCGCCGCCGCCCGCGGCGTGTCAGTGGCCACCATCGGTGGCACGATCAACGCCATGGTGGGGGGCGTCGTGGTGGGGAAGTACAGCAAAGGCGGTCATCGCTTTGATATCCGCGTGAAGATGGAAGACCAGGGGCTCAGCAGGGACGAGATGCTGCGCACACTGCGCTTGCGCAATAACCGTGGTGAACTCATTCCTCTTTCAGAGCTGGTCAAACTGGAGGAGCGACCCACTCTGCAAGTCATCAATCGAGTGAATAAAGAGCGGGCCCTCTCGGTGCACGCGAATCTGGTCCCCGGCATGTCCCAGGAAAAGCTCATGGAGGAAGCCCGCCGCATCGGGAAAGAACTGCTGCCCCTGGGGTACCGACTCACGTTCTCCGGCAGCTCTGAGAGCTATAAAACCACCATGATGGGGCTATTCTTTGCCCTTCTTGTGGGCATTGCCGTGTCTTACATGGTGCTCGCGAGCCAGTTCAACAGCTTCATTCATCCCGCCACGGTGTTGCTTGCCATGCCCTTCAGCGTGACCGGTGCATTCATCGCGCTGCTCATCAGCAATCAATCACTGAATATGTTCAGTTTCATCGGCATTATTCTTCTGATGGGCATCGTGAAGAAGAATTCCATTCTGCTGGTGGACTTCACCAATCAAAAACGCGCGGAGGCTCTTGGTATCACGGAGGCATTGAAAGCCGCCTGTCCCCAACGCCTGCGCCCCATCTTGATGACAAGCATCGCCACTGTGGCTGGCGCCATACCGGCGGCCCTGGCCTTCGGCCCCGGTGCGGAAACCCGCATCCCCATGGCGATCACCGTCATTGGCGGCGTGATTTTATCGACGTTTCTTACGCTGTTCGTGGTGCCTTGCGCATACTCACTTCTGGCACGGTTCGAACGCTCTTCGTAGGCTCGGTCTTTTCCCGCCTGGCTTCGTTGCTCCTCCTCGTGGCTCCACGC
>CAYHWW010000117.1:0-10619 GCA_964360145.1 uncultured Oligoflexia bacterium | reverse complement strand
AATCTGACCGAAATCTGAGCGCCAGAACGTGCACTTATTGTTTAACAGACCCTTAAAGATGAAGCTGGCGCCCCGCCACCGCCAGCGCTGCCTCTTTGAGAGTTTCTGGCAACGTGGGGTGAGCATGGCAGGTGCGGGCGATGTCTTCGGCGGAACCACCGAACTCCATGATGCCCGCGGGTTCCGCGATCATCTCGCTGGCCCGCGGCCCGATGATGTGGACGCCGAGCACTTTGTCCGTGCGGGCATCCGCAAGCACCTTCACGAAGCCTTCGGTTTCATCCATGGCCTTGGCGCGACCGTTGGCGAGGAAGGGGAACTTGCCCACTTTGTATGCGGTGCCCTTGGCCTTGAGCTCTTCTTCGGTGAAGCCCACTGATGCGACCTCGGGCCAGGTGTACACCACGCCGGGAATGACGTTGTAGTTCACATGCCCCGCCTTGCCCGCGATGATCTCGGCCACCGCGATGCCTTCGTCTTCGGCTTTGTGAGCAAGCATGGGGCCGCGCACGATGTCGCCCACGGCGTAGATGCCCTTCACATTGGTTTGGAAGTGGTCGTTGATGGTGACACGACCGCGCTCAGCAGCAACGCCTGCTTTGTCGAGACCAAGGTTATCCGTGTAGGGCCGACGGCCCACGGCGACGAGCACTACGTCGGGAGCGAGGGTCTCCGTCTTGCCGTCAGGGGTTTGCATCTGCACCTCCACGGTGGCGCCGGTGTTCTTCGCGCCCATGAGCTTATGGGACATCTTGAACTCCATGCCCTGCTTGGTGAGGATTTTTTGAATCTCTTTGCCGAGCTCGGCATCCATGGCGGGGATGAGCCGATCCTGGCCTTCGATGACGGTGACTTTCGACCCCAGGCGCAGCCACACCGATCCCAATTCGAGGCCAATGACGCCACCCCCTACCACCACGAGGTGCTGGGGGACCTGGGTCATGGCGAGAGCTTCGGTGCTGCCGATGATGCGCTTGCCGTCGAACTTGGCCATGGGGAGCTCTATGACGTCGGAGCCCGTGGCGAGGATGATGGCGCGGGTGGCGGTGATGTCCCGCGCAGCGGCGCCTTTTTCGTCCAGCACTTCCACGGTGGTGGCGCTCTTCAGGCGACCGTGGCCCTGGACCCAGTCGATTTTATGTTTTTTGAAAAGGCCCGCGATGCCGCCGGTGAGGCCACGCACCACGGCTTCTTTGCGCTGCATCATGACATCGAGATTCAGCTTCACGTCGCTCACCGCAACGCCATGCTTGGCAAGCTTGGTGCGGGCAAACAAGAAATGTTCACTGGAGTCGAGGAGCGCTTTCGACGGAATGCATCCGATATTGAGGCAAGTGCCGCCGAGGGCGCCGCGTTTTTCAACGCAGGCGGTTTTGAGACCAAGCTGGGCGGCGCGAATGGCAGCCACGTAGCCGCCAGGGCCGCCGCCGATGATGATGACGTCGTATTGGGACATGATTCCAGATGAATCCAAGGGCCCGGGTATGTCCAGGGGTTTCGCCGCGCCACCGCAGGGCCCCAAACACCTGCCCTCCCCCAAACTTCCGTTTACCGGAAGTTGGAGGCGCTGAGAATTTCTCAGAGCCCGTAACTTCCGCTCAGCGGAAGTTAGAGGGTGGCTCAGTAGCTCAGGGCCAATTTCGCCGGATTCTCCAGCGCTTCCTTCATTTTAACGAGGAAGGTCACCGCCTCTTTGCCGTCGATCAGGCGATGATCATAGGAGAGCGCCACGTACATCATGGGGCGGATGAGCACCTGGCCGTTGACCGCCATGGGGCGGTCTTGGATCTTGTGCATGCCCAAAATACCGGACTGGGGCGGGTTCAAAATCGGTGTGGAGAGCAGCGACCCATAGGTGCCACCGTTCGAGATAGTGAAGGTGCCCCCTGAGAGGTCTTTCATGGTGAGCTTGCCCTCTTTGCCCTTGGCGCCGAACTCCGCGATGGTCTTTTCGATTTCAACAAAGCCCAGATTCTGAGCGTCGCGAATGACGGGGACCACGAGCCCGCGAGGCGTGCCGACGGCGATGCCCAAATCGACGTAGTCCCGTTGGATGGTATCCGAACCATCGACCATGTAGTTCACCGCGGGCACTTCCTTCATGGCCTCGATGCAGGCCCGACCGAAAAAAGACATGAAGCCCAGGTTAACGCCATGCTTGGCCTTGAAGGCCTCTTTGTGCTTGGCACGCAGCGCGTTTACTTCCGTAAGGTCCACTTCATTGAACGTGGTAAGAATGGCCGCGGTGTGCTGGGCCAAAACCAGGCGCTCGGCAATTTTTTTGCGCAGCATGCTCATGGGCACCCGGCGATCCCGGGCATCGAGCTTCGCGGAAGCAACGCCGGGGTGGCTAGGCATGGCCACGGGGGCGGCGGCGCCAGCGGACGTAGCACCGATACCAGTGGTGGGCGCGGGGCGGCCACTGCGGTCCACGTAGTCAATGACATCACCGGTGGTGATGCGACCCGCACGGCCGGTGCCTGCGATGGTGGCGGGATTCAAATTCTGCTCAGTGACCATGCGACGCACCGCGGGGGAAAGATCCTCGGCGTGAGCACCCATGCCCACAGCGGCAGCCATCATGGGTGCGGGTGCGGAGACCACAGACGCAACCTTGGGCGCCGCGGTGGCACCAGCGGAGGCCGTGCCTGCGGCACCCTCGTCGATGGCGCCGATGACCGCGCCCACTTTCACCGTGGCCCCTTCGGGCTCCCCGTGGGTCAGCGCACCGGCGTATTCCGCCACCACTTCTACCGTGGCTTTGTCCGACTCGATCTCGAGAAGGAGCTCGCCCACTTTGACCGCGGCGCCAGGGGGCTTCGCCCAGCGCAGGATACGGACTTCAGTGATGGATTCGCCGACGGTGGGTGCCTTGATTTCGCGCTTCATAGAAAATCATTATCGGACAGAATAGCCCGTTTGGCTACTGCGCGAATGCCGCGGCAACCAACGCCGCCTGATCCCTTGCGTGGGTTTTCAAAGAACCCACCGCAGGGGCCGCCGCCACATCGCGGCCCGCATAGCGCAGCGCAGCGCCCGTCGGCAGGGTCTCGTGCAAGGACTCCAGCACGGCACGATAGGCGCCCATGTTGCGGGGGTCTTCTTGGACCCACACCACGTTGGTGAGCCCCTTGTACTTGGCAAGCTCACCTTGGATTTGCGCTTTGGGCCAGGGGTAGAGCTGCTCCACCCGCAGGATGGCGACGTCCTCACGATTGAGTTTTTGGCGCTCGGCCCGCAAGTCGTAATAGACTTTGCCGCTGCAGAGCAAGACCCGGCTCACCTTCGCGGCGTCGAGACGCGCGGTCTCTGGAAGCACCTCTTGGAAGCCACCCGCGGAGAAATCACCGAGGCTGCTCACGGCTTCGGGGTGACGCAACAACGACTTGGGCGACATCACGATGAGGGGCATGCGGATGGGGCGGAGGACCTGGCGCCGGAGCGCATGAAAAATCTGCGCCGGCGTGGTGAGGTTGCACACCTGCATGTTATTGCGGCCACAGAGCTGCAAGAAACGCTCAAGCCGCGCTGACGAGTGTTCCGGCCCCTGCCCCTCATAACCATGGGGGAGCAGCAGAACGAGGCCCGTGCTGCGGTTCCACTTGGACTCGGAGGTGGCGATGAACTGGTCAATGATGACCTGGGCGCCATTGGCGAAGTCGCCGAACTGAGCTTCCCAGATGACCAGGGCCCGGGGGTCCGCCAACGAATAGCCGTACTCGAAACCCATGACAGCGCTCTCGGAGAGCACGGAGTTGAAAATCTCAAAGGGTGCCCCGCCGAGGGCATTCAAGATGTTGTGCTTGCCGCCCGTCTCGAAATCATTCAACACCGCGTGGCGGTGGGTGAAGGTACCCCGCTCACAGTCCTGACCCGTGAGGCGCACGCGGGTGCCTTCCCGCGAGAGAGTGCCATAGGCCAGCATTTCACCCATGCCCCAGTCGATGCCGACGCCCTCATCCGCCATCTTGCGACGGCCTTCGAGGAGGCGCTGGAGCTTGGGATGGGGGTGGAACCCCTCAGGCACGGTGCCGATGAGCTTGCCCACTGCTTTTAAAGTAACTTCATTGACGGCAGTGTCGATTGCTTTCCAGATGTGTTCATCCGTGGGGCGCTGCAGGCCCTTCCACTCACCCTCGAACACCGACATGGGCTCCGCGGGCTTGCCGCCCTTGGCGATGCCATGGCTCGCGGTGAGTCGCGCCATGGTTTCGTCAGAGAGGGCTTGCGCTTCTCCTTCAGTGATATGGCCACCCGCCACCAGCTTCTGGGCATAAATGGCCCGAGGCGTGGGGTGGTCTTTGATTTTGCGGTACATCACAGGCTGAGTGAAGGCAGGCTCGTCGCCTTCATTGTGGCCGTACTTGCGGTAGCAGATGATGTCGATGAAGACGTCCCGCTTGAATTTGCGCTGGAACTGCAACGCCAGGCGCGTGACGTGCACCACCGCTTCGACGTCGTCGCCATTGACGTGGAACACGGGGCTCTCCAGCATCTTCGCGAGGTCCGTGGCATAGGGCGTGGACCGGGCGTCCGCCGGATCCGTGGTGAAACCCACCTGGTTATTGATGACGAAATGGATGGTGCCACCGGTGTCGTAAGCCTTGGTGAGGGAGAGTTGGAGCGTCTCATAGCAGATGCCCTGGCCCGCGAAGGCGGCGTCGCCATGGATGAGGACCGGGATCACTTTGGAGCGGGCGCTGTCGTTCTTTAATGTCTGCTTGGCACGCACCACGCCCTCCACCACGGGGTTCACGAACTCCAGGTGGCTGGGGTTGGGCATCAGCGACATATGCACTTTGCCGCCGCTGGGGGTCACCACGTCGGCGGAGTAGCCCATGTGGTATTTCACATCGCCCTCGCCGGTGACGTTGGCGTAGTTGCCTTCGTACTCAGCGAACACCGCCTCGTATTTTTTGCCAAAGACGTTGGTCAGCACGTTCAAGCGCCCCCGATGGGCCATGCCCAGCACCAAGTCGGTGGCGCCGCTGGCGCCCGCGTCATTGATGAGGGTTTCCAGGGCCGCGATGCAAGACTCGCCGCCTTCACCTGAAAAACGTTTTTGGGCGATGTAGCGGGTGTGGATGTAGTTCTCAAACATCTCAGCCTCGGTGAGCTTTTTGAGGGCGCGGCGGCGCTCCTCAGCCGTGAGCTGGGGCTTATTCTTCGTGGACTCCATCTGGCTCTCCAGCCATTCGAGGGCCGCCTTGTCCTGCATCTGGCGGTACTCAACGCCGATGGATGCGCAGTAGGTCTCTTTCAAAAAGGTGAGGATCTCCCGCAGGGGCGCATCAGGAAAACCAAGGAGGCGGGCGGCGCGGAACCTGCTGTCGAGGTCGGCTTCCGTGAGGCCGAAGGTGGAGAGGTCCAGCATGGGGTGGCTCACCGGCGCGGTGGGGCTCAGGGGGTCGAGGTGGGCGAGCAAATGCCCCCGATGGCGATAGGCCATGATGAGATCAAGGACTTTGGCTTCTTTGGAGAGGGGGAACTCCACCACGGTGCCTGAGGCACTGCCGCTTTGAGGGACGGGCATGGCGGTGAGGGGTGCCGCGACGGTGCCATGGCCATTGCCGTTTCCACCGCTGACGACTTCGGTCGCGCGCTCGCCAGCCCGCTGATCCAGAGCGGCAAGCTCGCCCAGCTCTAAACCCTCAAAGAAGTAGCGCCAGGAATCCTCAACGGAATCCGGGTCCGCGAGGTACTTCTGATATTGCTCTTCAATGTACTCAGCATTGGTGGGCTTGAGATATGCGAACTTTTCCACGGCGCTTCCCTTCTCAGACGCAAAAACACCTATGTCTTGTGAACTACTACGCTTTCGGCGAAAGGTCGACGAAAGTTGAGGCGTAACCCGTGCCCTTGCGCTGGTGTGCGATGGAGGCAGGTTTTGCCGGGTTGTGGGGCGGAGTGCGTCCATACCCGCGCCAAGAGTGAACCCTCAAGGGCTTTCCAGGTCCTAACTCAAAACCCCGTGCGCTTTTAGCCGGTAACGCACGCCACGTCCGACCCCCACGACCTGTAGGTAACCCTCTGCCACTAATGTTCTGAAGTGCAGCTTAATCGTATTGCGATTGGCGCCCGTAGCTGCAACGGTCTCAGCTACGGAACTCGGGCCACGGCTTTTGATCAGCTCTATGATCTGTGCCGAAAGTGGCGCGAGAGACGCGGCGACAAGCTCGATCGCAAGCTTCTTTTCAAGGACGTTTTTTTGTTTTTGCATGGAACGTAGAAAAAATAGAATCCATTCCCCCAAGCCTGACTGATCTTTTGCAAGAGTAGTCTGCGCTCGCCGTAAAGCCAGGTAATAGGAATCTTTATTCTCCTCAATGACTCGCTCAAAAGAACTATAGGGCACGTAAGAATATCCTGCCTGCAGCAACATGAGTGTGGTTAACGCACGCGAGAGACGACCATTGCCATCCTGAAAGGGATGGATTTCTAAAAAGACGACCACGAAAACCGCGATGACGAGCAGCACGTGAAGTTCTTTTTTCTGGAGCTGGGTGTTTGTGTAGTCGATGAGTGCGGTCATACGTGCAGGGGTGTGCAGTGGCGATGCGGTTTCAAAGATGACCCCAAGACTTTTACCCTGGCCGTCAAATGCCTCTACGCTATTTACAAACTTTTTGTACTCTCCCCGATGCCGCTCATCTTTACTGCTGTATTTGAGCAGCATGCCGTGCAATTGCTTGATGTGATTTTCAGAAAGAGGAATCTCTTTGAAGGAGCTGAAAATGGTTTCCATCAACTCAGCATAGCCGCCCACTTCTTGCTCATCGCGCGATCGAAAGGAATAGGTTTTGATACCGCGAAGTAAGACTTCGATTTCGAGATTGCTGAGCTTCACGCCTTCGATGCGGGTACTGGAACCGACGGATTCAATGGTGGCGACATGCCTCAGCGCAGTGAGCCGATCCGGCGCAAGCACTTGTGTGGCGGCCCAGCGACCCTTAAATTCATCTAACGCAGCGATGATATTTAGGATTTCAGGGGTGAGCTCAATTTTATAAGATAAATGCGCGGGCATATCCTCTATTATATCCAATAATATCCATATTTGTGCATTTAAATCATATTTATGGGTATTTTCGGATATCTTAACGTTTCATCGAATAATACCTGATCGAACACATTCCCACGCGGCAAAACTGCACACTCAGTTTTTTTCAAACCGCAACGTCGTCAAAAGCGCCGCGTGATCCGAGAGCGTGCTCCAGATTCCGCCGAGACATACCTGGGCCTGCTCCACCACGAGCCCCCGCACATAGATGCGGTCGAGACGCAACGCGGGGATCCACGCGGGGAAAGTGCGGGCCTCCCGCCCCCGGGTCAGCACAAAACACTCCTCCAGCCCCGCCTTCGCGAGGATGGGAGTCGCGTTGCACCTCCAGTCATTGAAATCACCGGCCACGATGAGGGCCTCGCCCGCTGGCACATGGGTCTCCAGGCGCTGCTCCAGGTGCTGCAGCTGCTGACGGCGCCCTCCCTCAAAAAGATCGAGGTGCACCGTGACCACGTGGAGCGTGCGCTCCTCCCCCAACCCCTCAGCAGCGGGGATTTGCAGCGTGGCATGCAGCATGCCGCGGCGCTCGAAGGCATTGGTGCTGATGTCGATATTTTCCGAGGCGACGATGGGAAACTTGCTTAATATCGCGTTGCCATGGTGGCCGGCGTCATAGACGGCATTCTTTCCGTAGGCGTAGTGATCCCACACGGAATCCGCCAGATACTCGAACTGCGCGCCGTTGGGGTGAACCTCATGGTGCCCCAATACTTCTTGAAGACACAGAATGTGGGCGTCGGTGGAACGCACCGCCTCCCGAATCTTGCTTAAGGTGAGTTCCTTGCCAATGGCCGCGAAGCCTTTATGAATGTTGAAACTTAGAACATGGATTTCCACAACAGGCCAAGACTACCGCAATGCGGCGGGGTCGTCATCCGGCGCGTAGTAAACGACCTGGGCGGCGTCGTGGAGTGAGCCATGGCGACGCAGCTCCGCCAAGGCCTGGTCGAAGAACTCAACGGAGGTCCCATAGTGGCCGGTGCGGTTTTGGATGTAGGTCACCTTCCCCGCGATCACCGTGAGTTCACCACAAGCCGCCATGGGCATGCCGTCTTGGAGGGAGTTGTGGTGATTTTCTCCCGTGAGAACCAGTCCCACGGGCAGCAGATAAAATTTTCCATCCCCATCCATGCAGAAAAGGCCAACGTCATTGGTCTTGCTCCGGGGTTTTTGCGACCATTTTTCCGTGCTGAGGGGCCTACCCCCCTCCAGCATCAGTCCCTCTGCAAATTCCGCGACCAGAGGGCCAAAATCCCCCGCCGTTGGCGTACTGAATGGAAAAAGGACGTCTTGTTCCAAAGACAGGAAGACATCGCTCATGGGGCGAATGCGATAGCGGTGGAGAGCGGGGACGTGGAGATTCCAACGGTCCGTGGCCTCTTGATGGAGGCGGATAGTCGCCAAGGTGAGCTCCGCTACGCGAGCCCTCTCAGTAGCGGACATCCTACCGACACCTAGGGCGATCTTGTGACGCAACTCGCGAACTTCCTCGAAGGTTGTCGGCACCTGAGCAGAAAGATAGGCCGCGCAACGCTGTGCTTGGCTCCCGCCTGGCGGCAGGTCATCCGCGGCGGAAGCAAAACTGGCAACGAGGAAAAAGAAAACTCTCAGGCCAGCCATGCGCGCACATCCTCATCGAGACCCAGGCCATTCATGTAGTTGTACAACGCTCGGTTGAGTCCCTCGGTGAACTGATCATGGTCAACGCCGGAGAGATCCTCGAAGGGCAAATCATTGCGGGCGAAGCGCGGGCCACTCAAGGGCTGCTCCACGATGCGGATGCGGTACTTGGCCGGATCCTGGCCGATGGGGCTGTGCACGGTGGCCGAAAAACGATGCCAGAAACCCGACTGCAGGTTGCCATCGGCAAAGAGTTTGCGCACACGCTCCAGCGCACTGATGGTTTCCTCCGCGGTTTCCGTGGGGAAGCCATACATCAAGTAAGCATGAACCAAGATGCCCGCCTCGCTCATGGCCCGGGTCACGGCCTCGACCTGGGCAAAGGTCACGCCCTTGTTGATGAGCTTCAAGAGACGATCGTCCACCACTTCGAGGCCACCAGTGAGCGCGATGCAGCCGCTGTCGGCGAGCTTCTGGCAGAGCTCCGGCGTGAAGGCTTTTTCAAAACGCACATTGCCCCACCAACTCACCGCGAGGCGGCGCTTCAAGATTTCCTCGGCAACGGCCGTCAACGCCGCGGGAGGCGCCGCCTCGTCGACGAAATGGAACCCGCTGCGGCCCGTCTCTTTCATGAGGACCTCCATGGCGTCCACGATGCGGGCGGCGGGAGTGGGCTCGTAGCGGCCAATGTAGTCCAAGGAGGTGTCGCAGAAGCTGCATTTTTTCCAGTAGCAGCCATGGGCCACGGTGAGCTTCAACCAACAGGCCTCGCTCCACAGGCGATGCATGGGGTTCAGCACCTCGGTAAGTGACAGATAACTGTCGAGGGGCAGCCCGTCATAAATCGGGGGCGGCAGGTCTTTTGAGGGGATGTCGTGGAGCGTGGCGCTGCTCTCAAAAACCACCTGGCCTTCAACGCGACGGAAAGTGCGCAAAAGGGGTTGGGGCTCAAGGCTCGTGTATTGCCGCAAAATGGCAAGCACTGGCGCTTCGCCGTCATCCAGCGGAATATAATCGACGAAGTCGAAGACCCTGGGATCTGAAAGCTCACGCAACTCCGTATTGGCATAGCCTCCACCGAAGATGACGGTGAGGCCGGGCTTCACGCGCTTGGCGGCGGCGGCCATGCGGAAGGCGGCGTACACATTGCCGGGGAATGGCGCGGTGAGACCGAGCACGTCGGGGTCATGGTCGCGCACCACGTCGGCGGCAAGCTCATCGATCATGCGGTCGATGAGGGTTGGCTGCTGGCATTCCAGGGCAGAGAGGAGCGGCGTGAAGCTCGCCTGGCTCGCGGCGAGTTTTTCGCCGTAGCGGCTGAGACCAAAGCGCGGGTCGATGCCATCCCGAATGACAGCGGCGATGTCGTCGATGAAGAGCGTGGCGAAGTATTTGGCCTGATCCTGCACGCCGAGGCGCCCGAAGGCGTGGGACAAGGGGTCAAAACCACCGGCCCGGGCGGCATCGATCTGATCGAGGGCCGCGCAGAAGAGCGGGCCCTGGGGCAGAAGCGTGCGGGCGCTGATGCGATGCGCCAGGGCCTGGTCATGGCCCTGGAGAAAACGCACCGCGGGTTCCACGGCCCGCAGGTAGTCATCGAAGGCCTCCAGGAAGAACCGCACGGAAGCTGGCGCCCGCTTGCGGGCAGCCACCGTAGGATAGCCCTTCTCGAGCTCTTTCCTCACGGCCGTGAGACCCGGGTGGCTAAAAAGCTTGAGCGCCAACTGAATGGACAGGTCACCCTGACGGCAATCATAGCCCTCGGCCCTCAGAAACGCCGTGAGCCGGGTGGTGGCCGGGTACGGCGTATTGAGTTGGGACAGCGGCGGCGTAAGAAGGAGAACGCGGGGGCCCTGCATGGGGGGGGGCGCCGGCCGCTGCCGCGCTGCCGGCTCAGCGAGCTGTGCGACCTGCTGGACGTCCCAGCGATTGCCGC
>CAYHWW010000116.1:0-10875 GCA_964360145.1 uncultured Oligoflexia bacterium | reverse complement strand
GTGGGGATGACATTGTTGATGGCCAGTGCCCGGGTGAGCAGGGTGTAGGTCGTGGGGTAGATCGCGAATTCGCCTCGCTCGTAGGCCGCCGTAAGGGCCTGGGCGTTGGCCACAAGGTTCATGCGGCTCTCAAGGTTGGTGGGCAGCAAGCGCGCAAAAGATAGGGCGTTGGTGAGAAAACCCGAGAGGCTCGCACACCAGATCGACGGCGTCGCAAGCGGCGGCACGGTCAAGGTCATGCCAGCGATGCTGCCGCCGTTGCCACCGTTGCCCGTGTCGGTTCCTGTCCCTGCAAGGCAGGCCGGGCGCCCTAGAATGTAGTCTTCGGAACGACAAACCTGTGCGACGGCGTCGGTGGTGAGGAGCAGCTGCAGTGCCATCGTCAGCAGCGCTGAAACCAATACCTGACTGTTTTTAGTGTTAAAGAATCGAAACGACTGTAATCTGCCATTTTTCATTTGAAATGCAGATGCGTCAGCTCCGTTTATAAATCAAGAGTATTACTAGTTATTCAGAACATATCTTTAACGCGGCGTTAAGAAAGCCCTCAGGGCAGCTTACCCAAAAGCCTTAAACGGACGCTATTGAGGGCCGCGGTGGTAAAGCGCTCTTTGTTGCGCAGACGATTCTGTTCGCAGATGACCTTGCGAGCCACGGTGCCCTTGCCATCGCAGACGGCGATCCAAACCGTGCCCACGGGTTTTTCAGGCGTGCCGCCATCGGGGCCGGCGATGCCCGTCACCGCCAAGCCGATGGTGGCGCTGAATTTGCGGCGTACCCCTTCCGCCATGGCTCGGGCCACCTCTTCGCTGACAGCCCCCACCGTGGTGAATAACTCCGCCGGCACTCCAAGCTCCGCGGTTTTCACAACATTCGCATAAGTGATGATGCCGCCATGGAGGATCTGGGAACTGCCGGGCACGTTGGTGAAGCGATTGTTGATGAGGCCACCGGTGCAGGATTCCGCAACGGCGATGGTGGCCTTGCGTTCCCGCAACAAACGGATCACGGCCAGCTCCAGGGTGTCGCCATCGGCGCCATAGAGATGGTGCTCCAACTTCTGGCGCAGGAAAAATTCCAGCGGGGCCGCGTCCCCTTCCGCACGCACGCTGTTTTCCGCCTCCGCGGTGATGCGGAGCCGCACCTCACCGAAATGCGGCAGATAGGCGAGTTTCAGCGACGGCGTGAGCATGGTGCGCGTACCGCTGATCATCTGGGCCAGCTGGGACTCGCCAAGCCCCGCGGTGTGCAAAGTGCGGTGAAAGATGGCGCAGCCCTTGGCCCGGGGTGCGAGGCGCGGCAGGATCTCCTGCTCCATGATCTCCATCATCTCGTAGGGCACCCCAGGGGTGAGGGCCAGCACCTTGCCCGCGTGGGCGGGGCCCGTGGCGTCCTCCGTGGTGAGCTCCACCCAAATGCCCGGCGCGGTGCCTGAAGGATTGGGCAAGAGCTCGGCGCCCTCCGGGACTTCCCCTTGGCGCACATTGCTCGGCGCCATTTCCCGACCCCGGGAGCGGAAGAATTTTTCGATGTGGGCCACCCAGTTTTGGTCCACGCGCAACCCACGCTTGAGATGGCGCGCAACGGATCTCAAGGTCAGATCATCATCCGTGGGGCCCAGGCCCCCGCAAATGACCACCACCTCGGCATCAGAGAGACATTGGTCCAGGGCCGCCGCAATGGCGTCCTCGTCATCACCCACGCTCAAGTGGCGCATGACGCGGAAGCCCTTGTCCGTAAGCGCGGCTCCCATCCACGCCGCGTTGGAATTGACCACCTGGCCGATGAGAAGCTCATCGCCGATGGAGAGCACTGCCGCCCGGGGGTGAACGTAGGACATATCTATAGATTAACGCGCACACCTGTAAAAAGTAACGACGTACCTTTTGGAGCCCCGCCCCCGAAATCATGACGCAGTGAGCCGCAAAAAGTAACGGCGTACCTTTTGGTTTCATGGGCGACTGTCAAAATCTTGGTCAATGAGGGCCTCCATAAGTCATTGATTTTTAAGGAAATGATGATGGCACCCCTGCTGCAATACTGACTGGTGTGTCAATCCGTATGAGTTGCGGGTTGGCCTACAAGAGCAGAGGAGCAGTTATGAAAACCAAGAATTCGTTGAACCATTACTTCGGTCCGTTGGCCCTTTTAGTTGCCGCGGGCTTGATCGCCGTCAGCCTCACAGGTTGCGGTGGTAGCGACGAGGCGAAAAACGCCGTAGGGCAGTCGGCCTCCCAGGCCAACGCCACCCCCCCTGGTTCCGGCGGCGGCAGCACCTCTACCCCACCAGCCCCCACCCCCACCAGTGGCGGCACTGCCACGGGCTGCGTACCTACCCAGGACCTCATTCCCATAAACTTCCAAGGTCAGGGTGGCTACGCCACCTCCGGCAACGTGAGCCGCAGCGTGGGCTATGCGGATCAAATAGGCTTAGACAGCAACTTCCGCGTGAAATTCACCTCCAGCGGTTCCGCGGGTTCTTCCGCTGGCGCCTACAGCCACAACTACACCAAGATCCAAGTGGCGGTGGACTTCGTGGTGAACGGCTCCGTGCTGAACACCCAAACCGCCTTCATTGAGTCCGCCAGCGGCTCCGCCATCGTGGACTTCTCGGCCACCGCAAGATCCATCTCCCGCTCATCCGCCCACCAGCTCATCACGCTGCGCATCCGCAACGTGAAGACGGACTGGAAACTAGTGACCAACTGGTGCGCCAGCGAAACCGTCATCGTAACCACGAGCTACCTCACGGCCCAACCCAGCAGCAGCTGTACCCCTTACAGCGGCTGTTATGGCGGCTACTGCACCCAGTGGCAATGCCCCAACGCCTACTACGGCATCTGCCAGAACGGTCAGTATGGCTATTGCGCCCACAACGTGCAGACCTACAACAACTGCGTGAACAACAACACGCCGGTTGGAGCGCTGCAACCGTCGCAAGGTTGGACCATCAACGGATCCGTCGAAGTCGACGGCGCCTGTTTGTAAGCTCCTAGCCTGTAACGAATCAACAGCCTTCGTCCCAAGAACTCAGCAGTTCCTGGGGGCGAGCTGAACTCGCCTTCTTCGCGAGGTTTTCGTACTGCTCCGAAAACTTTGCGAGATATCGGAGGGAGCCCAGGAGGCTCCCTCCGCATTTTTTATAAACGCCGTCGAAGACGTCCTGGTCGTCTTCGTAGGTGAGGTAGGCCACCAGCGTCGCATTGTTCTTAAAACCTTTGCCGAAGGTGCGGAAGCGTTCTTCTTTGACGGCGCGGCGCACGCCTTCGTCGAGGCCCGCGCTCTCCGTGTAATAGCGCTGCAGGGACTGGGCGAAGGTTTTCACTTCCAAGGCGCGCTGACGACGCTTCTCCCGGCGCAGTGTCCACTGCCTCACAGGCTCCGAGTCAGTGCCGAAGCGTTTCTCCAAGTAGAACCGCTCGCCGTACTCGCCAATGAAACTCGCGGCCCCTTCGTTAAACCCGGACTGGCCACCGATGTAGACATGATCGTGGGTTGTCTCATGGAAAAGCAGGTTCGCCATTTCCCCATCCTCGTCGGAAAGCATGCTGGAAAGCAGCGGGTCCCGGAGCCACCCCAACGTGGAATACGCGGTGGCGCCGCGCACGTAGGTGTCGAAGCCCTCTTGTTCCAGTTCCACGGCCTTGCTTCGCGCCCCCTCTTCCCTGAAATAGCCCAAATACGGGACGGCACCGGCGATGGGAAACGACCAGGTGCGGGCTTTGATTTCAAAGGGGGGCGCCGCACTGACGACCCACACGACGTAGGGGCGCTTGATGTCCACGTAGGTCGTGTAATTGGCGGTGGCTTTCACGCCGAGTTCTTTTTCGACGAGCTTCTTCAATTCTTTGAGCAGCATGAGCCGCCCCTTCACCCTCGACGACACCAGGGGATCGGCGATGACTTCATCCACGGGGCGCTCCCGGTTGTAGAGGGTCATTTGCCCCCCCGCGGCCTGCCAGAGATAACCCACGGTGGAACAGCCCGAACCCAGCAGCACCACCGCCACCAAGACGAACTCAGAACACCAACGTAATGCCCGCTTGCCAGTCATAATTTTTCTTTGCCTCACGTACGTTGAAGTTCGGCATGTAAGCGGTGAGTTCCAACTTCAACGACAGGAATGAGAGCATATTGAGACGAAAGCCCGCACCCACAAGGCCACTGGGCTGCTTCAACGTGGTCTCAGGCTGTTCCGCACCATTGTAGGTCACTTGCTGACGACGATTGAGCTGAGCCGCGCCGCCCTTGATATAGGGTTGAAAGAAAGCCGTGCGGGGCAGCAATGCCTGGCTGAGGGACAGGGAAGCGATTCTGTCCCAGGTTTTCGTAACCGTCTTAGGCGCGGGCTCGGAGTTGTAGTGAGAGCGCGCATCGGTGTAACTCACTTCGAGCTCCGTGGTGCTGGTAATGAAAAGACCGACGCTGGCCGTGACCCGCTGGCTCTTCATGTAACTGCCATTGCCGTAATCCGAACGGGCGAGGCTGCCTAATGCGCTGATCTCCATAATGGGGCGGCTGGGAGCCTTGGGCTTCTGATAATCAGGGGGCGGCCTCGTGCTCTGGGCCATGGCAGCCGTGCACACAAGCAACAGCAGCGCTGCAGCCAGTGGTGAAGTCACCGCCGTTCTCTTTTGCCCGGAAGGCCCTCCCTGGGCCTGTGTTTTTTGCATCCTTGCCATGGTTACTTAGGGCCTTCGAGCCTTGCCCCCCGTGTGAATCAACTTGTTGATGAGGCTGACGTTCTCTTTTTCCAATTCGTCGGGATATGGCACTGCCTCCACCTTGGGGGCAGGTGCGGATGAAGCGATGGCGCGATTCCCTGTTACAGCATCCGGGCCCTTACCCAATGCCTGGCGAAGGGCGTCTTCCCTGCGGGCCACTTGGGCTTTGCGCTTGGCTCCTTCGGCGATGCGGCGCTGGGTGGCGGGATCGACCTTCACCTGGCGCTTCGAAGCAAGGGCTGCGTCTTCGTCGTAATCTTCACCCTGGATGCGCGCCTGCAAGCGAGCAAGAAAATCCTTGGCGGTCCAGGGGTCAATGCCTCTCGACTTGCGAGGAGCGGCGGCAATGGGTTCCACAACAGCAGCGATGTGCTTGGCTTCCACAGCGGCAGGATGGCGTTGCACGGCAACAGCTACGGGCTTGGCTTCGCGGCGCTGAGCCACCGTGGTGGGCATAGCCACAAATTGAAGGGCCGCTTCTCCGAAGGATGCGATGAACCGCTTGGCCACGGCGACGTCAGGTTCACGGGCGGAGCGTGGGTCGAGATACTCCGTGCTGCGAGTGGTTTCAGTGTAGAGGCTTGCCCGCACACGTACGGGAGCATTAGGAAGCTCGGGGTGCCACACCTGGGAATCACCGGAGAGAGAAAGCCATTGCGCATCTTCACCACCGGTCCAGAGGGCGGCCACAGCGGTGCTTTCCCCTTCGAGAACAGCGCTGGTGAGGCGCACCGTGGATGGAGATCGCTGATCCACGGCAACGGCGCCCGTGGAGACATCTACCTGGATGTTGCTGACGAACGTGGCGTGGGTGGCGGACCCGAGTATGATGCGGTTGCCTTTGAGATCGGTGATGCGTGCCGCGGCGCCTTCCGCCGTGAGGATCTCCACCCCGCAGGGCACGCCAGCCCCTGGAGATTTTAATTCAGTGACTGTGCCCGTTTGGGGTTCCACAAGGAACGCCCGCCCTCTCAACCCCGTCACCAGCCCACAAGTGGGCCCATAGGTGTCCCCAGCATCTGCCGTGACAGCGCTTGCCGCGATGATGAAGAGTGGGAGGATACGGGCCGGAGTCATCACTTCACTTTCTGGGCCTCCGCGGATGCGGGGTAGCGCTCTAGAATGGTTTGCGCCGCGTGACGGGATTCCTCTTCGCGACCGAGCTTTTTCAGGCAAAGCGCTTTCCACATGAGGGCCTTGGAGGCGAAGCCCTGGGCTTCCGCTCCGTGGGCGGCAAGCACGCGGTCCAGGTGTTTGATCGCCACCTGATAGTTGCGTACTTTATAGAGGCTGACGCCCGCCATGAAATGCACTTCAGGGGTGGCGTACCGGGAGTTCTCTTTGTTGTCCGCGAGGGACACGAAGCCCCGTGCGGCACGGTCGTACTCTTCGCGCTGGAAAGCGGCGAGGGCCGTGTCGAATATTTTCTTCGGAGGCGCGGAGAGCAGTGTCACCGCGGGCTCGTCTTCCTGTGCTGATGCCGGGGCGCGATCGTGGTCTTCAGCGTCCCCGTGGCCTGCCGCAGGGGCATGATGTTCCGCGGCGGCGTGATGCTCCGCGGGGGCATGATGTTCTGCCTCCGCATGATGTGCGCCAGCGCCACCCTGGAACTCGGGCACCAGGGAGTGGGTCACCCGCGCCGCCGCGGTACCTCCCTCGTCATGGGCTTGGGTCTTCACATAGGAGGAGCGCTCTTCTTGGTGCTGGCCCGCCAGCTTGCGTTGCAAGCGCAAGTTTTCGGCCTTCAAGCGCACGTTCTCTTCGCGCAGCGTTTCATTGTGCTGATCCACTCTCACGAGGTGATCCACCTTTTCCCAAAAAGTGATGGACACGTGATCATAATCATTTTTCAAGGAGCAGCCCGAGGTCGCGATGAGAAGCGCCAAGGCCGGTACAGCGATGTGGGCACGATGGGACACAGGAGGTTCCTCCGTGTCCTTTATCGGTGAAATCAGGGTGGAAGATGACCAGGCAGATCCTGCCGACCTGCAAAGCAAAACCCGCTGCTCAGGAAACCGCCGAGGAGCCTGGCTCCGCAGCGTCGGATTAGCCTACATAGGTGCGCAATCCTGGTTTACCGCCGCGAGGAACCCAGCCGTGGAGTCACCGCTGGCGTAGGCCCAGCATCCCGGCACGGATTCTGATGCGCGACGGTATCCCGTTTCACAGCCTGTGCGCTCTTGATGTCCGCAGGCGGTCATGGCGGGCGCGGGCCAGAGCTGATCCCCGGGCGTGCCCCCCAACGCCACGGCCAAGATGCAGTAGCCTGATCCTGAGATGAGGCCCATGGCCTCGCCATTATCGAAACATGTGCGCCCGCACCCGCTATACGCACGGGTCACGCGGTACCACATGGCCCGAGTGAAGCCCGGGCTCCGCAAGCGCTCACGCACTCGCCAGGCGATCCTCCGGCGGATACTCTCAGGATCACGCCCCCCGGCGGGAGGCGGCGCATTGCCGAGCATGGCGGCGTAATGAATGCGCGTCGAGATGTCGTCCACCATATTGGCTAAACTGTTGCAGTCCAGGCGAGCCGCCGACTGGCGCAACACATCGTAGGCCATGCGGTCGTCAGGATCGTAGGGATTGGGGGGGTCAATGGGGATGCCACCACCACCGTAAGTGGGAGGAGGCGTCCCGGGGCGACCAGGCAGCGGCCGCCGCTGGGCCCAGGAGAGATCGGAGAAGAGAATGGCGGTTGCGAGGAAAATCAGCGCCACAGGATAAACGCTTATCGCCAACTCAGTAAAAACTGACTTCCGCCCACCCCTACCCCGGGGTAGCCCCCCCGGGAACTCAGCTTTGACTGAGTTCCGTGAGGGCTCCGACATGCGACGCACGGCTTTGATTGAATCCATGATGCTTTTCCTTCTCACGATGTTTATATGCATGCTGATTGCTGAGCAGCGGCGATGGCACTCTGCAGAGGCAACCCCGCGGAGCACTCGTTGGCGACAGTCTGGAACGCCACCCGACAACTGGTTTTCACGTCGTCATCGCCGGTCCAGCCTTCATAGACAGGCTCGAACTCGAAGCCGTCGAGATACGCCGATCCGCTTTCCAGCAGATTGCAGAACTGAGCCCCGCCCAACTGACCAGGAACCTCGCCGTCATAAAAAACGGCGAGCCCGCACTGGGCGCGGGATTCGCGGATGCCTAAGTTGATGGCCCGGCGATAACCGCGGTGGAAGCCCCGCACGAAGCGGTCATTGGAACCCAGCGGAGCCCGCACCGCGCGCAATACCCGCACCAGCGCGGTCTGCGTGCGATGAAGATCGCTGCACCCGTTGCGCTCGATGGTTTGGCGCCGCACGCGGCCCACCATGATGGCGCCGTTTTCCATGCCTAGCTCATAGCCTTGTTCGTAGGTGCCCGCGTCGGGCTCGCCGCGGGTTTGAGCGGAGGCCGTTTGCACGGCCCCCGCAACGAGTAGCAGTGCGCCTAACGCCACTGCTACTGCCTTTAAGAGAGATTTGAATTTCATGGTTAGATCATCCTCACATCAAGGTTGTTTTCTTCAATGCTGCTGTAGGGGCGATCACGGATGGGGATATCAAACGGCACCCAGCAATCCTGGCGAACAGTGTTGTCGAAGGTAAGAGCGAAGTACCCCTCCGTGAACTGACGGCAGCTATTGTAGGGGTTGACGGCGTATTGCACGTAGGCGGTCTTGCAACCGAACACCACGCTCTGACCGCAGAACTGCAACGCGGGCTGAGCGATGAAGCCGGGGTCATCCAGCCCCCCGAGCACCGCGCTCACCGCGCAATATGCTTGGGCGGAGATGGTGCCGATGTCAGCGCCCGCGTTGAAGCAACGATCGCCGCAGCGGTCATAGGTGGCTTCAAGGGAGGCCCAGAGCGCATCGGTGTAACCCAGATAGAAACAGGCGGCGAACTCGCTGGAGCCGTAGCTCGGCGGAGCCAGAGGCGTACCGGCGATGATGCCGGCGATGTTGTCCACCTGATCGCAGCTTTGGCCCAGGCGGCGCCATGCGCGATTGAACAAGTTGGTGCCATTGCGGTTGCCCATCTGCATGCCACGATAGCCTTCACGGGCGGGATTGAAGCAATCCACGCGACGGAGGCGACCACCACCATAGCTCGGTGGAGTTGCAGGCGGGGGCGTGACGGGCGGAGCATAACCCGGCGGAGTGGCGGGCGGGCGCGTGTAACCGGGAGGCGTCACAGGCACAGGCACGGGACGCGGCGCGGGGCGGCCGTGACCGGGGCGAGCGCCCGGCGGATAATACTGTGCTCCCGCATCAGAGATGGATATGAACGTGGCGCCCACTGTTGCGAACAGTGACAGAGCGGCGCATAGGAGTTGACGTGACGCGGACATGAATCCCCCGATTCGTGGTGTAGTGAAAACTTCATAATCAACAGACGAGAGCCCGATTTGCGAAGAGCGTGCCAAGTTCTAGCGCGAAAAATGCCGTGACATGATGTGTTAAAGTAGATTTTTAGGAGTCAGATGGTGACCGAACATTTTATTCAGGAACATTATGGCCCGCGGAATGACACCAGTCAGCGACACCGCGGCACTAGATGCGTTGCGTTATTATTGTGCTGCGTCGGATTTTTTTCCGATGCGACCACCGCGCAGTGCGCACGCAAAATCACTTTTTGGGAATTTTCCGCCACTGCCCAATGGCAAGGCTCCCCCACTGCGCTCTCTCTTTCCGCCGAAGCGCAACAGGGGCAGCGCATCACCCTTCATGGGGAGGAACTTTGTGGGCGGGCGGAACTGAAGGAGCATTTTCTTACCCTGGAGTTGGGCACCTGGCGTGAGCACCGCCGAGAGCTCACCCACCCTGATGCCCCCGCGCCACGGGACTGTGTCATACGGGCCAACACACGGCTCAAATGTCCGCAGCTCCCCTGCGCACCGACAAATGCCACGCTGTCCGTGCCCGCAGCCCCCCTGGCCCCCAAGGGCTGGATAAACCTATCACCAACCACGGCGAATCAACTGCAGCTCAGGGATGTGCGCATCGTATCCACCGATCGCAGCATGTAAAAAGGTACGTAAAAAGGTACGCCGTTACTTTTTGTGACTCATTGCGTCATATCGAGAATCTTTAACAAAGCATTCGCGAGTGGATTTTTCCGTCTGGCGAGGCGGAGGGCCGGAGCGGGCGACCAAGGCGTACTCCTGTACGCCGCGTGGAGCCCGCGAGGACCCGACAACGAAGCTAGGCGGGAAAATCCGCCGCGAACTTTTTAGATCTTTCGGTCTTCGGCCTGGCGCTTGTGGAACCCTTCGCGTTTTTTCTTCTGTTCTTCTTTGAGCGCTTTGAGTACAGCGCTGTGCTCTTTGCGGAAAGCGGCCATTTCACTGCGCTGTGAGAGATAAAATGCGCGCCGCTCCTCGATGGAGTGCTCCTGGGGCTTGAACTCCCGGCGTGCCTCTCTCTGCTTTTCCAGCAACCCACGGGCTTTCAAGGACCACTCATTTTCGAGGCGTTTTTTTTCCACCGCCAGGTCATCGTAGAAAATCTTTCGCTCCTCGGCCTGGAAACGCAGCACATCACCGTGCTTCTCGTTAGCGCTCATGGGGCTAATGTGGGCGGTCTCATGCCTCTCGTCAACGGCATCCCCCAGAGGGGGTGAGATGTCCACCGCGCTGGCGGCGGCAGCTAAACCAAAAATTAGAATTCTTGCGTCCATGAATGAATCCTACATGAAAAAAACGGGCTGAGGAGCTCTATCCCCAGCCCGTTTGTGAGCAGCCAACGCAACCACGGCTGCGACTATCTCATTACATGACGTATTCAACGCGATCGACGGCGAAACCCCAGGCGGGGTTGGAGCTGTCCGAATGCAGCTGGATTTGCAGACGCTCGCCGTCGCCGTAAACGGAGGTGTAGTCCTCCATCTCGCCGGTGAGACTCTCCACTTCAGAGCCGGTGGAATCCACCAGCTTGATGAAGTCGTAGCCCTCCTCCACTTGGACCCGGCTGAAGTGCACACGGATATAGCGGGCGCCGGGCACGGAGACTTCGTAGCTCTGCACCGCGTTATCCGCATAGTTGTGCTCGCTCTGCACATCGCTGCTCATCGCCACCCATTCGCTGTCGCTGGGACCGGGGCGGGTGGGCGTACGGTTGGCAATGGCGTTGGCGATGTTCAAGCGACCACCAGCCACC
>CAYHWW010000115.1:2358-10884 GCA_964360145.1 uncultured Oligoflexia bacterium | reverse complement strand
CGCCGGCCCGCAGGCATTTCTGCGCGGTGGTGGCCCGCTTGTAGGGGCGGACATCCTCGCCCAGGAAGCAATCTTTGAACTGCACCATGCCCGCGGAGGTGAAGAGCAGGGTGGGGTCGTTGTGAGGCACCAGCCCCGCGGACTCTACAACGGTATGGCCTTGGCTTTTGAAATAGGAGAGGAACTCAGACCGGATTTCTTTGGCCTTTTTCATGTGTAGAGGAGGAATTTGGCACCCCCGTTTGCCGTGGTCAACGGATTCGTCAATGTCGGCTAGGGGAGTGGTATACACTGCACCGCGTCTTTACGTCGTGCGCCGCATCTCATATTCGATGTCCACATTCTACTGGGGGGTTATTGCAATGAAAACAGCACGGGTTGGCCTATTCTTGGCTTTGGTCTTGGCATTGGTGGGCGTTGACGCCGAGGCTCGCGCACCGCTGGTGAGGGATTTGGTTTACGCCTATAACGGCAACCATCTCGTTGGTCATGTGGTGAATATTTACGGCGATAAGGCGGAAGTGCGGTGGGAGCGCTACAACGGCGCGGACTACACGGGGGCGAGGACCTACTGGGCATTGAGTCGCCTCTCCGTTGAGTCGAATTGTTACGGGGCGGTCTGTTTGGGCGGCAAGGTCTATGTTTCCCATGGCGGACACAAGTACGTGGGTACCGTGCAACACGTCTTCGAGAACGGCAGGTCTGAGGTGCTCTGGGAGTTAGTCGATGGAGTGGTTTCCGTTTTCCCGGCGTTCGGTTACTGGAGCGCTGATCAGCTGAGTTATGAAACGAGTTGTCTGCTACAGCTGTGTGCGGGGGATCAGGTGTATTTCAACCTCAGCCTCGTCGGTGGCAGAGACACGGATTATGTCGGTACCATCGATCGTTTCTTCACCGGCGGTGGCATTGATCATGGCACCGAGGGGCAAGGTGTGGCGGAAATTACCTACGAGCGTGAGAACGGTGTCGCGGTTTCTGGCGTCGCCGACGGCTACTGGCACACGACCTATCTGCACCAGCGCACCGCGGGTGATGGTCGGAAGTAACGCCCGGTGATGCGGAATTAGTAATTCAAGCGCCTTCGTGTGGTCTCAACCAACGCCAAAGGGCACCCCAGGACCAGCGCACAGGGGCGATGGCGGGAACCATGGCCTCAGTGACTTCCATGGTGGCGTCGTGCCGGAGCAGAAGATCGGTCATGGCAGTGAAGCGAGCCTGTTTCGCTACTTCCATGGGGCTCTTCTGGTCGATGTCCACGGCGTCGGGGTTGGCGCCGTGACGCAAGAGCAAGCGTGCGATCATGAGGGCCATGGCCTCTTCACGATCATTGCGGTTTCTACGGGCTAAAATGTTCAGAGGGAAAATCCCACCATCGGCAAAGGGGGGGGCGTCGCGTACTCGATCCTGCAGGGGCAGCGATACGGTTTTAAATTCCGAGATCCGTCCCTGCAGGGCAACGTGAAGATCCTCGCTGGTGAGGAATACAACGGGGCGCACTCGGCCTTGCCCGTTGAAGAAGAACCAGAGGTAGCAAATGGGGTGGTAGACGTACACGAAAGCGGGGTGACTTTCGTAGAGTTCGGGGTGGTCCCGCACTTCGAGAAAACCTTTGATGAGGTTCCAGGCTTGGGGCCCCTGGCTACTTAAGTCTAGCTCGTGCAAGACAGCGGAAATGGCATAAGGAATCTTATGGCCCGTGATGCTTGCGCCGTCGGCGGAGCGAGGTTCGATCCAGTCCAGGGCTTGGGCTGCAAGCTCCTCCACGGAGGGAGAAAGGCCGTTCTCGCAGTCATTTTGGAGTGCGCCGTGGGCAAAGGACAGCGGGAGCAGCAGCAAGACAATGGGCGCGAATAATTTCATGGAGAATTCCTCTTTCTGACCCGCACCCAGAAACCATCCCGGGGCTGCAACGTGACTTTGCCTTCCCGCACCACAGGGGTGGGGTCGGCTTTGAAGAGTTCGTATTTTTGCGCGATCTGGATGGAAATGAGATTCAGCTCAGTGGTGGCGATGGGTTGGCCCACGCAGAAGTTCTTTCCGCCGGCGAAGGGGCATTCAGCGCCGCCGTAGCGTGCGCCCTGCTGCTCTCCGAATCGATCGGGATCGAAGCGGTCCCCGTCGGGCCAATGCCCGGGGTGACGGTGCACGGCCAGCGTGCTGTAGAACACATGGGTGTTCACGGGAATGAAATAAGGGCCTAGGGCGGTGTCCCGCTCCGCGTGGCGGGCGAACCAATACAGCGGGCTGTCGTGGCGCAGGGATTCACGGTGGACGTTGGCCGTATAGGGCAGGTTGCGGAAGTCCGCCATGGTGGCGGTGCGGCGCCCCAGGACGGAATCCACTTCGGCGCGCATGCGTTCCAGCACGGAGGGGGTTTCCAAGAGATTGACCCAAGTCCAGGTGATGGCGTTGGCCGTAGTCTCATGGCCCGCCAACATGAGGGTCATCACTTCATCCCGCAGCACGCGCATCTGCTGGTCATTGGGGGTGGAGCCAGGGGTGACGCCCACATCACGAAAGATGTAAGTGAGGACGTCGCATTGGGACGAGTCCATGGTTTTCAGATCCTCGGTGCTGCGGTCACCGGGCAGAGGGTGAGCCAGGCGCCAGTGGATGATGCGATGGGCGACGGCTTCCATGTCCCGCACAGCGAGTTTGAAGGTGGGGTCTTCAATGGGGCGCCGGGGGTCTTTGAAAAGGGTCACGGGGATGCTGTAGCGTGTTGAGAAATCAAGGGCGGTGGCCAGGGACTGGCTCACGGTGCGGGCATCCTCGTCGCTGATGTCGTAGCTGTAGAGCACCTTGGTGATGACGCCCAGGGTGGTCTCTTTCATGAGTTCATGAAGGTTCACCGCGTCTTCGCGTTCCGCGGCTTCGTCGAGGCGCTTCAAGAAGTGTGCGATGCTGATGTTCATCTGGGGCGTCATGGTGCTCACCCGGGTGCGGTTGAAGAAGAAGGGCATGATCGCGTTGCGTCTGCGGGTGTGCTCCTCGTGGTCCGTGCTGAGGGTGCCGTGGCCAATGAGTTGTCTGAGAATATCGAAAGCCTTGCCTCTGATGAGGGCATCGTCGCTGTTGTTGAAAACTTGTTTCACCAGTTCGGGGTCCACGACGACCACCGTGCCCGCATTGCCGAAGCCCGAGGCCAGGGGGATATAGGCGGCGCCGCCGTACTTGAGGGCGAGGCGGGACGCTTCTTCGGTGAAGGCCAGCTGGTTGCCGTCGATGACGAGGATCTTCATGAGGCGCGCGAGCTCAAGGGTTGAGATGGAGGGGGGCGCTTTGAGATTTGAGCCCCGGGGCACGTTCATGCCATGGCGGATATGGCGGAAGGTAAAGAGAGCACCGCGGGAGAGGTCAAAACCACGGGTTAGAAACTCTTCGCAGCGCTCGATGACGGGCCCGAGGGCGGTGGAGAGCGTTGCGTGACGAGGGAGCGGGGGGCGAATTGGTGCGGCAGAGGCCGAGAGAGCAAGAGTGGTTAAGAAGATGACCCGAGCAGCTAGAAATGTCCCCATGGGCGAGGGCTATACTCTATTACGTCGCCATGCGTCAAAGATCTTGGATGTAGAGGCCTGCCCTGCGCGATGGCCCAGGGCCACGCATCCTTGAATAAGAAGCCCGCCGGTGGGGGCATCCCAGTCCAGCATTTCACCGGCCAGATAAACGCCGGGGATTTTATGGAGCTGGAGATCGGAGCCCACCTCCGAGAAGGGCACGCCGCCTGCTGAGGAAATAGCCTCAGAGAGGGGGCGGCGCTGGGTGAGGGTGAGGGGCAGGGCTTTGAGGTTGCTGCATAAAGTGTCTAGATCCTGGCGCTTTTCTGGCGGCGTGAGGTGGAAAAGCAGGGCCTCCGTCCCCGGGGTCAGGGGTAGGAGCTTTCTCGCCCGGCGCAAGGGGGAGAGGTTCTCGGTGGTTTCCGCGAGGCGAGCCCTGACTTTCTCAGGACTCCATTGGGGGAGGAGGTCCAGGGTCGCGGGGCCCGGCTCCCCCACCCAATACAGAGGGGTGCCCTCGAGGCCATAAGCGGTGATGAGGAGGTCCCCTTGCTTGGAGCCCCGGGGGGTGGTGAGCACCACGTCTTTGAGGGGCTCTCGGTCCGCTTCTTTGACCAGGGTTTCAGGCCAGGGGGCGACGTGGAGGCCGCAGTTGCTGGAACGGAAGGGGATGAAGGTCACGCCCAGGCCTTGGAGGAGGGCGGGCCAGCGGGGCTCTCCGGCGTCTTCCCAGCTGCCGCCACCGAGGGCGAGTACGGCGGCTCGGCAAAGGACCTCGCTTCCGTCGGCAAAAATCAGGGTGAGGGGTGAGGCCGCTTCTTGGCGGATTCCCGCCAGCTCAGAGCCGCAGCGGAATTTCACTCCCCGGTCTTCCAGCCATTGGCGCCAGGCTTTCAGGAGGCTTGCGGCTTTCATTTCTTTGACGAACCAGCGGCGACTGGTGCCGCAAAAGACTTCGAGCTTCAGCTCTGCGGTGATGAAGCGCAGCCACTCTTGAGGAGGAAAGGCCGTGAGCGCATCGGTGAGCGCCCCCGCGGCAGGCATGTAATGAGTGAGGGCTTCGGCCAGGGGCGCCTCGTAGGCCACGTTGAGGCCGGAGCTGCCAGCGATGAGGAGCTTACGGCCTGGAGCGGGGCGTTTCTCAAAGATCGTCACATTTGTGGCTCCAGCTTTCACCGCGCTCGTCGCAGCCATGAGGCCTGCGGGGCCGCTGCCCACGATGGCCACGGGGAGTGTCTGGGTCATAAATTTTACCGGCTGTTGCCGTCGTTGTCGTTGCGGAGATTCTCTTCAACCATTGCTTCCATGCCATCCCACCAGGGCCTTGCCATGTTCGTGGCTTCTTGAGCGATGTTGGGGAAGCGGACGCCAATGGCGCCAGTGAGTTGCGCAAAACCCATGGCGTTCCCAGGACGGGACTCGTTGGTGATGGCGTTCAAAGCCAGAGGCTTCACATCCGCATCCGTCAAAGAAGCATTGGTGATGAGGAAGGTCATGATCACCGCATCCCGCGGGAAGACGGGCTGCTTCTGGAGGCGCTCCATCACGTAACGCAGCACCCGGTGAGCCACTTTTTCGTCTACATTAGGGCGGCTAATGATGCGGCTGAGACAGGGGCCGTGCCCCGTGTCTGAAGTGGCTTCAAAGGGGCTTAGTACATGGAGCGCTCTGACAAATCTTACCAGCGCCGTGGTGCTTGCAGTAGCGAGGCGTGAAGCCTTGTCCACAATATCGCTGATGATCTGCCGCTGGGCCGCATTGCCGCCTTGTTGGGCCACTTCCTGAGCGCGTAGGAAGAGGTTGCTAGCGAAGGCGTCCATGTCCGCCGTGTCCAAGGAGGGGTGATCGACGACGAGCACCATGAGCTCAAGGCTCGTGGTGCCATGGGCGATGGTGGCGATCTGTTCGTCGGTGAGGTTGCCGCTCTCGAAGAGCTTTGCCAGCGTTGCGGTGCTCGCCATATCACCGAGGGTCACCAGGGACCTGCGGATGGAGAGCACAAAGTTCACGAGGGGCAGAGCCGCCACGTGGTCCTGTTCCATCCACGCCCGGGCAATGTTAGCCAGAAAACTTTCGGACGCGGACGTCAGTGGGGGGCGGGCAGCGCCAGGGGCGGATTGAGCGACAAAGTCCATAACCGTGGCACGGAGTTCGGCCAGCTGATCTGCTTCCATGCGAGGCATTTCTTCAGTCGCCGCGCTGAGATAACGTCTGACAACTTCCAGGCGGATCTGGTGATCCATGGTGTTCCCCCAAAGCTGTTGGCGGCCGAGGAGATTTCGAAGTTGGCTAGAGTGGGTGAGAGCACCCAAGGTCTGCAGCAGCTCGCTCTGCAAGGGGGTGCCATGGAATGCGAGTTCGATGCGGAAATTAACAGGCATGGAGTTGATAGCGTAGGCGCTTGCGGCGTCTCGGGGGTGGGCGTCCACGTAGCGGCGGATTTCCTGTAGCTCATTATCGTAGTGGAAGCCCGCGTTGCCCGGCACGGCGGTATCTTCAATGGACTGAGCCAGAAGATTCAACCAGCGATCGGACAGCCTGTCCCGCAGGGGTTGAGGCAGGTCCGTGCGGGCGAGCACCGTGCGCAGGGCTTGCAGAGTGTTAAAGTCCGCGGCTATGGCTTGGATTTCAGTGGGCGTAGCACCGCTGCTATGAGCTACCATGTGGGCCCTCAAGCGTTCGTGGGCATGCTCCACGGGGGCGTTACCGCCGTTGAGGTGGCGCAGGTCCCTCAAAATGGCTTGGAAGCGTGCGGCGTATGTTGTGTGGGCCGTCTCATCAAGCAAGGTCTGGGTGAGGTTGCGCGTCAGGCGTTCACGCAAATTGGCGGGAATGTCGGTGCGGGCCAACACGGTCATGATGTCCGCGGGTTTAGTGATGGCGCGGGCGATGCTGTGGATCTCAGCACCATTCAGGGTGCCGCCGCGGAGAGCTTCTTGCTGGATTTCCACGGCGAAGCGGCCCAGGTCCAGATTGCCTTCGCGGTCCTGCAGGGCGGTGGCGTGTTTTTGGATCAGAGTCCATGCTTGAGCGGGGGCGAGGGTGCCCACGTCCCGGAGGATGGCGGCGGTGATGTGCACCTGCAAGCCGTTGACGAGGGTCGCGGGCATGCCATTGCGTTGGGCGCGGGCTTGGAGCTCTTCCAGGCGAGCCAAGGGGGTTTCTGCAGTGAAGCCCATGAAGCGCAGCAGTTCGCGGCCCTGATTATCGCTTATGACGCGGCCCAGGGGGGTATCGAAGAGGTGTCCCGCTAGCCTGGCGGCGCGTTCGGGGCGCACTTCGTGGAATTGGCGAACGACGTCGAGGAGCAAGGTCAGGGATTCGGCTGTGTGGCCGGCATAGCCGGGAAGAAAATAGATGGTGTTCAGTAGGTCGCTGTCCTGGCGCGTCCATTGGGTGAGGAGAGCCATGCTCGGAGCGACGCCAAAAAACGCGTTCGTCAACGCCGCGGCACTGGGAAAATCGCGGCTACCTGCGGCAATGGCCTTGTTTGAAATTCTCATGAGAAGCTGGACGTAGTGTTCAGCGATGGTTGCATCGGGGAATGCGGTGAGCAGCGCGCCAGCGGCTTCGATGTTCGCCGCGGAGACGCCGTTTTCTTCCCAGCCGATGGGAGTGAGGCTTGCGGTGAGCACTTGGGTGAGGAGGGGGGCGCGGACCTCGGGGCTCATGCTCCCCAGCAGGATCTCGCAGAAATGAGGCGTAGAGGCCCCGTGCGCCTCGCCGTGCGGAAGGAGAATGAGGATGGAGAACGCCACTGCGGCACAGAGGCCGCGGACAGGGAGGGGGTTGCGCATGGTGGCGCCCTTATCCTGCCCCGCCTGAATGCGTCAATTTGTATAATTTATAAACTATACAAATTTGCTATGAATTGATTTTATTGATTAAAACAATCTTCCTTGATACGCCCGCCGCCATGGCACCCTGGGTCCGTTTATTCTTGCTTGCCGCGCTGGTCACCGCTCTCGGCGCCGGGGTTTCCAGCGCTGAGGAGCGCTTCGCCGCCATGGATTGCGCCGCCTGGCTGGAGCCCTCCGCGGTGCAATGGGTCCGCCGGGCCCTTGTGGGCCGTGACAACACCATTGGCGATGGTTGGGATGAACAAGAGTGGCTGTGGAGACGGCAGCTGGTGATCGATACGAATGAAATCATGGAGAACGTCCCCTACTATGTGGCCGCCAGGCTGGTCCTTCCCCGTTACGAGCCATTGCATGACGAGTTGTCCCGGTTCGCGGGGCGCAGGGACCTGCCTTCCGCCAATGAAGCCCAGGAGCTGGCCCTTGTGGTCCATCAAGAGCGTGGGCTGCAAAGTGGTACCGCCGCGGTTTTCACCCTGAGCGCTGAATTTCAGCGGATGCCCCGGGTGCTGCTCGTAAGCACCACCTTCAAGGCCATTGACGGCGCTCTGCTCGCCGAGGCCAGCGAGATTCGTTATTCCGAGGCCGGAGAGCATCTCGTGGGGGCGCGTGCCTCCCGCGTCCATCTCTTTGGCGGCTACAGCCAATATTGCTTGAGTGAGGCCGCCGACGATCTCATCCATCGCTTTCTGTCGGACCCCTCTCGCCGTGAGTTGGAGTTGGTTTTTTATTCATCCTACATCTACGTAGACGGTGTTTTCGGCACCATGCGTGATTACGTGGGCCACCAGGGGCAAAGCATCCTTCAGTTCCCCAGCGTGGGCATGGCTCCAGTGAAGTCTTCTTCCATCACCGTTGCTCATCCCGACGGCGTCTCCACGGTGCGAGCTGAAATGGTGTTCTGGGGCGGCAAGACCCTGCGGATCACCGTGCGTTGAGCTGAAAACCTACGGCAGTGGCTCCAGCAGAGTGGCGCAACTCCAATGTTCGATGAGGCCCCTGCGGCCCACATCGCGGTGGAAGCCTTCCAATGCGAGGAGCAAATCGTGGATGCGTTGGCGGAAAGACGCCTCCACATAGCCTCGCAGGGGCCTGCGGAGGCGTCTTTCGTTGAGGGCCGTCTGATAGGCCGTGAGGCTGTTCCCCGCGGCCGTGGCCTCGGCACGAAGGGC
>CAYHWW010000115.1:0-2258 GCA_964360145.1 uncultured Oligoflexia bacterium | reverse complement strand
GGGGCTGCGGTTTCTTCAGTGGTCGCGGGCTGTGGCGCTCCATTGACACCGCGGTTGCGGGGATCATAGCGCCACGGCGTGGCTTCAAGAACCCGAACGAATCGCCCGGCTCGCCGCAACTCAAGCCAACGATGCCCATGGGCGCTTCTGATGTCAGCACCGGGGCTTGAAAACCCATTGATGAGGCGCACGGACCACGGATGGTCACCCTCAAAATAGGTTTTCAGAAACTGCGCCAGCAGATTGGCGGCGCCATTGCACATATAGCAAAGGCGCCCCTCTCCATCGAGGAAGCGACCGAACTGCGCAAAGGGGCCAGTTCCGTGGATTGCTCCCAGATCTTCAGGGATATGGGAATAGAGGGAACTCTCCTGAAATACCGCAAGAAGATCATCGAGGGAGAATTCCATGCCATGGCGCCGAGAGAGGGCGATGCGCTGGTCCATGGCCGATGCCAGCGCCGTGAGGCCCGCGCTTTGAAGTTCAGCGGTGAGTTTGAGAAGGCGATTGAGATCCAGGTATTGCAATGCCTCGTCGTCGGTTTGAGGCCCCTCTTCGGTGACAAAGGATGCGTTGATGAAATACAAAGGCTCCTGGGGGCGGATCCAGCGGCGTAGGCGATGCATCCAGCCCAGGTCGTAGCGCAGTTCCGCGTAGTAGGCTCCGGTCACGCTGGAGCGACGTACGTTGAAGTCCCAGCCCAGGGTGAGGCGACGGGTTTTCCCGTCACGCACCTCATCGACTTCGATGTGGCTGAGTTCGCCGCCAATGGGGCTCATGAGGCCGAGAAATTCCTCCTCCGCGGCTCTGAAGGCTCGCCTGCCCGTGAGAGTGACCGCCTTTTCCCTTTCCACGCCAGTTGCGTCGCCGGGCCAGAGCTCATCGGTGATGGTCACAGCACCTATGTCTAGTCCTCTGAAAAGGGTCATGGCCCTGCCCCCTTCCGTTCGAGCGATGTCATAGAGAGCGGGCTCCGCGGGCAGATTCACCACGTTGCCCATGGTGAATTCCGTGGATACGGAATCGCGGGGGTGTTCTAAGGAGCGCCCTAGGGAGCGCCCTACGGATTGGGGCTTTTCTCCTTGGGTTCTTGCCGCACGGTTATCTTCGAGAAACTGTGCGCGCCCGGCCGCCTTGGCCCGTTCATTCCGCGCCGGCCAGTAGCCCGAATATTGTTTGTTTCCCCAAGAAAACAGCAAATTGTAGTTGGATCTGAGGTAGGCCGCATATTCGTCTTCCGTGGTGCCAGGGCTATGAGCATTTTCAAACCAAAAGAACAGGTTTGAGCTGCGCGGGAAAATCAAGTGGGGTGTTGCCGCCGCCGCGTTGCGCCCCAGCTCTTCTCGTATCTCTTGAATATCCCGCTTGGTGCGGGAGTCTCGCAGTTTGCTGTTTAAGGCATACATCTTCTCGGCGATGCTCTTCATGCGTTTGAAGTACATGATTCGATGGCGTTTCTCCCATGCGTCACTGCTGGCGAGGGAGCCGCCCATCATGCTGGCCAGCGACATTAAGCTCGTGTCAGCGATGGCATATCGAACATCAGGGTTTTCGTCGTTGATCATCCCTTCCTCAGTGAGGACCCACCGCCGCCCCTCCCCATCTTGAAAAAAATATTCCGGTCGATACGCCTCAGCATCGAAGCACTGTATCGTGCGTGCCGCGATGGCCTCCTCATTCAAGGGGATCGGGTCCATGTCGCGGACGAGGGTAAGGCGGGGGTGATCACTGCTGATGAGAGTTACGGGAGCGAGAAGCCATTGCCCCGCCTGGTTCCGCGCCGCCCACAGGACTAGGTTGTGGTACTCCTCACTCATCATCTGCTGGAATCTGTGGGAAAGATGCATTTTCAGCTGGCGAAGCAGCTCCGTTTGCTGGCTGGGGCGCACGGCGGCCATGGGGCTTTCCTGCTGCTCGATCCAGAAGGCTCGTAGAGACAGGGCCCGCGCCAGGTCGGATCCGTTTTCTACCGGGCTCTGATCCGAGAGAAAAAGTTCGCCGCGGGCAGCCTGCCGAGCTTCATGGGGCAGGTAGAGCCGTCGCTGGGGCTGGCGCTGTTCCAGGAACGCATCATAATCCCTCGCCAGCACCGCAAAGGGATTGGTGACGAAGGGTTCCGCGGCATAGGCGGCGAGGGCCCGTTGTTCGCCGTTGAGATTGATGTCTCCCAGGGCTTCTTCGGCCTCCTGGAGGCGGGCTTTTACCGCGGGATGCTGAAGGAATTCCCCAATGGCTTCTTGGTAGGGTGTTTCGAAAGA
>CAYHWW010000114.1:0-10897 GCA_964360145.1 uncultured Oligoflexia bacterium | reverse complement strand
GCAGCAGCGAGAGGTTCGCCTTCTTCGGCGCCTCGAGCCGCGTCAGCACCGCCCACATGGCGGCCATCTCGATGGTATGGGGCGCGATGTGCTTGCCCTTGATGCGCGACGGATTGAAGTCCTTCTCGTAGATCTTCACCTCGTTGTGGAGCTTCGTGATGTAAGGGACGTCGATCTTCACCGTGCGGTCACGAAGGGCTTCCATGAACTCGTTGTTCTGCAGCTTCTTGAACTCAGGCTCGTTGGTATGGCCGATGATGACTTCGTCGATGTCCGTCTGCGAAAACTTCTTGGGCTTGATCTTATGCTCTTGGGAAGCACCCAGAAGATCGTACAAGAAGGCCACGTCCAGCTTCAGTACTTCAATAAATTCAATGATACCGCGGTTCGCCACATTGAACTCACCGTCGAAGTTGAAGGCCCGGGGATCGGAGTCAGATCCATATTCCGCGATTTTCCGATAATTCACGTCACCGGTAAGCTCGGTGGAGTCTTGGTTCTTCTCGTCTTTGGGCTGGAACGTTCCGATGCCGATGCGGTCTTTTTCCGAGAGGATCAGGCGACGCACGCGAACGTGCTCGATCATCTTGGACCAGTTGCCCTTATAGAACTTCATCAGCTCTTTAAAGATGAAGCGGCTCGGCGGGCAGAGATCGCCCTTCACGTTGATGCGATACTTGCCCTTGTTGCCGCGATTGAGCTCTTCAACCACTTGGTCACGGATGTCCATGGGGAGGAGACGCAGAGGTTCGTCGTGCATGGGGTCGGGGTATTCCGTCACGTTCCCCAGGATGCTCTGCACTTTCTTCTCGGGGTCTATCCATACAAAGGTATAGAGGCCCCCCGCATCGGTGCTTGCGTACCTTTCCAGGCCTTTTTTCAGGAGGCGCGCGATGGTGGACTTCGATGAACCCACGGGACCGTGGAGCAGGAGCACGCGCTTTTCGGTGCCGTAGCCCAACGCCGCGGATTTGAAGAAGTGCACCAGCTTCATGAGCTGCACGTCCAAGCCGAAGATGCCGTCTTTGCCGTTGTCTTCAGGGTCTTCGAAGAATTTGTACTTCGTGATGTTCTTCTTGAACTCCGTGTAATTCTCGGTGCCCGCCGAGAGAATCATCTCGTAGACGCGCTGAAAGGCGTTTCGAGTCACGGAAGGATCCTGCTTCACGATGTCGATGTACTCCTGGAAAGAGCCTTCCCAATGAGTCTGCTGGAACTGATCCGCGTTGTAGAGCTTGCCTACGACGGCGTGAATATCGATTTTGCCGGGTGTTGAGGAAGATGCAGCCATGAAACGCCCCCCTTAGATTCATATGGTAACAAGAAACCGTTGCCCCTCCAAGCACTTGGGGTCAAAATCAGCTGAAGGTGGAATTAGTGGCGGCGACAATGCGTCTGCGCTTCGCGGGATTTACGCACATCGGCATGAAGCGCTCTCAAAACCAGGATCATTTCGTCTGCGCCCCGGAGCTCTCGGCGTTTGTGGTGTGCGATGGCATGGGGGGGCACAAGGGCGGAGAGACGGCGAGCCTGCTTGCGGTGACCGCCATTTGCGACGCGCTGCGCACGGCAAAAAATGCCGCTTCGGACTTCTCCGCCCATGACGCATTGCGCGGCGCCATCTTGGAAGCGAACCGCGCCGTCAACGAACGCGCCAAGACTCAACCGGAACTGCAGGGCATGGGCACCACTTGCACCACCCTCCTTTTCCACGGAGGCACCGCGTACATTGGCCACGTGGGGGATTCCCGCGCCTACCTCATCCACCCCCATCGCATCTGGCAATTGACCCGGGATCACTCGCTGGTGCAGGAAAAACTCCGTGCCGGCCTCATCACCCGCGCCCAGCTCAAAACCGACAAGATGAAAAACGTCATCACCCGCTCCGTGGGTTTTGAGAATCAAGTAGAGGTCGATATTTATCAAATGGCCGTCCATGCGGGCGATAGCTTTCTTCTCTGCAGCGACGGCCTTTCCGGCCTCTGCGATGACATGCAGATTTCCCAAACAGTGGATGCCTCCACCGCCGCGAAGAAAACTCTCGAAGAAACCGCCGAAGCCCTCATCGAGGCCGCTAACCGCAATGGCGGGGATGACAACGTCACAAGCATCCTGGTAAGTATTTCATAATGGCATCCAACAGATTCTTCACCATCATGGTGGTCCCCGAGAAGACCCAGAACGTGCGCCGGGTGATCATCCCCAACTATGTCTTCAAGGGCGGCGTGCTCATCGGCGCCTTTCTGCTGGTGCTCGCCACCGTCATGGTGCTGGACTACGCCAACGTCATGCACCAGATCAGCGAAAACAAACAGTTGCGGACGGAGAACCGGCAGTTGAAGCAAGAGGTGCAGGTTTTCAAAGACAAAATGCTCACGGTGGAAAACACGCTGGACCGCGTCAAGACGTTTGCCACCAAGCTGCGCATCATCACGAACATCGAAGATCGCGGCGGCCCCATGAGCGCACCCACAGCGCCGCTGCTGCCAGGCCCTGCCTCCGCGCCGGGCATCCCGGGCACCTCCTCCCAAAACTCCACTCCTCTTAACCATGAAATCGATGAGGAGGATGACGACGTCGGCATCACTGCCAACGCCCCAAGCCGGGCCCCCCTCATCACCCCCGACACCAAGCAATACAGTTCCCAACCCGCGGCGCCCCAACAGCGCCTGAAAGACGTGCTTGCCGGCAGCATGGAGACCGTGGTTTTCATCGAAGGCGACACCTCTGTCTTCGTAAAAACAGAGTTCGAGCGCCTGTACAAAGGTTACGACATTCTCCTCTCCCAGACCAACGCCGAGGAACGGGAGATTCAGGAGATTTACGAGCAGCTCTCCGACAAGAAATCCATGCTCCAGAGCATGCCCACCATGACGCCCACCGATGGCTACATCACCTCAGGCTTCGGCGTGCGTTTCTCCCCATACGGCGGCCGCCGCAAAATGCATGAGGGCATCGACATCGCCAATCGCTATGGCTCGGACATCGTGGCCCCCGGCGATGGCCTGGTGCAATTCGCCGGCGTGAAGCCCGGCTACGGCAAGATCCTCACCATCGACCATGGCTACGGCCTGCAGACTTACTTCGGCCACACCGCGGCCTTCTACGTGCGGGCCGGCGACCGCGTGAAACGGGGCCAGCGCATCGCCGCCGTGGGTTCCACGGGCCGCTCCACGGGGCCGCACTTGCATTACGAGATCCACGCCCACAGCACGCCCATCGATCCGATGTATTATTTGTTGGATCGGTAGGGAGTAGTGCTTCAAATAGTCCTTTAAAATCCATCAAATCAAACTTAGATAGACATTTTTACCCCCTAAAAAGGTCCGTGTCGTAGCTGTTCTTACCCCTATAAAATGTCTATCTCGTACTGTGCTGGGCGCATCCAATACTCACTGCAAGTCTTCATGGCGGAGAAATCCGGCAGCTCGCCACTGCCACTCGGATTCTGGATCGAATGTGAAGCATCCACTACGACTGGTCGGGGTGCGCTGTGGCACCACCGCATTGCAGTGAATGCTGAGATCTTCTTCGTCGGGATATTACTTCGCGTCGTCCGTAGCGCTGCTGCCACGGCCGCCGGAACCACCGCCACCATTGCCGTCGTCGGACTCGTCGGAGTCGGTAGCACCACCGGAGCCGCCGCCACCATTGCCGTTATCGGGGGCGCTGGCAGGGACGCCTGGATCCCGGCGACCTCCGTCCCCTCTTCGAGACCCTCCTGGCCCAGGGGCGACTGGTGCGTTCAGCTGAGGGCCTGCGTTTCAAAGATCCCTATTTCCACATCCCCAAAACAGAAGAGTGGCTGCCCCTGCGCATCCAGAATATGAACCGCGCCATCACCCAGATGACGAAGGACCTCGCACCCGCGACACTTGCCCAAGGTACGGCATTTCACGACGTCATCACCCGCAAGCTCACCACGCAGGAAGCCGCAGCACTCTCAGCGAAACTCACCGAGGTGCGACAGTTTTTACTCGCCACGCCCTTCACAGGAAAGCGCGAGACCTACACTTTCGTGGGCGTGCTGGCGCCGCGGAAGTTAGGCCGTTAGAAGTCTTTCTTAACTGATTGACATCAAAGATATTTGTCATAAATACTGTAACTATTTGACGTGATCATGACTTATAATTACACTATTTACATGCCACATCTCCGTTTAAGACAAGCCCTCCCTCCCCTTAAGCGCCTGGCCAAGCTCTGGCCTGTCATCGGCGTTGTGGGCCTGCGTCAGGTTGGCAAATCCACATTGCTTCGCGACCTCCTCAAAATCCCAGATTTCGTCACCCTCGATGACGAAGACGTGCGCACGGACGCCGAAAATTCCACCAAAGTCTTCCTCGCTAAGTACCCCCGCCCCTTCGTCATTGATGAAATCCAGAAAGTGCCCAAGCTTTTTGACGCCATCAAAAGCGAGGTGGATAAAAAACGCATCCCAGCCACGTTTTTCATCACAGGCTCCCAGGCCTTCAGCGCCGGTGGCCTCACCCGCGAATCCCTCACAGGACGCTTGGGCTCCATCAAACTCTTTCCCCTGACCCTGCGGGAAGCCCTCGGCCCCAAGGAGAAACCCACCCTCGATCTTTTCGTCAAAGCCATGAAACGCGGCGGAATGCCCGTACCTATGTTCCTGCGTGACGACGCCTCGCGATGGCTCTACTGGGACTCTTGGCTTGAGACCACTTTGATCCGCGACCTCCCCCGAGCCTACGGCAAAGGGTACGACTTGGATTTTGCCCGCCTCACCATCAAAGAAATCACGGCCCAGCTTTCCCTGGGTTTTTTCCCCGAAATCACCCGATTCTCAAAGGAGTCACGCAAGGTCGCCAAATACCTCAAAGCCATGGAGAGCATCTTTCTCCTCAATAGAATCCCGTGCCATGAAAAAGGGAAAGGCCGGGACCACTGGCTCTTAGGGGACAGCGGGCTCGCCACATACCTGCTGAGAAACACGCTAGGTACGGAACACGCAACCCTTGCATTGGCGCGGCATTATATCTTCAACGAGATTGCGGCCCGCTGCGAATATGCCCTCGATCGAAAAAACATCGCCTATTACAAAAGCGCCCGTGGAGAACCCGTGGATTTTGTCGTCGATGGTCTGCCCATCAAAATCATCACAGACTCATCAGCGTCCTACGGCTGGCATACCAAGGGCCTCCTTGGGGCCATGAAAGCATTAGGCAGCGAGCAAGGGCTCCTTGCAGCACCGATCGAGAAAAGCGACACCCTGAAAGCCAAAGGTCTCTCAAGGGTGTCTTGGCTTCACTTTACGACTTAAAACCCAACGCCCGCCGTGAGCAAAAACCCCGCGTTGCCATCGATGTTCTGCAGGCCCGCGTCGGCGCGGAAGTCGATGCGCTTGTTGACAGGGTACAGAACGCCGAAGCCCACGTAGGCGTTGAACACCAGGGTATCACCCTCGGTTTGCAACGAGGGGCCCATGGCGAAACGAGCGAAGGGCTTGAGCCAGGTTTCTTCAAGCTCGATGTCATAGCGCATGCCGGCCATGAAATTAAACTGCACATTACCCTCGAAGAACCCCAGCCAAAGACCTGGCTCAAAGTGCAGAGGGTGAGCATCGAGCATGCGATAGGCGATGTGGGAACCCGCATTGAAGCCCGCGGTGGAAGTGATGGCGGTGAAGCCGATGCCGGGGTGCAGCTGCCACGCACCCAGCACATAGCGGCCCGTGCGGGGTTCGACCACCGTGGGGTAATCCACGGTGCGATAGGTTTGAGGCGCCGTAGGCGTGAGGGCTTGCTTAGCGGAAGCCGTGTCACCCATGGGCGTCGTCGTCAACGTGGCAGCCTGGACGTTGGTGACAGCAAAGAACAGAGCAGACAAGAGCAGCAATTGACGCTTCATGGAAACCCTCCGAAGTTTTGAGATGAGCCTAGGCTATGCCTCACCCGGTGATCGGTCAATGAGTATGCCGTGAAGGAATCACTAGCCCCGTGGGATCATCCAAGCCCTGTGGCTCAGACCGCGGCTGCTGCGGAGGCTGTGCGCCCACGCCGAACGTACCCCGACCATCATCGGCCACGTCCACCAAATCCGCCGCCAGCACATGCAGCATGTCTTGCGTGGCCATGGACCCACGGCTGACCATAATAGAGGACGCCAGGCCTGGCAGATCGCTGAGGGCATCCACCAAAAAATACACGACGAAGGGTTCACTCCTCCGTGCATCCACCTTGCCGTAGAAGACGCTCTCTTTGCGCCCGCGGGCACCGGTCAAGGCAAACTGCACCGTCACCTGCTCGGAGGCGGACATGGCGGAGGTGCCATTCATACCCCAGGCCAGCACCAGACGCATGGCAGCGGAGCCAGCCCAGAACGAAGAACTCCCATCCGTCCACGAAGCGGGGCGGGGCACGGGGAATTCAAGCAAGCCCCCGGGGGCCACGGAGGCGACGATACCGCCCCAGTGAGAACCATTCCTCAACGCCACGGTTTGCGCAGGCATCGCAGGTGCGATGGGGTTGGCGCCGCTGCGAGAGACCACGGACACGGGGTACGCGAGCCCACGGGCAGCGGCGAGCGGCGACGAGCCCTGGCCGGGGCTCTCAAAGAAAAGCGTGCCTCCCTGGGGATAGGCCGTGAGATCCACCACGTGTTGACTCAGAGTGGCGGGCCCCGCAGCGCTGTGGATCACCTGGCGGGCGCCATCGGGGGACAGCAACACCAGAGACAAAGTTTGGGGTCCAGCGAAATACAGACGCCGCACGGGGTTACTGCCGGGGAGCACTTCAGGCAGCTCCACCGTTGAGGTGTCCGCATTCACCAGCCTACGTGACAAGGTCAAAGGGTGGAAAGCGGCGTGGACGTGCATGTTGACGCCCTCACGATGCACGTCGGTGAAATCCCAAATGCACTCGCCCAGCACGTTCAAGGCCCGGGAGTTCACGCAGCCATTGATGGTGGGCAAACCCATGGCCGCCGCCGTCGGCGTACCCCACAGCGCCCAGCGGGCGTAATCTTCGTAAACATACTCGGACTGGGAGGCATAACCGGTCACCTCCCGGTGGCCGATGATTTTAGCGTATTCCGCGGGCACGCCGCCATACGCACCAGACACGGCCCATAACCGCTGGGTGTCGTATTCCCAGGTCAGCAACCCTTCCACGGGCCCCTGAAGCTGGGTTTCTGTTTCGTCCCGGGCCACTTTGTTTTCCAGCGCGAAGAAGCTGTGGGCAGCCACACCCACGTCATCGAGGCGGGAGGCGAAGCGATGGACCACCGCGGTGTCCAGGGTGGGTTCGAGCACTAGATCCACATCACCAGAGCTTTTCCAGTCCCCCCAGGAAACCCAGCCCGCATCCACCATGCCGGGCACCGTGTAGGCCGTGGGGAAATTATCAAAGGAGTCAGTGGCCATGACGTCCCAGCCACCCACGTTCCCATTAGAGAAGAAGTAGCGGTCCGGCTGATTGGTCAGTAAATGAGAGAGCTCATGGGCAGGCAAGCCCAGGGACATGACGTCGGTATTGCCCGGGGTGGCGCCACTCATCACGGAGATATACCCCACGGCCCAGGCCATCCGAGGGGCGCCGGTACCATTGTGAATGATGATGAGGCGGTCCGCATCCACGGCCCCGGAGGAGCCGTCCGTGGGAACCGACCGGCCCAAGGCCGCGAGGGCGTCCCTATTTATAGAGTCCACCCACCAGGCGCCGCCGTCCTCACCCCTGGCGGCAAGATTCTCCAGTCTCATCACCTCATCAAAGCCCCGGGCAGCCGTGAGCACCACGGGCCGCACGTAACCCGTGAGCTGGAGGCGGCCGCCGGAAACCCAGGAGAACCATTCCGCCACGGAGCCGAAAATGGCATGGCCACCGGGTGTGGTGCGATAGGTTGTCGTCTCATCGAAGAAATGGCGCTCATACTCCGCGGGGCCGAAGGGGAGCGGGGCGCGATCGGGGTATTGCAAGACCACCACCTCGATGCGACTACCCATTTGTTGGGGGCACCCCACGCAAAAGGCTGCAACGCAAACGGCCAGAACAGCCAGCGACATCCGACGCATAAAGACCCCCCCTAACGAACGGGTGCGTCATTTCATATGCGGCTCGCCCTGTCAAAGCACTCATGTTACGTTTTGAACTGCACTTTTATGATTTCAACTTTAGCAAAAAAAATATTCGGCACCCAGAACGAGCGTGAACTGAAAAGCATCTATCCGGCGGTGAGCCAGATCGGGGCCCTTGAGGCCAAGATCCAGTCCCTCACCAACGATCAGTTGCGCGCCAAAACAGCGGAATTCAAAGAACGGGTGGACCGGGGCGAAAGCCTGGACTCCCTCCTGCCTGAGGCCTTCGCCGTGGTGCGCGAAGCGGGCAAACGCGTGCTGGGTCAACGCCATTACGATGTGCAGCTCATCGGCGGCATCGTGCTCCACCGGGGGCGCATCGCCGAGATGCGCACCGGTGAAGGCAAAACCCTCGTTTCCACCCTCCCCGCCTATCTCAACGCGCTGTCCGGCAAGGGCGTGCATGTGGTCACCGTCAACGACTACCTCGCCCGACGGGACTCCGAGTGGATGGGGCGCCTGCACAGGTTCTTGGGTTTGAGCGTGGGCAACATCGTCCACGGCTTGAGCGACCGCCAGCGCAAAGAGAACTATGCCTGCGACATCACCTACGGGCAAAACGCCGAGTTCGGTTTCGACTACCTCCGCGACAACATGAAGTTCAACCTCGCCGACTACGTGCAACGTGAGCTGAACTTCGCCATCGTTGATGAAGTGGACTCCATCTTCATCGACGAGGCCCGCACGCCCCTCATCATCAGCGGCCCCACGGAAGATTCAACAGACAAATACTACACCATTGATCGCATCATCCCGAAGCTCAGCAAAGACACGGACTACACCACCGAAGAGAAAACTCGCTCGGTGAGTTTAACGGAAGCTGGCGTGGAAAAAGTCGAGAAGTACCTGGCCGTGCAGAACCTGTACGAACCCCAGAACATCGAGCTTCTCCACCATGTGAACCAGGGTTTGAAGGCCCACGCGGTATTTAAACGCGACGTGGACTACATGGTCCGCGATGGCGAAGTGCTCATCGTCGATGAATTCACGGGCCGCGTCATGCCCGGCCGCCGCTGGAGCGATGGGCTGCATCAAGCCATCGAAGCCAAAGAAGGCGTCACCATCGAGAACGAGAACCAGACGCTGGCGACGATCACCTACCAGAACTACTTCCGCATGTATAAGAAGCTGTCTGGCATGACGGGTACCGCCGACACGGAAGCCACCGAGTTCAAGAAAATCTACAATCTTGACGTGGTGGTGGTGCCCACCAACCGCTCCATGATCCGCAAGGATCACGCCGACCTCGTCTACAAGACCGCCGAAGACAAATACAACGCACTGGTTAAAGAAGTGAAAGAGGCCTACGAAAAGGGCCAGCCCGTGCTTGTGGGCACCGTGTCCGTTGAAAAGTCCGAATTGCTCTCCAGCCTTTTGAAAAAAGGCGGCGTGCCCCACAACGTCTTGAACGCCAAGAATCACGCCCGTGAAGCGGAGATCGTGGCCCAGGCGGGCCGCAAAGGTTGGATCACCATCGCCACCAACATGGCGGGCCGAGGCACGGACATCTTGCTCGGTGGCAACCCCGAGTTCTTGGCGAAACAAGCCCTGGGCAACAAGCTCGAAGGCCTCACCCCTGAGGAGCAAGAGAAGCTCTTGGCCGCCGAGGTCGAGAAGTTCAAGGTCTCCTGCGCCAAAGAACGCGACGAAGTCATCGCCGCCGGCGGCCTCTTCATCGTGGGTACCGAGCGCCACGAGAGCCGACGCATCGATAACCAGCTTCGTGGTCGCGCCGGGCGCCAAGGGGATCCGGGCGCCTCGCGCTTCTACCTCTCGCTGCAAGATGACCTCATGCGCATCTTCGGCTCGGTGAACGTGGCGAAGTACATGGAGGACGGCGTCCCCATCGAGCACAAGTGGGTGACCCGCGCCATCGAGAACGCCCAGAAAAAAGTCGAGGCCCATAACTTCGACATCCGCAAACACCTGTTGGAATACGACGACGTCATGAACCAGCAGCGCAAGGTCATCTACAGCATGCGTCGGGAGATCCTCTCCGGCGAAAACCTGAAAGATGTGCTGCTGAGCATGGCCGAAGACGTGGCAAGCGGCATCGCCCTCGAATTCTACCCCAGCAAGAAAAAGACCGATGCCACCTGGGAAGTGCAGGGCCTCAACGATGCCGTGCGAAACGCTTTTCATATCAATGGGGCGTTCACCCTCGAAGACCTCCGCCCGGTTACCACCGAAGGCGAGCTGGTGAAACTCATCACCGCCCGGGTGGAAAAAACCTACGACGACAAACAGAAGACCGTGGGCCCCGAGATCATGAGAGACTTCGTCCAGATGGTGCTCCTCTCCACCATCGACCAGTGTTGGAAAGACCATCTCTTGGCCATGGACCATCTGCGGGAAGGCATCGGGCTGCGGGGCTACGCCCAAAAAGACCCCTTGTTGGAATACAAAAAAGAGGGTTTCCGCTACTTCGAGCTCATGTATCTGCAGATCAACAATGATTCCACCCGCCGGGTTTTCGAGGTGGAAATCCAGCGGGAAGAACAGCTCGAGCAGCTGGCCCCCAAGGCCCCCACCCGCATGGTCATGAGCCACGGCGAATTGCCATCGGGCGACAGCCCCATCCCCGCGGGCCCGCCCCGGGCGGGGGGCGGTGGCGCCGAGGGCAGCAGTCCCGGCCGAGTCACCATCAGCGGCGCTGGTGGCGCCATGATGGAGACTAAGGTGGGCCGTAATGATCCATGTCCCTGCGGCTCGGGCAAAAAATACAAAAAATGCCACGGGTAGGCTCGGTATTTTGCCGGGGAGCTTCGTTGTCGTCGTCGTGGCCTCCACGCGGCGTACAGGAGT
>CAYHWW010000113.1:0-10945 GCA_964360145.1 uncultured Oligoflexia bacterium | reverse complement strand
CTTGGTCGCCGGGCTCCTCCTCCGCCTCGCTCTGCGGGAAAAGCCCTTCGCCTAATCTTTGATATGATACGCGTTCCACCCTGCGCCGTCGGCGCTTCTCCAGGCTCCCGCGTGTATTCAAAGCAAAACTAATTTGATGAAACCCGTGCGGTTGCGCCCACGCCGGCTCCCGCATGGTAGCGCAACCGCTCATAGCGCACGCTTGCTTCCTGGGGGGAGGGGCCAAACAGCACGCCCTGCAACGCGGAAGATTCACCGGGGGATACGCTGATGCCGAAGGCGTAGAGGTTATCGAGGATCTGGTTGTACATCGCAGCGATTTCTTCGGGGACTCCAATGGCGCTGTCCATGAGCTCAAGTCTCAGCAGCATGCGTCGAGCGGACTCCAGTCGGGAGTACAGGCCGTAGCGTCGCGCCCCGAAAGCCTCGTGAAGCAGCACATGGGCTTCGCGGCTGCTTTCCTCTAAAAGCTGGGGCAGCTCCTCCCTGTGTCGAAGGGCGAACTCGCGGATGGCCCGTGCTTGATCCACAGCATTGGTAAGATCGCGCTCCAGGGCGGCATCGCGGCGGTTCTTGAATGAGAGCTCCGTGACTTGCAGTTCCAACAGGGTGTCGTGCAGGGCCCGCAGCGTCGCATGCTCCGTGGCGGCGCTCTGATCTCGGGGTGCGTCAGACTCTGGGGTGGCATTGGTGCAAATAAGCACCGCGACCAGAGCGAGCAGCATGCGCACTATTTTAATTTGATCGAAGAACCGCGATCCCATGGGGCACCTAGATGGCGTGGTTCCTATCACGGGTCATGATCCGGGTTCAATAGAACTAGTTGTAGTCTCAACGCGCATGCCGAAAAGCGCGTTGGCGTTGGCCGTGGTGGCCCGCGCCAGCTCAGGGAGGCCGAGGCCTTTGATTTCGGCGAGCTTCCGTGCAGTCTCCACCACGAAGGCAGACTCATTTTGCTTGCCCCGGTGGGGCATGGGGGCCAGGTACGGAGCGTCAGTTTCGATCAGCATGCGTTCGAGGGGGGTCAGCGCTGCAACGACACGTATTCCTTCTGCTTTTTTAAATGTGAGCATGCCAGAAAAGGAGAGATAAAAGCCCAGGTCCAGGCAGGCCCGACCGAAGGCCACGGAGCCAGAAAAACAGTGGATGACGCCGGGGTGGGCGCTCCTGCGCTCCGGCGCCAAGGCGCGCCAACGCCGTGCGTATTCTTGGAGGAGGGTGAGGAGGTCGTCCTCGCCATCCCGGCTGTGGATAATAACGGGTTTGCCCAGTTCGAGCGCCAGGACCAACTGGTCCCAGCAGGCAGTTTTCTGAATCTCCCGGGGGGAGTGGTCGTAGTGGTAATCCAGGCCCACTTCGCCGATGGCCACGCAGCGGGGGTCGGCGGCGAAGACCCGCATCTCCGCCGCAATGGCATCATCGAAGGTCGAGGCGTCGTGGGGATGGATGCCAACGCTAAAGTAGACGGAAGGGAGGCCGTCAGCACCCTGGAACCGCCGGGCGAAACCCTGCACCAGCCCCCAGTTCTGGCGGGCGGCGCCTACGCTCAAAATCGCCGCAACACCCGCGGCGCTGGCCCGCCCGAGGTATTCCTCCGTGGAGAAGGGGTAGTCATAATCAAGGTGCGCATGGGTATCAATGAAGCGCACGGTGTCCACGGCGCTCAACGCAGCTTTTCCGGGTGGGCCAATATCCAGTCGATGGCTTCCACGGTGACAAGGCCTTCGTACCGGCGGCCGTTGATGAAGAAGGTGGGGGTAGTTCCGATACCGAGGGATTGCGCTTTGTGAATGTCGGCGGCCACCGCGTTGCGGGCGTCTTCGCTGGAGAGGCAGTCGCCGAATTCCCGCGCATTGAGCCCCATCTCACCAGCCCAGCGGACGAGGTTCTCGGAAGTGAGGGCTTTTTGGTTGGAGAACATCAGGGCTGCCATCTCATCGAAGCGCCCCTTTTGGTGGGCACACCAGCTCCCCCGTGCGGCGAGGCAAGCGGAGAGGTGGAGGGGGCGCCCCTCCATGGCGGGGTTGCAGGAGTTGTCCAAGGGGAAGTTGAAAAAGGTGAGTTGTACCTTGTCGCGATAGTTGCGGAGTATGCGCTTCAACTCCCGGGCCTGGCGGCCGCAGAACGGGCATTCGAAGTCGCTGAACTCCACGAGGTGGATGACGGGATTCGTCGCGCCCAACCGCGGAGCGTGCCCCAGGTCCATGGCCACCGGCGCGGTGCCCGTGAGCCGCATCTCGAAAGCAGCGGCGTCGAAAGGCACCGTGCGCTTCATTTGGGCGGTCAACGCCGCCGTCACGACGAGAGCCACGGCCAGAATCGCGGCAAAAAAACCCATGCGACCATGGTCGGCCTTACGGAGCTCAGCGGGGATGCGAGAGATCCAGTCGCGGGCTGAGAAAGTCAACAGGGCCGCGGCAGCGAAGTTGAGGCCGTAAAGGGCGGAGCAGAACAGGCAGACGGCGTTGATGCGAGTCACCGATATGAGGAAAAGGAGCAGGCTGGCCAGGAGCGACGCGGCAGCCCCGGGGAGCAGCAGCAGCGTGGCTTCCCGCACGGCATAGGCCGAGGCGCTTGCCATCACCGCCACAAGGGTGGCGCCCACGTAGTAGCCCAAGCCCCAGGTCGCCACCGGGATACCTAAAAACACCGAGTACGGGGAAGAGTTGACGGCATCGCAATCGAAGTAGCTGCTGACGGAGCATAAACTTTTGAAGTTCTCACCGTTGATGATGACGTAATGGTCGTAAACCAAGTAAGCGGAGACCACGGCCGCCACGACGTAGATCAAAGCGATGAACTTATAAAGCTGTTGTTCTTTTTTCACGACAGGGTCCCAGCTTTAAAGACGTAGTAGAAGCCCAGTCCAAGGATCAGGTAGCCCGAGGCGTTCTTGATCACTTTGAGCCAACGCCCGGATTTAGGCATGAGCTTCAGGGCGCCGGTGAATGTGCCCACGGCAACCAGGATGGTGCCCAGGCCCAGGGCAAAGGAGAACATGAGGGCGGTGCCCATGCCTACGGAGCGTTGGGTGGCGATGTAGCCTAGGATCGTCGTGAGCACGGGGGTGGTGCAGGGGGCGGCGATGAAGCCACTGGAGGCGCCAAGGATGAACGCACCGAAAACCGATTCTTCCACGCGGTGGTGGTGGCCTTGATGGGGCTTTTTGCGGCGGAAGCGCTGGACCCACACATTGGGATCGAATTCTATGACGTCGAACATCCAGAGAGCGCAAAGGGTCATGACCCCACCCAGCACGAGATACCAAGAGGGCGAGTTGGTCATGGTGCCGAAGATGCGACCCGTGATGCTGGCGAGCACTCCGAGCACGGAGTACACCGCGGCCATGCCCAGCACGTAAAAGGAACTCAAGAGCCAGCCGGACTTCCAGGAGCGCTCCGCCGCCCCGCCAATGAAGCCCATGGTGATGGGGATCATGGGGTAGATGCAAGGAGTGAAGCTGGAGAGGATGCCGCCCAGGTAGGCAAGCAGCATGGCGAACAAAGTCGATGCGACGGTGCCGGCCTCTAGGGCTGCTCTCAGGTGCTGGTAAAGAGAATCCATATTTTCTTGGATATGATAGCACATACGAAGACTTATGCATCGTTGGATCCGTATCCTATTGCTCTGCGTCTGCTCTGTTTCGGCCCGGGCTGAGTCCCCGCGTCCCTTCACTGTGCAGCTCACCGCGGAGCCCGCGAGCCTCGACCCCTCCCTTGTCGAGGATGGCCTTTCGTTGCGAGTCCTCAACCTGGTGCTTCGCGGTCTGACGGCCTACGATGGCGAGGGCCGTGTCCAGCTGGCGTTGGCGGAGGAGCTGGAGCCTTTGCCCCGGGGCAAAAACAAGAGCCCTGGTCTCCGTGCCGTGATTCGCAAGGATGCCCTCTGGAGCGATGGCACGCGGATCACCGCGGCGGATTTCATGTACGCCTTCAAGCGCGGCTTGGATCCGGACACGGCGTCTCGTCTTGCAGATCTACTTTTCGTCATTAGGGGAGCCCGGGACTACAAAACGGGGAAGCTTTCGGATTTCGCCGCCGTGGGAATCAAAGCCATCGGCGATCGCGAGCTGCGCTTTGAGTTTGATGAGCCTTGCGGGTATTTTCCCCACGTACTGGCTTCTATCATTGCTGTTCCCCAGCGACCGGGGGCTAAAAGCTACAACGGGCCCTATGTGTTCGAGAAGGACTCCCCCGCTGGCGTCATTGGCTTGAGCCGAAATCCTAGGTGGCCCCTCCCTCCCGTGGGTCCGGATCGGGTGGAGTTTCGCCTCGTCGCGGAGGACGCCCCCTCCTTGGCTCTTTTGCAATCAGGGGGGCTCGACGTTCTTTTGAGGGTTCCTACCCTGGAACTCAGGCGGCTGCGGGAGCAGGGGAAAATCGCTGAGTTCCCATTGCGTGCGACCTACTATCTTGGATTTAACCAGCGTCGCCTATTTTGGCGCGATAAGCAGGCCCGTAGGGCCGTGGTGTCCGCAGTGAGTCGCGCCGACATCCTAGAACTCCAGCAAGGGGATGGCGAACAGGCCTGTTCCTGGCTGCCCTCTGCCTTGGGAGGCCCACGGGTATGTCCCCCGCCGCCTCGTCCTCCCGGGATGCGTTCCACTCTCTTCGTGGCAGCGGTGCCTGAGGACCTTGCGCTGGCTTTCGATGGGGGTTCACGCAATCAGCTCATCGCTGAAAAGATCCAAGTCGATCTGAAGAAGGCCTGGGGCATCGATGCCACCTTGAAGGCCCGAGACTGGAAGAGCCATCTTCAGGCTCTCTATCGTGGGGATGTGGGGATGTTCCGCTTCGGTTGGCTTTCCGTCATCCTGGATGCCTACGCGCATCTGTCTCTGTTCCGATCCGACAGCCCCAACAATCACACCGGTTGGAAAAACCAAGAGTATGACGCGCTGCTGGATAAGATTGCCACCAAGCCCGAGGGGCCGGTGCGTCAGCGTCTCATCGAGAGAGCGGCCGCCCTCATTGATGAAGAGGCCGTGGCATTGCCGCTCTTCCATTACAAAATGACCGTGGCCCTTTCACCCCGGGCCAAGGGGCTGCGGGTCAACCCTCTCGGCTTGTTGGATCTCTCCGGCGTTAAATAAGGTTGCCCGTTGCAACGGCCTTTTTTGCCTTTTCAGTCTCTGGGGACATCATGCGGATCACGGACCATTGGCGTGCCGCCTTGAGGCCGTTGTGGGTCGCCCTGCGATGGCTGGCCCAGTCGTTTGTTTCCGCTCGGAACTCCTCGCCATGGAGGCGGAGGATGCCGCAGTAGGTGCAGAGTTGGATGACATCGATGTTGGGTTCCAGCATGCCGCTGTGCACGAGCTGCATCCGCGCAATGGCCTTGAGGTCCAGGTGCCTCTCTTTATAGGGAACGAGGTGGGGGGAGCTGGTCCACATCCATCCCCATTTTTTCTCGAAGGCTTCGAGTAATTCCGGGCCCACCTCAAAGCAGCAGGGCCCGATGGCGGGGCCGAGGGCTGCCAGCATGTCCCGGGGGCGAATGCCTTTTTTTTCCATGGCCTCAAGTGCGCGAGGGAAGATTCCCTCCAGGACTCCGCGCCATCCCCCGTGGACGGCGATGACCGCGGGGCCCGCGATGGGGGCCATGAGGGCAGGGATGCAGTCCGCGGTCTGCACTCCCACCCAGAGGTCCTTCACCACCGTCATGACGGCGTCGGCCTTAGGCAGCACATGAGGGTTTAGTGATTCCTCACCAATGTATTCTTTGATGTCCGCGCCGTGAACCTGGTGGGCGCGGCCCAGGGGTGCTGGGGGCTCCACGTTGGCGGTGTAGAAGCCGTGCTCAAGGTGGAGGACTTTGTCGAAGATGGGGGATCTGAGGGGTTCGAAAGCCATGGCGTTATAATAACACGAGCCGACCGCGGGCTGCGCGTCGGCTCGTCATGAACAGAAATAGAGGGAGTCTTAGTTCCGTACGCAGGCTGTTTGTACATTGGCGAAAATCAACTCGCGGTAGCCGCCGTTGTTTTGCACGCCGGTGAACAGGTGATCGGAGCACTGAGCGTCGATTGCTTGAAATGCTTCGTCAGCGGTGGCGCCGCGGGCGGATACGCTGCGGGCGATGATCTCATTGTAGCGGAAGCCGCCGCAAGAGCAGGCGCAAGTCCAGGAACTACCGGGCTGAGCGCCTCCGTTCTCAACGACCGAGAGCCGTAGGCTCAGGTTGCTGATGGCCTGGTTCAGCGTAGCCACGGTATCTTCCAGGGCTTCGACGCGGCCATCGAGGCCCGTGCCGACGGCGGGCGTCGATGAGTCTTTGTCCGTGGCGAAGGCAGCAGTGGTGGTGAGAGCGAGAAGGCATAGCGCTAAAAGCTTTGATTTCATGAATATCTCCTGTTGGTGTTTCAGGCCGATATTAGAAGCACCGTTTCACAGCAAGGCAAGGAGCGCTGCGAAACGTAGGCTCGGTCTTTTCCCGCATAGCTTCGTTGTCGTCGTTGTTGGCTCCACGCGACGCACATGAGTGCGTCTTGGTCGCCAACTTCCTCCTCCCGTCGCCTACGCATCCTGCTTCGGCGCAGCTGCGCTGACCGATTTCCGGGCTCGTGCCCGGAAATCCTCGCTCTGCGGGAAAAGCCCTTCGCCTATTCATGGACCTATTTATAGGAGTTTAAGGAGCGCTGCGAAATCCGCTGGGGGCTCGCATTCGAACCGGAGCTGTTTTTTTGTCACGGGGTGCTCGAAGCCCAGTACGGCTGCGTGCAGCAATTGATGATCCAGCGCGGCGGCGGCGGAGCCTGCCTTGGGGTTCTTCATGCAGAGGGTCTTGGCGTTGCGGGCGTGCTGGCCGTACAGCGGGTCGCCTACGATGGAGAAGCCCAGCTCACTCAGGTGGACGCGGATCTGGTGGGTGCGTCCGGTCTCCAGGCGGCATTCCACCAGAGTCATGGCGCCGTCGAAGGAGCGCAGCACTTTCCAGTGGGTGATCGCCTTGCGTCCAGATCTCACGGTGCCCGTCATCTTGCGTCGATGAGTGGGGTGGCGATCGAAATAGGTTTCGATGCGGCCGCTCCCGCCTTTTTTTGCGGCGAGGTCTCCGTACACCAGTGCGCGGTACACGCGCTCGATGCTGTGCTCTTTGAATTGGCGCGCCAGCCCCTCGTGGGCTTTATCGGTTTTCGTCACGACGAGCAGCCCCGATGTCCCCTTGTCGATGCGATGGACGATTCCAGGGCGAGCGACGCCACCGATGCTTGAGAGCGTCTTCAATTGGTGCAAAAGGCCGTGCACCAACGTCGGCGCATTCTCGGTGTCCGATGGGTGGACGGAAATCCCCGCGGGTTTCTCCACCACCGCCAGGTGCTTGTCTTCAAATACGATGGAGAGCTTGAGGTCATGGGGGGTAAGATCCAGCTTCACCGTCGGTGGCACCGCGATCTCATAATGTGCCCCGCCCAACACTTTGGCGGATGTCTTCACCACGGCTTTGCCATCGCAATTCACGCGACCTGCCTCGATGTGTTCTTTGATCTGGGAGCGGGACAATCCCAACCCGGCATCGGCCAAAGCGGAGTCCACGCGGCGACCGTCCTCTTCACGGGGGGCCTGCCATATCAGGACAGAAGCACGATCAGGGTTGTTTATCACCCTTCACACTATAGTAGCGTTTCATGTATCCCGCAGCAGCCTTGTCGTGGGGGAGCTTGAGGGACTTGGCCACTTGGGAAACAAACCCGCGCACGTAGGGTGGGGCGGGCAGGCTGTCATATTCCTCGTTTTCAAGGCAGTTGAGATAGGTTTTGCTGATTTTCGTGAATTCGCTGAGTTCATCCATGGTGATGCAGCGGTATTCCCGCACTTTCTTGAGGAACTCGCCGTGGAACTCTGTTTCGGCGGAGATTTGCTGCTCCATACCGGTGTCCTGCTGGAAGGGCTTTGTGAGCTCCATGCGGCGCACGATGCCAAGGCGGCTCTGGGGGTCTTTGACGCGGTAGTCCTCCGCCGGGGGGGTGGTGGGAGAGTCACGGATTATTTTTGGGGGGCTGAGTGTTGGTCTCTCCTCGCCCATGGCCTCAGCACCGAAGACGGCGCGGGCAGCTTGCTGGGCGGGGTCCTGATGGATTTGTGGCCGCACGGATTCGCCGGTGGAGAAGGAGAATATGTTCTTAGCCGTGGATTTCTTTGTCATCTGAATTTCGTTCCCAGGGCGCAGGAATCCGTGGGTTTTGTCGTACTCCTTACGGCGGTCGACGTCGGAAAGCACCAGGTACGCCTCTTCAATGCGTTCCAGCACGGACTTGCTCTCCTGGGCGTCGAAGAGGCTGTACACCGCGTTGGAATCCTTGCCGTAGGCGGACTTGGCCCGGAAGTAAGCCTGGCGTACGTCGCTAGCGGAAGCGTCGGGCTGGATGTCGAGGATCTCGTAATAGTTCAGCATGTCTTTTTCGAAGGGGTCCCGCGTGCTGCGTTCAGCTGGATTTTTCAAAAGATCTCCATCTGCTTCTGTTTGTTCTTATGCGTGAGGAAGTGCACCATGCGTTCAAAGCTGCTCACGAGGCGGGAGTTGGGGAACTCCAGCATGAGGGGGCGCTTGCGGCGCACGGATTGCCAAACGGCGCTGTCGTAGTCCAGGTAGCCCAGGTACTCCATGTCGATGCCAAAATATTTTTTGCAGACGCTTTTGATGGAGAAGCCGATGTCGATATCCGTCTGGGTGCGGGCCTGGTTGATGATGAGTTTGGGGCGGAAAGAGGCGATGACTTCACGGATTTTCATGCCCATCTCGGGGCTATAGCGGCTCACCTCGCGCACCAGGTCCGAGGGTGAGCGGATGCCCAGAGGGTTTTTCTGATCCATGGCCATATCGATCATGGGCCGCACTTCAAAGAGGCTTTCCGCCATTTTGAGTTTTCGGAAGTAGGCGCTCTTGATGAAGCGGTAAGTGTTTTCGATGCTGGTGGGTTCGGGGAGGAGCACCAGGACGCCGCTGTCGGCCGCGAGGAAAAAGTCGAGGGTATTGAAGCCCGTGCCCGCGCCCAGGTCGAAGAGCAGGTAATCCACGGGTAACGTCATGAGGGCTTGCAGCAGCTTGCTCTTTTGGGTGTGCTTCAGGTTGGCGATGCCAAGAGCGTCTTGGGCGCCGCTGATGAGGCCCAGGTTTGGCACCTCGGTTTTCACCAGGGTCTCTTCGATGGAGCCCACGCGGTGACTGAAAAAATCAGAGAGGGTGAGCTGCGGGATATCCACACCCAGGCACGTGTGAAGGTTCGCGCACCCCAAGTCCAGGTCCACGGCGCAGACTCGATTGCCCGCGCGGGCAAGACTGATGGCGAGGTTTGCCGCGACGAGGCTTTTCCCCACGCCCCCCTTGCCACCGCCCACGGCCCAGATCTCTTTGATCGAGCTATTGGAAGGAACTTTGAATTCAAAACTTTCCGTATTTTCCGGTGCTTCAGACCGGGGCTCATCCATGGCCACAGGGTTGCCCAAGTACGGTCCCTCCTAGGGAAATTATGGATTTTAAACGGGATGCTCGTCAATGGAGCAGCTACTTTTTGTCAAGGGCAATGGGGCAAAATTCGTTGGAAGGCGCGCTGCGTAATTACTTACGCAGCATCTTCCAGTTTCTCAGGGGTTACCGCTAACGGTGAGTAAATGACTACTCGCTCCCCCGTCTCGACTCCCATAGTAACTTTTCTACAGAGTTATGAAATCATTAGTTTTTTCTCATAATTGGGTCATGCACTGCGTTATGGCATGACCCTTGCTCATTATTGTCCTGCGATATCACTTGATATTTTGTGTCATCCATTTGGAGTCATCTTCATGTCCGCAAAGCGCAGTGAAACCGTCATGGACCAGTCCCTCAGTGCCGCTCAACTCAGACTGCAGCAGATCGCTGCTGCAATGCCAGTTCGCAGTGACCTGCACATTGCCCGCAAAGTCTGGCACGCATGCATGGGCACCATGATCGTAGTTATTTATACCTCTGGTATCAGCCAAGCCCTGGCGCTGGGTTTGGTGGCTTTTTTCTTCACTCTCGATGTGAGCGTCGAAATGCTCCGTCTGAAAAATCCCGTTTTGAACGAGAAAGTCTTGAAAGTCTTCGGCCCGATTTTTCGCCACCACGAAGTGAATCGCTTGAGCACGGTGCCTTACTTTCTTGCCGCCACGTTTTTTGCCATCGCGGTGTTCCCGAAGCCGGTGACTATTCTCTCGCTGCTTTATCTCGCATGGGGCGACCCGGCCGCATCCTTCTTCGGCGTTCTCTTCAAGGGACGTTCCATTAAAATCACCAAGAATAAATCCCTCCACGGAGCCGTGGCTGCATTTACCGTTTGCGCCATCATCACCTACGCTTATTTGAAGAGCGGCGGGATGGATGGGCTCAACGTCATCCGCCTCACCCTGCTGGGTGGTTTTGCCGGTGCGTTGGCTGAATCCCTTCCGTTGGAAATAGACGACAATTTTTCCATGCCCATCATCAGCGGCTTCATCATCTGGGCTGGCTTCTTGATGGTTCAGTTTTTCTGATCAGTTCTTTTGAACTGAGATCTTGAACTCACGCTTGATGCCGTCGCGGTCGGTGATGTGGAGCATGATCTCATTGGTGCCAGGCGCCAGCGGGATGAAGTCCGTGGTGAACCGAGGCCAGGTTTTTTCGAAATACACCTCAGCCCGGTGATGTGAGTTGGGATTTTCCACTACGAACTGCCGGGGTGCGGTGGTGGTGGGGGCACTGCCCGTGGCGCACCAGGAGCCCTTCAGGCGTGCCCGATCCGAGGGCACGGGGAAGCGCATGCCGTCTTTAAGGCAGCCCAGGTCAATGATTTGGAAAGATTCGCCGCGGCCCACCACTCCCGCGGGGCCGCGAGATGCCGCATTGACGGCAGGGTTCGAGGGAGCGGCCAAGAACAGTTGATAAGCGGAATTGGCGCACACCAAGGTCACGATGCCCAGAATGGCTAATTCGACTTTGCGAGGGAAGG
>CAYHWW010000112.1:0-11063 GCA_964360145.1 uncultured Oligoflexia bacterium | reverse complement strand
TCTGTTTTAGCGTGGATCCTCAACCAAATTTCTGAGTAGGCGAAGGTATTTTCCCGCATGGCGAGGCGGAGGAGGAGCCCGGCGACCAAGGCGTGCTCCTGCACGCCGCGTGGAGCGGGCGACGAACGACAACGAAGCCAGGCGGGAAAAGACCGAGCCTACTCTAGCGTCGGCGGCCTTTGTGTAGGCCTTGCGCGTATTTCACGATCATGCGGGCGATGTTGAGCCCCGTGGCTTGCTCTATGCCCTCGAAGCCTGGCGAAGAGTTCACCTCGATGACCATGGGCCCGGAAAGCGACTCCAGCAGATCCACGCCCGCTACGCCCAAGCCCAACGCCTTCGCGGCGTTGATCGCGGCGCGCTTGTAAGAATCTTTGAGCTCGATGAGCACGCCCTCGCCACCCCGGTGAATGTTGCTGCGGAACTCCCCTTCACGAGCCTGGCGCCGCATGGCCGCCACCACCTTGTCGCCGATGACGAAGGCACGGATGTCCCTGCCGGCACTCTCCGCCACATACTGCTGCACCAGCACGTCTTGGCCGATGTTCCACAAGGTTTCCATGACGGACTGGGCTGAGTTGACGCTCTCCACGATCATGACGCCCACGCCCTGGGTGCCTTGGATGACTTTCAAAACCGCTGGCGTGCCCTGCACCTGACGCAGGGCTGTCTTCAAGCCTCGCCCATTGCGGATGAGCACGGTGGCTGGCACATCGATGTTCTTGCGCGCCAGAACTTGCATGGCCCGCAACTTGTCGCGGGACTGGGCAATGGCCACGCTGCCGTTGATGACCTTCACGCCCATGGCCTCGAACTGAGTGACCACGGCAAGGCCGTAATCCGTGACCGATGCGCCAATGCGGGGGAGAACCACGTCACAAACAGGCACGGGCTTCTCACCCAAATACAACCCGGGCGCCGCACCGCCCACCACCACGCTGCACTCCAGGGGGTCCATGACGAAGGGCTGCACCCGCAGGGCCTTGGCCTCTTTCAAGAGCCTGCGGATGGAGTGAAGGTTCTTATTCCGGGAGAGGATGCCCAGCTTCATCGGTAGACCGCCAAGAAAAGCAGCAGCGCTTTCATCAAAATGGTTTCTTGCGCTTTGATGACGAGAGGATTCCCAACATGTCGCGGTACTTGGCAACCGTGCGCCGCGCGATATCGATGTTCTCGGATTTCAGGAGTTCCACGATGCGCTGGTCGGAGAGGGGCTTGCGCAGGTCCTCTTTGGAGCAGAGCACACGGATCTTGTCTTTCACCGCCTCGGAGGCCACATCCCCGGAGCCATCGCCGGAAGAGATGCCCGAGTTGAAAAAATATTTCAGCTCGAAGATCCCCATGGGGGTGTGCACATACTTATTCGTGGTCACGCGACTCACTGTTGACTCGTGCATGCCGATGTCGTTAGCCACGTCTTTCAGGATGAGGGGCTTCAGGAAGTTCACGCCCTTCTCAAAGAACTCCCTCTGGTACTTCACGATGCTTTCAGTGACCTTGAAGATCGTCTTCTGCCGATTGTGAATGGAGCGGATGAGCCACACCGCCGCCCGCAGCTTGTCTTGGATGTAATCTTTCGTCACGGCGCCCTTGGAATTCTTGCCGCCCTCTTTCGCCTGAGTGGAAGCGCTAGCCAGCACGCTCCTGTAGTAGTTGGAGATGCGCAACTTGGGCAGGCCATCATCATTCAAGGTTATGATGTACTCGCCATTGGCGTTCTTCACGACGTAGATGTCCGGGGTAATGTACTGGGTATTGTCGGGTTCAGTGAAGAGGCGACCGGGCTTGGGCTCGAACTGCTGGATGATCTGGGTGCACCCCACGATGTCGGGAATGTCGGCGTCAAGAGCCTTGCAGATCACATGGTAGTTGCGTTTCTCGAGGTCACCTAAATGATGCTCGATGACCGCTTCCACCAGCTCATCCCGGGGTTTCATGAAGCGAGCCTGCACCATGAGGCATTCCTTCACGGAACGGGCAGCCACCCCCACGGGATCGAAGTTCTGCATGATCTTCAGGATCTCTTCGGCGTCCTCGAACTGGATGCTCGTATTGCAGGCAAGCTCCGCGAGATCCGCGGCCAGGTAGCCATCGTCGTTCAGGTTACCAATGATCTCGATGCCCAGCTTCTTCTCGTCGTCCGTGAGGGTGCTCATGTTGAGCTGCCACAAGAGATGCTCTTGCAATGAGGTGGAGCGGGTAAGAATATTCTCGAAGGTGGGGAGATCTTCGCCGGAAACCCTGGTCGAAGGCAGGGTCTTCTGGTTATTCACCTCGTCAATGTAGGACTCCCAGTTGAATTCTTCTTTATTCTGGGTTTCTTCTTGGCCCGTGGCCTCTTGAGTGGGCTCGGCCACGGATTCATTTTCATTAGCCACCTGGTCCCGTTCCTGGTCGCTGGCGTTCTCTGGCAACCCCTCGGGGTTCTCGATTGTTTCCGCCACCTCTTCGAGCATGGGGTTTTCCATGAGCTCCTGAGTGATGACGTCAGCAAGCTCCAGGCGATTCAGCTGCAACAACTTGATGGCCTGCTGCAACTGAGGCGTCATCACCAATTGCTGACTGAGCTTTAATGACTGCTTAATCTCAAGGGCCATAGCGTGGAATCAAACCCCTCGTTCGACGTTACAGACGGAAATTTTCGCCCAGGTAAGCTTCTCTGGCACGAGGACTGCTTGCGATATGATCCGGCGTGCCATATTCCAGAATCATACCATCCGACAGGATGTAGCCCAAATCGCAAATGCCCAGTGTCTCACGCACGTTGTGATCAGTGATCAAAATGCCTAGTCCCCGGTCTTTCAACTTGCGGATAATGCTCTGGATATCCGCGACAGCCAAAGGGTCGACGCCGGCGAAGGGCTCGTCAAGCAGTAGGAAAGAAGGATCCAGCGCCAATGCGCGAGCGACCTCCAGCCGCCGACGCTCACCGCCGGAAAGCGTGAAGGCTTTCTGCCCAGCGACATGGCGAATGTTGAAGTCATCCAGGAGGTTGGAGAGCTTCTCGTTGCGCTGAGCACGGGTGAGATCCGTGTTTTCAAGCACCGCAAGCAGGTTTTCCTCCACGGACATCCGACGGAAGATACTGGGTTCTTGGGGCAAATAGCCCACCCCCATCATGGCCCGCTGATGCATGGGCTCCTTGGTGAGCTCCTTGTCATCCAGCAGCACTTTGCCGCCGTCAGGCCGCACCAACCCCACGACCATGTAGAAGGACGTGGTTTTACCCGCGCCATTGGGCCCCAGCAAACCCACGATCTGACCCGACGTGATGGAAAAGCTCACGTCCTTCACGACAGTGCGGTCACCGAAGCGCTTCAGCAGGTTCCTGGCCTCCAGTTTCCTGCTGGGCTTTCTGTGGGGCTTTGAATTTGGGGACGTGGTATCCATTTGCCTGATTCACCTCAACGAGGTTTTTGCTGCGATAAATCGTGATGAGCTCACCGGTGAGCGCATCGTCATCCTGGTACACGGAAGGAAACCCCGTGAGCAGTATCCTATCATCACTATTCACAAAGTCAGCTCTCTGAGATGTAGCATATTTGATGCCCTCTTTCAGTTTGACGGGGTCGGTCTCCTTGATGACCACATCCTGGAGGGCCGTCATGGCGTTGAATTGGTGGCTGCCGCCATCGTAAAAAGCCTCCTGGCGCCGGGATACCACATTCAAAGTGCCAATATTGCTGTCCACCTTCTCCGTTGTCTGATTCATGGTGAAGATCGCCACCTTGGTGAAGCGATCGATGTCGCCCAGATCTGATTTCACCTCATGGACTTCCTTGGCCAGGAAGCGATGGATTTTAGCGCGAGTATCCGCAAGGATGTGGATGTGGGGATCTTTACGGGGGGCGGTGAAACCATGTCCCCACACTTGGAGCCACTCCGTTTTGGTTTTCCGCGTCTCGCCATGGAAGTCTTCACGAGAGGACACGACCTGAGAGACAGCGGTGTAACTAGCCTGCTCCGTCTTCAGCCAAAATCCATCAGGAAACGTGACCTTCACGTCTTTGTAGAGCTCAAAATCCTTGGAACCCATGCGGTAGTGGGCTTCTTTTCCCTCGATGTAAGTGATCTGCCCATTCACATCGAACATTTTGATTCGGGCGTTGTTGGCGACCACTTTCTTTGAGTTCTCGTAGAGCAGGGCCGTATCAGAGTTCATCTCCCACTGTTTGACCTGCCCCTCCACGGAAGTGTAGTGGAAACCCTGAATCGTGTAGCGGACCTCATCATCCTTCATCTGGGCCTGCACCATTTGGGAGAGATCCTTGAAGAGAGTCTTCTTCGTCGCGCCCTCATTGATGTCCAGGGAGGAAGGTTTGAGGAGGAGGACCTCGAAGAGGACGAGGGCGGCCACGGCCACTGCCAACGCCAGCCGAGGCCGGATCTTAAGCGCTCTTCTCATGGACACTACGCCTTGGATCTGCGGATCAGATCGCAAACTTCCCGCACCGCGCCCATGCCTCCGGGCATTTGAGTGATGAAATGCACCACGTCTTTCACTTCAGGCACGGCACCGGGCACCGTGACGGAGAACCCCACCTTCCGCAGGACCGGGATATCAAAAAGATCGTCACCCATGAAGGCGCACTCCTCGGCCTTGATGCCGGTATCGGAGAGGACCTTGCCCAGGGCAACGATTTTATTCTCATCACCGAGGTGCACGTGATTAATGCCAAGGAATTTCGCACGCTCACGGACAGAGGCGGAGTCGCCACCACTGATGAGAGCAATCTCGATGCCGTCTTTCATCAGTAGTTTCATGCCGTAGCCATCCCGCACGTGGAAAGAGCGGGTCCAGCCCGTGCCCTCCACCCACCAAATACGCCCGTCCGTGAGCACTCCATCCACATCGAGGATGAGCATTTTGATTGTAGAGGCTAACTGCTCGATTTCCTTGGTCACCCGCTGTTTGCGGGGATCGATGAAGTCATAGGGGACGTCCATCACTCAAAGTTATCCGACCCCCCCATTTCCGTCAAACAAGTTGACAGGGGTCTAGAGCCAAGACGCACCGGTCAGAGGCAGAATGTCCCTAGCTCCCGCACATATAAACAAAAACAGTTAATAGTTTCGGGGGTTACGCATTTCGAACATATCCGACGAATTTGGCATGCCATCTGCACAAGGGGCAACCGTCCACAATGAGTAAACATCAAGGCATCTAACCTTGAATCTGAGGAGATTGATTATGAAAGCGTATGAATTGAAACAAGGATGGCGAGCGGCCGTACTGGCCATGTCCATCGTGCTCGCTGCCTGCGGTAGCGACGAGAGCCAGAACAACGGTGGCGGCGCCGTCGGCGTAGCCCCGGGCTCCGCGCTGAGCCCCAATGGCATTAACGGCGGCGTGAGCAACTGCGTGGTACCCGGCACGGGCCAACCAGGCATCTTGGTCCAAGGGTACAACGGCTACCAACAGTGTATGCCCAATATGGGCAATACCTGTGGCGGTTCGATCTACAATACCACGCCTAACGGTGGATCCGCATTGATGTGCCCTTGCTCCGGCGCCACCGGCGGCGGCTGCGGCGGCAATAACTCGGTCTTCGTTAATAATGCTTACTACTTCTGGTTCACGCCGAACAACGTAGCCCCTGGCTCATACGTCCCCACCACCGCCCGCGGTGACTACTACTGGGAAATGATACGCGACAGACGCGGAAACTGGTACGGCGCCTGGGTCTGGCATTCCTGGCGCTAAGCGAAGACTAGCTCCGATGTTTCCTACAAGTTTCTCCCCGTGGCCGGGGTAAAACCCGGCTAGCGATTCAAAAAACAAATCGCTCCTCAATCAACTCCTCTCAACTCAACTCAACTCATGAATCGCCGGGCCAGGCGGGAGACTGGCTCGGCGATTCTATTTTCTACATACGCCATGCCGGGACCGTTACTTGCTCACCTTGGCCCAGGCCTGCTCAAGGCCAAGGCGTGCGATCCAATGACTGAGATAATTTTGATCAAGGGCAGTGCAAGCCTGGATGCCGCGGATGTCTGTGATGTGCTTTTCAGAGCCGCCTTGCCGATGGAAGTCGAGTTTCTTGATGATGACATCCTCGGCGGTGGCCATGAAAACTTCGCGGCCTTCGGCAAAGGGCATGCGCACGCGCCGCCGGAACTCTTCCGTGGCGTGGTCGGTGGTTTTTCTCACCATAATGTCCACTTTCAGGCCTGAACTGTTGTGAATGAGATTGAATTGGCCGTGATGAACGATCTCTGAGCGGAGGACTTCAAGGGGGGGGCAGTAGAAATCCTCATTGTCGAAGAGCTTCTCAAACTTCACGGCATCCACGGGCAGCACATCCACCACGAGATCCATGTCATGGGTCAGGCGCGGCTCCCCGTAGACCATAGAGGCTATGGAACCCACCACCATATGAGAGATCTGAGCCTCCTCCAACCGCTGCAAGATCATGAGAAAGATCTTGAGTGTGTCGATCACCGACAGCCCCTCTCGATGAGGGCATATGCCCGGTGATTCAACTCTTGTTCCGAAAGGTGGGGATGCTGCGCCCTAATCTGACTCTTTTTGACTTCCATCGCCATATGGAAAAGGCCTGCAGCCAATCGAAGTTTCTTCTCGATTTGCTCTACCTCAGTCTGTTGGCGCTGCTTTTCCATTGCTCTACCTTCCCACACCGTGGGGCTTATTGATACCGCCCGGCGACTTCGCGCACGGCCATGATCATTTCAAGGAACCGCGGCACATCCGCCAAGGGATAGGCGTTGGCGGCGTCAGACTTAGATTCATTGACCCGGGGGTGGGTCTCCATGAAGAGACCATCGATGCCCACGGCGGTGGCCGCCCGGGCCAGCGGCGCAATGAGCTCGCGCCTGCCGCCGGTGACCTTGCCGCCAGCGGCGCCGCCGGGGAGTTGCACGGAATGGGTGGCGTCAAAAATCACGGGGACACCGTGGGCGCGCATCTGGGGGAAGGACCCCATGTCCACCACGAGGTTGTTGTAACCGAAACTCGAACCCCGCTCGGTGAGCCAGAGCCACTGGGGCTTCCGCGTATCAGTGGCGGCTTCGACTTTTTCGACCACGTTCAGCATGTCCCAGGGGGCGAGGAACTGGCCCTTCTTCACGTTGAGTGACCGCTTGTGCTTGACGCACTGACGGGCGGCCTCTTGGATGAGATCGGTTTGACGACAGAGGAAGGCGGGGATTTGCAGCGCGGAGACGTGTTGTGCCGCGACGGCGCAGTGTTCGGGCAGGTGGACGTCGGTAATTGTTTTGACACCGAAAGTTTTGCCAACGGCGGCGAGAATCTCACAGCCCTTCTCGAGGCCCGGCCCCCGGAAGCTATCGTGGGCGCTGCGGTTGGCTTTGTCGAAGCTCGCCTTGAAGTGGAAATCAATGTCCGGGTACGCTGCGGTGATCTCTTTGAGCCGCCCGGCCACTTCTTCGACGAGGTCTTTGGATTCGATGACGCAGGGACCTGCGATCAAAATAAACTTTTTAGCCATGATTTAGGCATAGCAGCGATCGGGGTTAGGGTCACGTCCTTGTGACGCCCTGGCATTCCACCCTGGCATTCCTTGAAAAGCAGGGTTCCCAGCACTAAAACCCAGTTTCTCAGTGCAGATTCCTGTTTTCCAAGGAATCCCGGGAAAGCAATGATGGCAGGAGCCGCTCATCGGTGAGTGTCATGATCAAGGGACGCAAAATAGGATCATTGAACCCCGAACAAACCTCCGGTCTCACCGAAGTCGGGTGCACGCCAAAGTGACGGGCCACCACCGCCGCGGGCACCCCCAAAGGTCCTGCTAAGATCGCCATCAACCTGGCGCGAAGACGGCCCTTTTTACTGAAAGCCCCCGTAGGAGCGCGACACACCACTTCCGCGGCGCGCTCGACAACGCTGAGATCGATGAGGGCAGGCATTTGCGGTGCCATGGGCGCGGCAGTGCCCATGGGGTGCACGCTGGGATCAGAAGAGACATACTTATGAAATGCCCGGCGCTGAGCAAGATTCATGCGTTTGGGTTCATCTGACGCGGGAAAAGCCGCTGCGCCGACGTAATCCCGATGAGTGCTCCAAGGCCAGCGCAGGGGATCGTCACAGAGCTCATCCCGACACGGATTGAGGTGCACGTACCTCACATGGCGCCTGAGGTGAGAAATATTGGGTATGGGTTGAGGCGCTGGCGGGCTTCCCCATCTGCCTCCGTGGAGCACCGCCCGCAGTATGCTTTGTAACTCGGCTGGATCATTTTCTTTGCTTGGGATGATGAGGTGCAGGTGATCCGGCATGAGCACAAGAGCAACGACCTCGGGGAATGCTTCGGTAAGCCTCCGCCAAAGTCGTTGGTATTCTAACGGTTTCTCGAGGGCAGGGTGTGGATATTCGATATGAGCAACGAGATGGTACGCAATGGGGACGGAACGGTTATTTTTCGCAGACATGATTATTTACCTCTGCCTGGGCGCAGAGCAGAGATCATGCCAACGGCCGAGCGTAGTCCCAAACCGTGATGCCCCGCCGACATTCCTCGAAAAGTAGGGTTCCCGTCACCAAAACATGGTTTTAGAGCCCGCAGTCCTGTTTTTTGAGGGATGCGCGAGCGGACGCGACGGCCTTCAGCGAAGCCCCGATAAACGCCGCGAACAACGGGTGCGGTTGCAGCGGTCGGCTCTTGAACTCAGGGTGAAACTGGCAACCCACAAACCAGGGGTGTTCGGCGATCTCGATCATCTCAACGAGCTCAATGCCGCCCTTGCTCTGGTGCACTCCGCTGATCACGAGGCCGCCTTTTTCCAGCTGAGCACGGAACTCGTTGTTCACTTCATAACGATGGCGATGGCGTTCGCTGATGCTGCCGCGATCATAAGCCGCGTACGCCCGCGTGCCTTTCTTCAAGTGACACTCATAGGCGCCGAGCCGCATGGTGCCGCCCTTCATGGTAATGGACTTTTGGTCTTCCATCACCGCCACAACAGCGCAGGGCTCTTTGGGGTCGAACTCCTGCGACGTCGCTGACTTCAGGCCACAGACATGGCGCGCATACTCGATGGTGGCGAGCTGCATGCCGAGACAGATGCCAAAGAAGGGTTTTTTGTGGGTGCGGGCGTACTCGATGGCCTTGATTTTGCCCTCGATGCCCCGCTCGCCAAAACCACCGGGTACCAGGACGCCGCTCACTTCGTCGAGCTGCTCGTAACCCCGGCCCTTCTCAAGCTCTTCAGAGTCAATGTACACCAGCTCCACTTTAGCCTCATGGGCAAGGCCTCCATGGACCAATGCCTCAGACAAGGATTTGTAGGACTCCTTGAGGTCAACGTACTTGCCTACAACACCGATTTTCACCACGAACTTGGGGTTTTTCAGCTTGTGGACTAAATACTCCCAGCGGGAAATGTCCGCTTCGCCTGTCCAAATGCCGAGTTTCTCGCAGATGATGTCGTCCAAGCCCTCTTCGTGGAAGTTCAGCGGCACTTCGTAGATGTGCGAAACATCTTTGGCACTGAACACGCACTCAGGCGTCACGTTACAGAATAATGAGATCTTTTCCTTCACTTCCTTAGGCAGCGCCCGATCGGAACGACACAGCAAAACGTCAGGCTGAATACCGATCTCGCGGAGCTCCCGCACAGAGTGTTGCGTCGGCTTGGTCTTCAGCTCGCCGGCGGCGGCGATGTTGGGCACCAACGTCACATGGACATACATCACATTTTCAGCGCCCACGTCGGAGCGCATCTGCCTGATGGCCTCCAGGAACGGCAAGCTCTCGATGTCCCCCACGGTGCCGCCGGTTTCGATGATGGTCACGTCGGCGCCATTGGAGGCTTCGTGGATGTTTTGCTTAATTTGATCGGTGATGTGGGGAATGACCTGCACGGTCTTGCCCAGATATTCGCCCCGGCGCTCTTTTTGGATGACGGTGTCGTAGACCTTGCCCGTGGTGAAGTTATTCTTGCGCGTCAATACGGCGCCGTTCACGAAACGCTCGTAGTGACCCAGGTCGAGATCACACTCGGCGCCGTCATCGAGCACGAACACTTCACCGTGCTGGAAGGGGCTCATGGTGCCCGGATCGATGTTGATATAGGGGTCCATTTTGATCATGGACACCTTGAGACCCCGGTGCTCCAGCAAGAAGCCGATGCTGGAAGAGGCGATGCCTTTTCCGATGGAGGAGAGAACCCCCCCGGTGACGAAAATGAATTTCTGAGACCGAGGTGCTTTAGCCATGGGAACTCCTCGCAGAAAAGTTAACTCAGCTTGCGGACGAGCTCAAGGTCCTCGGGCGTATCTACGCCGATACTGGGGCTCGTTACACGGGCAACGCCGATGGCGATGCCATTGTGCAGTGCACGGAGCTGCTCCAGGCTCTCCGCGGCCTCTAGGAGCGTACGCTTAAGGCCGCAAAACTGCTTCAGCGTTGCTCGGGTATAGACATAGATTCCCTGGTGCTGGAGGGGGATGTACTGAGCGACGTCCTGGGGCGCCCGCTCGCGGGAATACGGGATGGGAAAGCGGGAAAAATAAATAGCCCGATCCTGGGCATCGATGAGGACTTTGACCACATTGGGGTTCTCCAAAGAGGCGGCATCGGGCAGCGGCGCCGCGCAGGTTCCCAAGGTGAAACGATGGCTTGTGACCAGGGCCAAGGCTCCTTCGATGTTGGCGGGATCGATGAGGGGCTCGTCCCCCTGGACGTTGATGAAAATATCACTGTCCGCACCGGGGGAAAGGCTCGCCACCGCCCCTACCCGGTCCGTGCCCGACTGCAAATCAGGCGACGTCATCATCGCTTCACCGCCAAAACCTGTCACCGCCTTGATGATGCGCTCGCTATCCGTGGCCACCACGACGCGATGCACGCCCCGCACTTTTTTCGACTGCTCGTAGACGCGCTGAATCATGGACTTACCCTTGATGTCCGCCAGGGGCTTCTCAGGAAGCCGAGTGGAAGCTAAGCGCGCGGGAATGACAATGGTAACCTGGGCCATGGGCCTGAGCCTACACCCACACCAAGGCTTAGGCTCGGTCTTTTCCCGCCTGGCTTCGTTGTCGTCGTCGCCCGCTCCACGCGGCGTGCAGAAGCACGCCTTGGTCG
>CAYHWW010000111.1:0-11237 GCA_964360145.1 uncultured Oligoflexia bacterium | reverse complement strand
GTGTCTACCATATGGGCATATGGACGCCGGCGAAATCCTAAACCGACTCCTGCCCCACATCCAAGTACAGTTCCTTCGCATCATCGTTATAGCCAAAGAACTCCGCATAACGACCCCAGGACACCAGCGTGTTGAATACCGTCTGGGGGTTCTCGTTGGGCAGCTGCGACGCGAGGAATTCCACCACCTCGCCGACGGCGAGGGTGAACCGGGGCGCGGCCCGCAGCTTCCCTTCCACGAGCTGCACCAATTTTAACGACTTGATGAGCTCGTGCAGAGTGCGCTTGCGCACATTGATGTCCGACATAATGAGACGTCGGCCCAGCTCGGTGAGCACGATCTCGTTGCGGGGCGTATCGACGAGGTCCAAGAGCTCCGCGGCCTTGGCGATGAAGAGCGTCTTGCCGAAGTCTTTGCCCGCCAGATGGGAGAGCTGGAAAATGTCCGTGCGCCCCCCTTTGTCATCCAAGAGCTCGAGCAAACCCAGCATCTCGCCCACCTGCACGTCGGGGATTGTTTCGATGGCCTCGGTGCGGGGTTTGCCCCCCACCTGAGGCGTCCAGACGGGATCGTCAGGGATGATGGTCTCTGTGATGACGTCGTGGATGATGGCCACCATGCGTTTGAAACCGGGGGAGTTTTCATCCCGAGGATAGGGCAGCTCGTTCTTCACTTCGACCCGAATATGGCCGGGGTTGGTGCCCATGACGAGAATGCGGTTTGCCATGAACACCGCTTCAGCGATGTTGTGGGTGATGAGCACCATGGCTTGGGTGGCCGTGTTTTGGTTCATCCACAACCTCAAGACTTCCGTGCGCAATGTTTCAGAAGAAAGAAGATCGAGGGAACTGAAGGGCTCATCGAGACAAAGAATGGGCCGCTCCATGACAAGCGCCCGTGCGAGCCCCACCCGCTGTTTCATGCCGCCGGAAAGCTCCCGGGGATAGGCCTCTTCGTAGCCCTCAAGACCCACGAGGTCGATGGCGCGCTTCACGCGAGCCTTCAGTTCGCTGGTCGGGCGCTCTTCAGCTTCGAGCCCCAAGGCGATATTATCGTACACGGTTGCCCACGGCAGCAGCGCGAAGTTTTGGAAGACCATGGCCACGTCCCGGTTCACGGCCTCCAAGCCGATGCCCCTGCGCAAGACTTGGCCCCGGGTGGGCGGCATGAGCCCCGTCATGATCCGCAGCGCCGTGGACTTGCCCGCGCCGGAAGGCCCCAGCAGCACCACGGCCTCGTTGGGAAAGACCGACAGGGAGAGATCTTCCAGCACCCTGAGCTCGGTGCCGGAGTCCAATAAAAATGATTTAGATACTTTCTGGAGCTCCAGCAGCGGAGTTCTCATCGGTCCATCCTGAATCTGCGTTCGGCCAGTTCTGAGAGAGGATGCCAAATCAGGCGGTTCAGCGCAACCACTAGGACGATCAGGACGATGATGCTCGCGGCCAACGCCGCGAAATTTCCAGTTTCCGCCGCTCTGCTGATGGCGGAACCCAGGCCGTTGGCCTTGTGAATGGTGTGATTGTACTTGAAATACTCAGTGACGATGCTCGCGTTCCAAGTGCCCCCCGCGGCGGTGATCCACCCCACCACCAGGGAGGGGAAAATGCCCGGGATGTACAGCTTCGTCCACATCGTGCGCTTTGAAACACCGGCTAAACGCAGGCTTGCCTGGAGGTCCTTGCTGATACCCATGGCGCCAGCGATGACGTTGAAGAGCACGTACCACTGCACCCCCATGATCATGAGGAAAACAGAGCCGTAGTCCAGGTCCACGCCACAACGCAGCAGCAGGGCGAGCACCAGAGGGTAGAGCATGGGCGCGGGGAACGCGGCGATGACCTGCACGATGGGTTGGGCGATGCGGAGGAGCCGGGGAGAAAGACCGATGAAGAGCCCCACGGGCACAGCCCACAGCGTGGAGAGCGCGGTGGCAGCGAACACTCTCAACATGGTCCAGAACGCATCCCTGAAGAGGATGACCCAGAAGGGCCACCCCAGCCCCTTCAAGATACCGCCCAAACGCCAGATGCCCATGGCGAGACTGCCCATGATGACGGCAGCCACGGCAGAGCCACACACGAGAGCCACCCACCGGGCCATGCGTAAAAAGTGCTTCTTTCTTTTGATGACTGAAGGCGGATCGCTCTCCCTCAAGGAAGGGGCTGGGACGTCGGCGGTGACAGAGCGACGATGGCGCCGGCGCCGCTTGAACAAACCTTGGATCCCGCTGAGGAGTCTGGACTCTTGGAAAAGAGTGAGCAGAAAGGAGTGGCCCGCCTCCACCGAATCCGTTGCCGCATCGAAAGTGTAGCGACGCACCCAAACCAGCAACGGGCGCCAGATCAGCAAGTCCATACCCACGATGAGGGTCATCATGGCCACGATGCCGAAGAACATGGCCTGACGATTGCCCTGCTCGATGGCCACCGACATGTAGGAACCGAGGCCAGGCAAGCGGAACACCCGGTCCCCGAGGGTGAACGATTCGCAAATCGTGAGGAAGAACCAGCCGCCGGCCATGGACATGAGGCTGTTCCAGGCCAAGCCCACGGCGGAGATGGGCAACTCCAGGCTTGTGAATCGCTGCCACCAACTTAAGCCCGCGATCTGAGTCACTTCTTTGAGGTCCTGGGGCACGGAGCGGAGCGATGCATAGAAGCTGAACGCCATGTTCCAGGCCTGGCTGGTGAAGATCATGAGGATTGTGGCGAGCTCCAGGCCGATATTGGAGTTGGGGAAAACGGAGATCAATCCCAGCACCAGACCAGGGAGGAAGCCCAGCACGGGCACGCATTGCAGAATGTCCAACACCGGGATCATGAACCGCTCCGCCCGGGGGATGCGGGCGGCGGCGTAACCATAGACCAACGAGAACGCCAGCGAGATGAAGTAAGACGCAATGCCCCGGGATGCGGAAAACAATGTGTAGAGCGGCAGGCTCTTCAGGCTGAGATCGATCTCCACGGCGGGGGCGAAGTCCCCGTTCCACCGCTGGGCCATGAGCATCACCGCCGCCAAGAGCCCCGCCAATAGGAAGAGCACGAAGGCATCAGCGATGCTGAAGAATCGCAGGGTGCGAATATGGCGGCGCATCTCTTGTGTATGAAGGAATGCCGCTCTGGGGCCAAGAGAAAAAAGAAATCAGGAGATCGGGGGGGGCCGATCTCCTGATTATGGGGAGGGGGGGTTTACAGAATCAGCGATCGGGGGGGATCGCTGTGGGGTTATGCAGGGATATAATGCGAGGACTGTGCCAATATAATCTATTGATATCATTGAGCAATGTCTGATCATTTTCGTCCAATGTTTTGACACTCGCCAAAAGGTACGCCGTTACTTTTGGCGACTCACCGCGTCATAGCTCTGTGATTTTCGCCTCAGCCCTCCTCAAAAAAGCGTTGATCCCGCCATGTGACGCAGTGAGTCGCAAAAAGTAACGGCGTACCTTTTGGCGATGAGCTAGGCTTTTGACCATGCGTTATTGGTTTGTGGCCCTCACCCTGGCCTTCTGGCTCATGGGCTTTGTGAATACCGCCCGCATTCATAGCGGCCACAACGACGCCACTGATGGCACCAGCGAACAACTGGTGGGCTATTCCTCCCGCAAATTCGCCTCTGAGGGCTTCTGGAAGACCTACCTTCTCCCCCGCTACCCCGCCTTCGGTGAAGGCCTCGACGGCAAATCCCGCGCCGGCGAGTTCGTCTACAACCATTACCTCGCCGGCGCGGACATCGTGCTGGGGACTTGGATCAAGGTTTTCGGGGAAAAGGCCATCCCCTGGGCGCGCCTCGTCCCCCACACTCTCACCGTGGCAGCCACGGCGTATCTCTGCTGGGCCGCGGGAACAGCCTTCGGCGGGCTTCTGTTCACCTGCCTCCTCATGACCGCGCTGCTCTGCGCCCGCTCGCTGACCGCCTGGTCCATTTGCCTCTATGCCCATTCCTACGCCACCGCAGTGGCCTTCTTATTCATGGGCTACAACATCAAGCACAAGAAACCACGGCTTGCCGCCAATATCGCCTTCGGGTTCTTCGTAACGTGGTTCTCCCTCGACTGGGTGCCAGGCACCCTGCTCACCTGCCTGGCGCTGTTTCTCGCCTTGGGGCGTCGGCTGGATCGCAGCGCTCTTTCCATGGCGGCCGCCTACTGTGGCGGCGTGTTGCTTGCGCTCCTCTACCAGCTGACCTTGAGCGCCTTGTATTTCGGTGGCGTCGCGGCGGTGGTGGCGGACTTAACCCGCTGGATCGGCCTGCGCTCCGGCATCGACACTCTGCGGGCGGGGGCCGCCTTCGCCAGCGTCCACGTGGATCGTTCGCTCAACTACCTTATCCGGGAATTCAATAAGCAGTCCTATGGCGCCACGGGCTGGACCGCCTTCAACCTCCTCGCCCTCGGCGCGGGCTTTGCCATCACGGGCTATGCATCCAAGGCTTTAAAGAAAGCCCAGGTCAAAACCCTCATCGGCGCCCTCATCCTGTCCTATGCCGCCGCAAGCATCTGGCACAACATCATGCGCCATCATGCCGCGGGCAATATGCACTTCGTATTGCGGCACTATCTGATGGTTTATCTCGTCACCATGGCGGTGGTGCTACGCACGGCACTACTCATCATCGAACGTGGCCGGAAAACGACTTAGAGCCAATTCCGCGGATCAAAATCCTTGGGATCCGCGCAGGTCTCATGTCCCGTGCGACTGCCCAATGCGGCCCACTCGGTCATGGACCGCCCTGCCCACACATCCTTCACGTCCGATGACCAACCCTTGGCCCGGGCGCGCTCCAGTTCTTTCTCGATGGGCACCACTTCCCAGGTGATCCGCCCCGTGGCCGTTTCCACGTGACGGGCCCACGCCACGTACTGGACGCCGGATTCTTTCCAGAATTTTCGTGGAGCGAACTCCTCGTTGGCGGCGCACCACATGAAGCCCCGCTGTTTCGTCATGTAGAGGTGCATGAAATCCCGGCCATTGCCCGGGCAGGCCATGACGACGAAGCTGTTCTTTTCGGGAAACACCTGGGCATTCCACAGCCCCTCAGCACTCTTCACCTTATCCACAAGGGACGACATCCGGGTCAGCCCCCGGTGGGCCTGGTCGCCAATACGCCCAAAAACCAGCAGCCCAGCCACGATCAACAGGGGTACGGAACCCCGTACCGCATTCAATATCAGGGCCAACACACCGCCGGTGATGAGAGCGGAACCCACGTTGTAGGGATGGGCGTAATATTCGTGAACCACGATGACATGGTAAAACACGAAGGGATAGATGAAGGTGGCCGCGAGCAAAGGGAGGCTCCCCTGCACCGTGGCTTTGGCGAGCTGCTTGAAGCGGTCCTTACCCTGGGCCATGAGCAGCAGGAGCGCCACCACCAGAGCGAAATACAGCCCGCTGCGCTTGAACCAGTTCTGGGTAAGGCTCTTCCAAAACGAGAAAGTGAAGCGATCCTCCCAATGGCCGAAATACCACCCGTGGGTTCGAGGCCCCATCCACTGCACCCAGGGCAAGTCCGAGGCCGTGTTCATCTGGCCTACGAAGTAGTAATAGGCCAGCCCCACTGAGGTCGAAAGAATAATGCCGATGGCTAGAATCGCATCGGATCTTTTCTTTTTGTAATGCAGGGCCTCGAACGCAAGCCACAACGCCACGAAAAAAAGCCAAAACTGGGGCTTCTGCATGAAAGCCAGGCCCCAGAGAGTCGCCGCCACCGCGGGCGCAACCCCGCGTGGCACCCGCCGCCATTTATCTCGGCTCAAGGACACGCCCATGGCGAGAAGGAGCAGCGCGATGGTTCGCGTCTCGATCATGGTGTAGGTCGAGTATTCAAGCCACATGTGATCGACGGTGAGCAACCCCGCGGCAATGAGGGACGCAAGATGGCTCTGGAACATGAGCTGAGCCACCCAGGCCACGGCGAGAATGGCGATCACTGCCCAAAAGATGCTGAAGATCTTCGCCACGGGTTCCACCGCCGGGCATTCCTTGTCGCCACCGCTCAGGGCCCGGGCCACGTGGCCCTGCATCCATTCGAAAAGGGGTAATTCGTAATTGAAAGGACGCGCCCCCAGCATCACTTGGGGTCCCTTCAAGAAGAAGCGCCCCGGCTCCTGACAAAAGATGCGGATCATGCCGGAGGTGTAACCATTGCGCTCTCCGCCATAGGGAGCCCTGAACGCGAAGGGAACGGTCATGGTGAGGAAGGCGCCGCAAAGGAGGAGCAAAATCACCGTGCGGAACCTGCCCGTTTCGAGAAGCTTCACAGGGCAAACGTTAGTATACGGTGCCGCATAACTCTAGCGTCCATTTCTGAGGCTGTGGTATCCGCCCCCCATGCTCTCGGGCTTTCGCGTGGTTCTCTCCCATCCCCTGTTTCCCGGCAACCTGGGCTCCGTCGCCCGGGCCTGCGCCAACTTTGGCGTAACCGACGTGGTGCTGGTGAACGCCGAGTGCTCCCCCACGGACATTGACGCCCTCAGGTACGCAAGCGGCGCACCCTCGAAAGAGGTGCTGGCCTCCATGAAAACCGCCCCCTCAGTGGCGGCTGCCATCGCCGACTGCCAACTCGCCATCGCCTTCGCCCGCAAAGAGAACCGTCCGCCTCGGGCGCGGGATTACTCCGCCGCCGCATGGGAGACCCTGGAGTCAGCTCTCCGCGGGGGAAGCACGGGCTGCAAAGTGGCCCTGGTCTTCGGCAAAGAGGACCACGGCCTTCCCGATGAAGACATTGCCGTCTGCTCTTTTGAATGCATGATTGAGTCCGCGGACATTCACCCCACCCTGAACCTGAGCCACGCCGTGGCGGTGGTGCTGCACACCCTCACTCGGGAGGCACCGGATTGGAGCCGTAAACAGAAACAAGCGACCACCACGCGCTGGGTGAGCAGCGAGGCCATTGAACCCGAAGATGCCCCCGCCCGCTTGGAAGACATCGAGACCACCATCGCCCACTGGCGCAGGCTCCTCGTGGACGCCGGCATCACCACGGGCAATAATCCGGATCAATTGCTCGCGCCCATGGCCGCCGTGGTGAGGCGGGCAGCCCTCACGCAGAGAGACGTGGGTTATTTCCGCGCATTCTTCAGCAAGCTGCAGAATGCGATCAGCGTAAAACGTTCTTCCTGAACCAGGCGATGATTTTGGGGGCAATGTATGTGGGCGCCTGAGGGTCCAAGACGATGGCCTCCATGAGCACCGCGAAACATTCTTGTGGGGAATAAGCCCCATAGAGGCGGGGCAGCCCCAAGGCTCTTCCGAGGCGACGTCCCTCTTCGCGGGCTTCCCGTGCCTGGCCTGCAAGGCGCATCAGATTCAATCTTTCCAGATGGCTCTCGACCTCGGCCTGGGTCATGGCAAGGGATGCCCAACCCATAAGGCGAAGGAACTCATCGCTCATGGAGTAGTCAAAACCTGGTCCATCATAGGCATGGGCGAGCTCGTGGAGGAGGTATGAGACTTTGGCTTCTTCATCTTCCTGGGGAGACGCCTGCTCCAGCGGCTGAAAGAAAAGATCGAAGAAGGTAACACCCGCCTGATAGTTGTGAGTCTCAAATTCGTATACGAAATGGGCCAGCACGGGCCGCGTCACTCCCGCCGTGGAGCGGCCAATGCCAGCGCCAAGCCGATAAAAATGGCGACTGCCCTGCCAGTGGATACGGGCAAAAAAAGAACGCAGTTCCACTTTAGCTGCGAGTAGACGCAGCCAGCGCTCCATGAAACGGCGCTCCCCATCGCTCCATGTACGCCGACCCGCGACATCGGCAAAGGCCGTGACCATGGGGCGCTTCCCATCGCCGGGAAGACTATTTTGGAAGAGAAAGCCCCGTCCTGACTCCAACAAATACTGGCAGTAATCCTTGTCCACCACAGGAAAGGGACGGTTATGGGCCTGGACCGGCCCCACCAGGGGCGCCAGCAAGGCGAGGAACAGGACTAGCGCGGGGCCATGGAGGACCATGGGCCCGCAATATCATGACCAAAAGGTACGCCGTTACTTTTTATGACGCACTGAGTCGCAAAAAGTAACGGCGTACCTTTTTACCTTAAAGAACTGTGCGGCCTGGGGTCGCGGGTAGCCGGGGCATGACCTGCTTGGGGAACGGGCCCGTGAGGCTTTCCAAGAATGCCACAATGGCGTCCACCTCGTCCGCCGTCAGCTCTTTGTTGAGCTGGGTTTTCGCCATGACCCGCACCGCTTCATCGAGGGTGGCCACACGGCCATTGTGGAAATAGGGCGCAGTCAAAGCCACGTTGCGCCAGGTGGGCACACGCCACATGTGGCGGTCAGCTTCGTTCTTGGTGGCTTCATAACGCCCTGGATCGCCCTTGAGGTCGTACTTTGAAACGTAGCCATTGTCTTCAAATGTGGGGAACTTCTGATAGAAGCCTGATCCCTCGGGCATCATGGGCCCTGCGAAGTTCGGCCCCATATGGCAGGTTTGACAACCCACCGTACGCACGAGCTCCATGCCCTTTTTCGCCTTGGCCGATAAAGTGGCTTTGGAGTGGGGCGTAATGAGGGTGCGCTCGTAGGCAGCGATGGCTTTAGCGAGATTATCGATGGTGACGGGGTCTTTGCCGCCAAACACAGCTTTAAAGGATTCAACGTAACCAGGGATGTGCCTCACCCGGGCCATGACGGCGTCATGGTTTTCCATACCCATCTCCACGGGGTTAACGAGGGGCCCCTTGGCCTGTTCTTCCAAACTCTTTGCCCGGCCGTCCCAAAACTGCACGGAGAGGAAGGCGGCATTCCACACCGTGGGGGCGTTGCGCCCCCCCTGCTTACCCTCAATACCCGTGCTCACCCGGGTGCCGTCAACGCCGCCAGCAGTGACGTCGTGGCAGCTGTTGCAGCTCACCGTGCCGGTCTTTGAGAGCCGGGGGTCGAAGTAGAGCTGCTTACCCAGCTCGATCTTAGCCGGGGTCATGGGGTTGTCTTTGGGGATGGGAGGCTGGGAGGGCAGAGCCTCCGCCTGAGCAGGGGTGGAGCCGAACAGGGACAGGGCCGCGATGAGCGCGAGCATCATGTGTTTCATGGCTCAGGATTTTATCGACGAAGCACGGGTTGTCAAAGTCTTAGAACACGCCCTCAGCCTCAGCCCCCACCGCTGAGAATGAGGTCCACGGGCGTTGCGAGCTTTTTGTTTGCATTGCAGCCGCGGCAGCTGGGTACGATGTTGCCCTTGGTGGAAAAACCGCCCCGGGCCACCGGTACGATGTGATCCATGGTGAGCTCGGCGCCGACGAATTTAACTTGGCAGTAATGGCAGACACCCTGATTGAGCTTATCCCGCCACCACTGGGATTTTTTCAGATCCCGGGCTTTTTGGCGCTCTTTACCGCGGTGCCGCTCATCGGCGGTGACTTCAAACCAAGACATACTCATCCCCCTACCATGAGGGGCCCCGGCGCGGGAACCCTTCTCTCGTCGTGCATATTTCTTCAAAACTAAATCTTTTTAATTGACCAAATCGTATCAACCCGTGTATAAGGGCACACACAAACTTTCAGCGGATCCCGGTTTCTGGAAGAACCGGCATGTTGCAGGGAAGCCAGAAACAATGACGGGCGTCTCACCCCCCCCCAGAGACGCCCGTTTTGTTTTTTTTCCATGCAAAACCCCGCATTAGTAAACTAATTTAGTTTACTAATGCCGCCAACACGGGTAGACCACCGCCATGTCGAGGTTTCGCTCTATTTCTGGCAACATCGCCGCGGCGGCGAGGACGATGCTCCTCATCCTCTTGCTGGCGGCGCTGAGCGGCGCCCGTACGTTGCCCTCGCCTCCCACGGAGTGCATCGAGGCGCTGAGCACCACGGCGCGGCTACCGCTCCCCGACCCAGCGGAAATCGAAGTATATCTACGCAAGCACATGCGCTTCGGCCCCGAGGTGACGTTCACCAATACCATCCTCGACTCCCTTCCCTTCGACTTAAAAATCTTCGACGTCCCAAGTACGATGACCATCAGGGTTCCGCAGGAGCTCAGCGAGCTGCGCCACGAGCTTCGCCGGATCAGCGAAGCACTTACCCCACGGCACGTTGATGAAATTCTTCGTTTTCTATCGATTTTGCCCGGACTTACCCAAGTCACCCTCACCATAGGCGCGAGCGAGAAATCCCATAAGGTGGGGGGCGCGGACATCCATACGACTCGGGGGCTTTTCTTCACCCTGGATTTTGAAGGCACTGCGCAGCCTCAGGCGATCATGGTGTTGGACCCCGGCTGCATCGAGATCAACTTCCCGCCCCAAGCCCTCGCTGAAATCCGAGGCCTTTGGGAGCCGATTTTCCAAGCGGCCACCGGCGCTGGTTTTGCGGGCTACACTGATTTCGCCAGCGGTGGCGGCAAAGGCCACATGCACCTGGGCTTCAAGTCACCAGAAAGCAATTTATTCGTGCATAAGCCCTCGTTGCTCGCGGAACTTTTAGACCTCGTTGAACACAATCCCGGACTCAGATATTTTTTGGGTGACCTCACGGACCATGGCCTCATGGGTAACGCCCCCATCAGCGGCGACATCCCTGGGGAGGAAGAGCAGCTCGCCACGTTTTTAAGCGCCCTACGCCAGTACGACACCGTGGATCGCAATACGTACAAATTCACAGACGCCATGCGCTTCCTCGCCGCAATGCACCCCATCTTTTTCAGCCACTACTTCGCATTATCGTTCAAGAATGTATTTAGCGACAACCCCCGTCTCGAATATCGACTGCAACGCTCTTACAACTCCGTCGAGGATATTGTTGTTTCCGCTACGTTTTGGCTGAAAAGCCTGGCTGAGCTCTATCGCAACGGCGCCCCCCGCCTGCCACCCCGGGCTGACGGGTCCCCTGTGAAATGGAGCACCGTGCTGTCGTCGCCCTTGAGGCTGGCCGCCACCTTCGACCGCTGGCTCGACATTCTACAGCTGCCCACCACAACACGCTCTCAGCTTTTCAATTTCGGAGGGACGAGCCTCCTGGAATTCGAAAGCGTTTCCGCTGAGCCCGGCACGCTGCCACCTCGGCGCGAGGCCTTTGCGCACATGATGCACGTCGAACACAGTCTTGCGCCCATTCGCTATTCGCTGCTCATCCCCCTCAGCGATGAAGTGGCATCCCGCGTGGCATCAATCATGCGCTCAGACACGTCCGAGGCCGTGGGCGCGGAGCGCGGCAAGGATGGCATCAACGGCCCGGGCAAGCTTCTCCATCTTTTTTACCCCAATGCCTGGCCCATGGGTCGACGCA
>CAYHWW010000110.1:1414-11253 GCA_964360145.1 uncultured Oligoflexia bacterium | reverse complement strand
GGCGGCTGGCGCTCGATCTCTTCAGCGAATTGGCGAAATATCGACGCAAGGTGCTCGAGGGAAGCAATGCCCCACTCGCCGTCGCCGAGGGCAATGACCTGGTTGTAACGGCCTGAAACGGATTCCATGGCCTGGAGCTTGCGCTTGGTCAGGGCCTTGCGCTCGGCATCGGTGCCTTCGAGTTTGAGGGAGATGAAGCGACGGTAGTCGGGCCCCACGAGAGAAAAGGCGGCTTGGGCCGCGAAACTGCGGTCTTTGCGGCTAGGGCCGTGGGCGCGGGCAGCCTCTTGCAGATTTTGGAGCGCTTTGGCCTGCTCGCCGAATTTTTCATAAAGTTTATGGAGGCGAAAGTAGGCTTCCGCCTGACGACGATGGGCCACTACTGCGCCACGGCCCTTGCCCTTCTTAACCCCCACGGGAGCGCCAACGTAGGAGCGCAATACCTGCACCGTGTCCTGAGGGCGTCCAAGCTCGTCAGCAAGTTCAGCTGTCCAGAAGAGCAGCGTTTCGCACCACTCGTCTGAAGACTGCTGGCAGAATGACGCACGGGTGGCGCGAGCGGTGTCGAGGGCACGCTCTTTCTCGCCCATGCCCCAACGGAGGCGCAGCGCAGTGGCGGAGAAGCTGCGACGCTCGCTCTCGGAGAAGTGGGTATTGCGGGAAAAGCGCTCGTAGAGGCCAGCGGCGCGGGCCGCATCCCCGTGCCAGAGGGCGCGGCTGGCAAGGGCCTTCATGCTCTTGGTTTCATTCAAGCGTTCATAAAGACGGAGCGCGTCGTCCATGCGACCGGCCTTCTCGTAGCTCACGGCGGCGTTATTGAGGGACTTCTGGGCCACCTCTTTGTCTTTGCTTTGGGAAGCCAGTGCCTCATAGCGGACGGCGGCCTCGCCGTAATCATTGCTCTTCTCTAGCTCCTGAATCTCCGTGAAGGAACGACGGGAGAGCGCGCTTTCGAGATAGGATTTGAGTTGGCCTTTCTTATCCCCATGGATCAGCGGCGCGTTAGCCAGGTATTTACCGGCCCGCTCCATGGCAGCATCCTGCTTGCCTGCTTTGAGGTCAGCAGCCACCAGATCTTGGGCTGCCTCGGCGCTCTCAGGGCGTGAAGGATACTTCTCGATAAGCTCCTCAAGAGCCTCACGGGCGTCATCCGATATCGTGCCAGCGCTGGAATCCAACACCACGAGGCGGGCCTTTTTGAAGCGCAGCTCAGGAATGAGGGGGTCGTTGGGGAAGCGACTTTCAAAGCGTTCTTCGATGCCAGAGAAGCGCTTCTCGAGATCACGATCCCGCTTGCCGCCGGGCGCGCCTGCCTTCACGGCGGCGTCAATGCGCTTGATCATGAGGTTGAGGAGGGTGACGCCAGCCTCCCGGGACTTGGCGGCGTCGCCTTCATCGATCATGGTTTTTTCGAGCTCCGCCATGGCCTCAGCGTCACGGCCCGCGTGGAGCAGGGAGTCAGAGCGGTAGACGCGCACTTCAGCCAATTCTTTTTTGCCCTTATCGCTGTCATCGTGGGCTAGAAAGGCCTGGATGTAGAGGCCATAAAGATCGGCGGCACGGGAATAATGCGCGGGGCGGTCTTTTTTCTGGGCTTCCTTATGCACTTCAGTGGCCCGATTTCTCAAGTAGGATCTGGTGCGCTGGTAAGCGCCCGCCTTGTCTTCGTCGTTATGGCCAATGTCACTGCCGTGTTTTACGAAGAAGTCCACGAGCTGCCGAAGAGCACGCTCTTCACCGTTGGCATCGCCAGCCTTGCGGTAGAGCTCCACGTTATGGGCCACAACATCGAAGGTGAGCTCTGGGCGGGAATCACCGTACTGTCGGATGAGCTCGTTATTGACGGTCAGGGCTTGGGCCCGACGGCCTTCACGCTCATACACCCGAGCCAGGCGTTTCAAGGCGCCCACGTAGATTTCCGCGCCGCCGGAAATCTCAGTGAAGTATTCCCGCGCTTGATTCACCTTGCCTGCTTCCGAGTAAAAGAAAACGAGATCATTTAATGCTTCGTCTCGCAGGCTCACGAACTTATCGTTGGAGGCCGCGATGCGGGCGGACTCTTTCATGGTGGCCAGCGCCTGGGCATATTGCTTGGTTTTGAACTGGGCCCACGCCAGTTTGTAGAGATTGCGAGGATAGCTGGGCAGCTCCGTGTGGCGACAGACGCGGGTGTACCACTTCAATGCTTCGCGATAGTTCTTCTTGTTGAACTCATTTTCAGCGATGTTGCGCTCAGCCTCCGGGGTGAAGGGGCTTGAAGCGTAGCGATCGGTCACCACGCGGTAGTGGCGAATGGCCTCGTTGCGCCGACCCAACTCATCATCAATATAGCCCAGGAAATAGTGCACTTGGTCCAAACGTGGGAACGCGAGATCAGACCGCAGAATCGCGTTGAGGGCATTGGACGCGGACTTGAGCAAGCCATGGCTGCGGGTGTGGTCCACATACCGGGGTTTTTGGCCCTGCTGGATCATACGCTGGTGCGCTTCGTTCTCTTTGAAAAAATAGTGACGGTACTTCTCGAGGTAGAGCTCGCCCAAGCGTAAAAGGAGATCAGGCCTGCGATTGGCGGCCATGCGGCGGCCTAGAACGATTTTGAGCTGATTGATCTCTTGATCGCGGATGTCATTCAGTTCGCGTTCTTGATCAGACTCCGTGGCGCGGATCTGCTCATCGGAATAGGTTGCAACGGCCGCAACGGGTTGCAACAACGCCGACGCAAGGCAAAGCGCTGCTAAAAGAGCGCGGGCCGTGCAGGCCTTAGCGGCACTCGGAATCCAGTGCGAACACATAATCACCAAGCTCATCGCTCCAGAACTCCCCGTTAAATGACCAGAAATACTGATAATCCCTGCGCTCCACGCCAGAACGGCCCCGCTTCATGACGCCATTCTCATCTTCACTATGGGACGCTCGGCGCTCGATCCGTGACTTCATCTGAGAGAGCATCTCGCTCTTGATGAAAGACATTTTATCGAGATTGGAGAGCAGATCATTGTAGAGATCCACAAGGCTGTTGCGGACGAATACGCCGCCCAGGAGCCTTGCGGTGCGCGAGCGCCAAGCCACCACTTTTTCGAGGAAGTCGGGATAGCCCCCGGATGCCCCAATCTGAGCCTTGATACGACCACCCTCCGCAGCGGCTGCTGCCTCTTGCCTAACAAAGGCAGCGAAATGGGAACCCCGCACGGAGCGGTTCAATGCACGCCTTAAGCCATCGGTGGTGTGAAGCTTGGAGCGCAGCGCGCTTTTACCCAAAGCGTAGAGACCGGCGAAGTCCCCCGCACTGGACTGGAGGCGGCCTTTGATCGCATGCCCCACGCCTTGATATGAAGCATTGAACTCGTTGATGACTTTATTGGCATCATCAAAAAGGCAAAGTGCGAGGAAGGATTGGGCCTGGAGCACTTCGATCTCGGGGTTGAATACAAACTTCAAATGAGGCGAGCGGTAGGTGACGAGCTTGCCAAGGGCTCTGTTGTAGTCATCTTTCGCGTAAGCGTTCCAGGCTTGTTCGAAGAGGATATCGGTCCACACAAAGCTCTTTTTCGGGATCTCATCGTAGATCTCGTCAGCATCGTCGTGGCGTCCCATTTGGTAAAGAGTGCGCGCACGGCCCGCGATGCAGCGATGCTCGAGGTCTTCACCCTCTCCCCCGCTGAGGCGCCCAGCACTGCGCTCGCAGGAACGAAACATTTCAATGGCCTGGTCATTTTGACCAAGGATAGCGTGGGCTGCCGCACGGAGAAGAGCGGCCTGGGCACCAATGGAAGAACTGAGATTCACTTTGCGCAGGGATTCGAGGGCGGCGGCCGACTCACCTTTGAGAAGCTTGTCCTTGCCTAAAAAATAATAGAAATGACTGAGGGTACCGCTGTCGTAATCGCCCTCGCGGCTATGAGCCAGAATGTCTGTTTTCAACAAGTCCACGCCAACAGCGTCCACCATCTGAGGCAGGAAGCGGGAGATCCGGCGGATCCCGCCCCGGGAACCGGACTTCAGCGTCTTGATGTAGAAATACGCCGCGGTTTGCTTAAACCCGCCGCGGATGAGACTTTCCGTAATGTAGCCCAGGAGCTCGCCCTCTTCTCTGCTGTCAGTAGGGTCGGTGTAAACGCTAAAAAAATAGCGTGAAGCTTTCAGGTAGTCGGCATCGTTGAAGAGGCGCACCCCCTCATGCATGCGAGCATCGGACTCCGGCGAAGCGCTGGCATGGAGCGGCAGGGCCATGCCAGCCAGCGCAGCAAGGAGCCACAGCGTAGGTTTCACAGGAAGAACCCCGCCCCTAAGGTGAAGTCGAAGCTGTTGAATCGCTTGTTCTCGCCCACCGCGCCAGTGGCACCGTAGTTAACCGCCTGGAGATCCAGGCGAACCGAGAAGTTCTTAGTCAGGAAGAAATTCATGCCCGTGCCGTAGAAGAGGCCAAAGGAACTCTCCGTTTTGATGTTGGGCGCGGCATTGGACACCGTATTGACGTCGTTTGCCGTGTTCACCACGCCGCCGCCGCCGAAAAAGAGCCAGTCGAAGTAGAGGATCTTATTAAACATATTCAATTTTGCATAGAATGGCGCGAACACGACCTGACCGGCGAAATAGCCGCGGATCTCCCGCACGAAAGGCAGCGCGGTGGACCGCTGGCGAAGGGCCACCAACGTGCCGCTGTCGGTGTTCTTCATGAGAGCGCCCACGCCCTCCACGCCGAGCCACTCCTTGACCCAAAAGCCAGGCTTCACCGTGCCCAGATAACCAGACTTGAAGGGGTTGGTGAGATTCAGGCCACCGCCCACGTAGATGCCGGGACGCATGGCTTTACGATATTTTCGGTTCTGGACGACATAGATTTTTTTGTCTGGGTCCAGCCAGCTGAAGTTGTAGTCCTCATCCGCTTCGTGCGCCGCATCATCCGCGGCCCGTGCGGCCTGGGGCGCCACCAGGGCTACGAGTATCACTGCTGCCAAGGCCCGGAATCCCGCCCCTAGGGCGCCTGCTGAGTTCGGCATATTGCTTTTAGGCTAGCAGCTTCAGCCTGAAACACAATGCCAAATGGTCCCTGTTGATGCGAGTACATCAACCAAAAATGTTTTAATTTCACCGTACCCCGTCAATTCCCGGGCAGCCCCTGCGTATATCTCAAGCTGTGGCGCATAATCGCTGATCAGCCGAGAAGCCTCGCGCTTCGACTGAAGCACTTTATAATCCACGATCCAGCATTGACGTTTTTCTGGCCACACTGCGAGCCAGTCCACCCGCCCCGCCAGCGTCTCACCGTCATTCAAACGGTGCTCGAAAGCGAATTCTGGGTATACGCATATGTCTTCCGACATCCCGCCAAATAAAATGCGGGCCTCGGACGCTGTTTCCAACCAGGAGAAAAATGGCGCCACATTCAAACGATGCTCCGCGGCGAAGTTTTTCAGCCCCGCCCAATCCCGGCATTCAAGATACTCGTGAACCTTCGTGCCGATCCAAGATGCAAGGGGAACGAAGGGGCCCTTCTTGGCATCAGTCCCCGCTCGTTCATTCAAATAGGCAGTCACGCCAAGACGTGCCCGTCGATAGCGGGGCGGAAGACCATCGCCGTGCTTCAAAGCGTGTGACACCGCCACTTGCGCACCGAGAGCCTCGGACTTCGCCACGCTGGGTGCGCGGAACGGCAAGAGAGGAAACGTGGGCCTCAACCACTGGGCCCAGGTGCGCGGCGCCTTCGGTGCCACTGGTTCATCCGGCGTGTCATCAATGACGTAGAGTGCATCCTCCGCACGGGTCATGGCCACGTAGAGGAGCCGGGCGTTCTCTTCGAGTTGCCCCTTTTTTTCAGCGTCAGCAGCGCCGGTATGAGCTTCATCCCTGGCGAGCTTCCCCTTCGCGTCGCGACCAGGAACGTAGAGACGGCCCTTGGCGAGGAGGAAGGGATTGCGATCAATGGCCTTGCGTCCTTCGAGATCGGCGAGGATGACCACGGGGAATTCGAGCCCCTTGGACGCATGAACCGTGAGCACCCGCAGGGAACCCGCCACATTGGCGGGGGGTGGCAACAGACTCAATCCACCGAAGTCCTGGCCCTCATTCAAGAGTTTCAAGAACCTCCGCCCACAGGCCGCCGGTGAGAGCCCCTGTGCTTGCAACCCCAGGACGAAAACCCGGAACTGCTCATAAAAAATACCGAGGCGGGCCGAGAGCGCAAACTTCTCGTCGAGGAATAAAAGGAGCTCGGCACAGGTCAACGGCCCCTGGGGCGGCTCGAAGGCCGCGAGGGCCTGGCGAAGATGAGAGCGCTCCGCATCGAGGAGGAGTACCGCCGCGGATGCGGCGAACACCTCGTGGCGGGGTTCGCAGGCCCAGATCCAGAGGCGAATGAGGGCCTGGAGCGACGGATTCTGTTGAGCGCCGCCGGCGGAACCCAATGCGATGCCCACGCCTCGCTCCCTGAGGCGCGCCAGAAGCCTACCCGGTATTTCACCACGGAGGCGCGGCAACAGCAGGGCCACATCACCCATGGGCCCTCCATTTTTTTCAAGGTCCAGGAGGAGGTCGTGGATGACAGCGGCGTGCTGATCCTGGGGCGCCTCGATGCGCCCCACTTTGCCAACCTCCCCGCTGTGGGCCCTCATGGGCGCGTAATCCGGGATCACCGGCGCGCAAACGGCGTTGACCGCCTCAATCACGGAGGCGCAGGAACGAAAGTTGAGAGAGAGGCGCTGCACCGCGGGGAGCTCTTTCACGAAGGACTCAAACACCTCCACGTCCGCGCCACGGAAGCGATAGATACTCTGCTTGGAATCCCCCACAACAAAAAGTGTTTGCTCCGGCCCCGCGATGGCTCGCACGAGACGGCACTGCACGGCGGAGGTGTCCTGGAACTCATCGACAAAAATGTGGCGATAACGGGCCCGCACCTGGGCCTGGTACCGAGGCTCGTCGAGCAGCATCGCGGCTTTGCACTCTAAATCACCGTACTCCAGCGCGGAGAGGCGCTCTTTAACACTGTCGAAATCCGCCAGTACCGCCGTGATGAAACGCCGCGCTTCAGGGCCCAGGATCTCAAGCTCCCGACCCTCCCGATGGCGACCGTTTGCCGCCTGGCGCACGGCGACCAACCACTGATCGGCGTTGAAATCCTCGGACCGGGGCGGCTCCCGTCGAAACACTTTGACGTAAGATGAATAGAGCAAGTCACCGCTTTCCGTCTCATCGAGGATGCGCCACAGCGGTGGAAGCCTGAGCGCCGCGCCGTGGGTGCGCAACAGCCGTGCGCAGAACCCATGGATGGTGTGCACCTCGGCGACAGGGTACTCATTGAGGCGCGTTTTCAAATCCGCCGCGGACCGCTCGGTAAATGAAATGCAGAGGAGCCGGTCCTCAGGCCGCCGCTGAAGAATGGCCTTGGCGCGGGCTTCCAGAACCGAGGTTTTCCCTGAACCCGCATCGGCGAGCACGGCAACACGAGGAATCCGAGGCCAACCGGAATCGTCCGTGTCGATGAGACGCTGCTGCTCTTCAGTCCACATCGGCGCCGCCCTCGCTCTCTTCTGAACCAAGGGGATAGCCGCAGGTGAGAAGCTGGGAACAACGAGCGCAGTTCTTGGGCTGGGCAGGCTTGGGGCTGAAATCACCGGATTGCAGTTTCAAAGCCGCCTCTTCCCAGCGGATGAGTACGCCATGAAGCACGTCGTCGAAAACACCATCGGTAAGGCCGCCGTTGCGGGCATTGGCTTTATGCACCCGGCCCGATGCGGCCTTGAGGAAAAAGCCCTTGGATGCAGGATTGCTGGCACCGAGCTCCAGATACCAGGCAGCGGCGGGTTCCAGCTTCATTTCAATGCGTGCGGCGGCGGCATAGGCCACGAGCTGGGCGCCATGGCCCGCGAGCAAATCTTTACCTGCGAGGGTAGAATTCCCGGATTTATAATCGATGACCACGAGAGAGGAGCCATCGCCGTCGATGCGATCAGCCCGGCCCCTCAAGGCGAAGCCGCTGGGCAGCGAGAAGGTCAGGGGATGTTCGAGGGCGATGGGGCGCAAGGCGGGGAAGTCTTCCCGGCGCTTGCGTTCATAGGAATGCCAGTATTCGAGGCGCGCCAGCAATCGAGCGCGGGAGGCTCGCTGCAGGTGGGGATCGCGGAACTGACCTTCCAACGGCCGTCGGAGGAGTTCTTCATCTAACACCACCGCGAGCTGGGACACCGGCGGGAGCTCGCCGCTTTCAATTTCTTGTTTCAAAAAACGCTCTAGCACACGATGCAGCAGATCCCCGCGGGAAAGGGGGGGCAGCTCCACGGAGGGCTCGCGCTCTTCATCAAGCTTGAGCACGTGACGAGTATAAAATACGAAGGGACACTTGAGATAATCCTCGAAGGCGGAAATGCGCAGCCCCTGCTCCTTGCTCATGGCTGCCAATGCGTCCTGCGCGGCGCCATCAATGACAGACGGGGCCCTCAACGGCAGAGTCAAGCCCGCGGTCCAACCCACGGCACCGTGGCCACCGGAGCGAGCATGCCCCTCTTGGGGCCAAGGTTTGATTTCCTCACCATGGAGCGCACGCCAGGGGACGGTGGGAACGACGGTTTCCTTTCCTTGCAAATTGTAGAGGGGCCTGCTCATCACTAGCTCGTGGGCGGCAGCCAGGGACCTCCGTGCCCGAGCCTGCTCCCGGGAGCGGCGATTATTTTCACCATAAAGATGATTGAGGCTTTCCCAGAGAGCCCGGGCCCGGAGCCCAGGGGCCGCGTCCCGGGCACCATCGACGCAGCTCACCAGATCCAGGGGATCACCAGTGACCACGCCACCGTCGAAGGCGTGGGCACCGAGCACGTAGGCCCGCTCAACGCCCTGGGGCAACGCCACGCCATGGGCGAGGAGCCAGAGCCCGTGATCCGCCCGCTGGCTCTGGCGCTTTCCCTCCTGAGCGAGAAACTCCTCAAAAAGGGGCAGCACACGGGCCAATCGCAGGCGCTCGTCAGCAAGGTATTCCCTCTGACTCAGATGCTCCGCGAAATCCCGCAGGCATTGGGCGTCAGGAAGGTTGGCCGCGGCACTGTGACCATCGCGGAAATCAGCAACGGCATGAAAGGCCGCGGCAAGCTGCGCTGGCTTGCCGCCGCGGGACAGGCGCGTGAGGGCCTCCAGCGTGAGCTCCATCTCGGGAATGGCAAGCCCCTGGGCGGCGGCTTTGAGCGCCCGTGCGGAACCATCCCAGCCGCGCTTGTAACACATTTCATTGAAGCTTCGGCGCAAGGCGCGAGCCGCGGCATCGATGCCGGGGCCGAGGAGCGCCAGCAGATCATCGCGCTTGAGCCCCGTGGTCACTGCGCGAAACACGTCGCGCCACCACACCCAGTGGGCTTCGTCCCGCCACGGATCTGGCAGCGTGGGGTCCTGCACGGGGATGTGGGCGGCGATGAGGGCATCCCGCACCAGACGCTTGTAGGAGGCATCGACGGGAGTAAAAACGGCAATGGAGGAAAATGTAGTTTTCACGGAGAGCAGCTCTTCGCGTAAAAAGGCCACTTCATCCCAGGGGGAGTGGGGCTGCCAGGTCCGTGGCCCCGCGCTTCTCGCGGCGGCGGCGGATGCTACGGGCACAAGAAGATCTCGAGAGGAAAGCGCCTGCAGGAGACGCTGGACGGCGGGGAGCTCGTCTTCGCAACCGAAGGCGTAAATGCGAGGGGGCAACCCCGTTGCCACGGCACCCCGTGCCGAGGCACCATGTGCCGCGCCTCTTTCTACCAACTCAGAGGCGGCACGACAGGCGGTGGCATCTGTCCAGGGCAAATACTGACCCTGCTTCCAGAGGGCTCCCACTAAGTTGAGCAGAGCGCCCAGCTCGGGTTCCCGTTCCG
>CAYHWW010000110.1:0-1314 GCA_964360145.1 uncultured Oligoflexia bacterium | reverse complement strand
TTCCAGAGGGCTCCCACTAAGTTGAGCAGAGCGCCCAGCTCGGGTTCCCGTTCCGCGGCAGCTTCCAGCAGGGCATCCCGCTCCTCATCACTGCTGCCGTGCAAATCGATTTCCGAGAGAAAGGCCGCCACTCGCCGGGCCACGGGGCGCTTGCGCATGAACCCCACCATGGCGGTGCTGAGGCGTGAACCCGCCTTGGCGGCGAGGAGCTGCAGGGCATCCGCCTGATCAAGGGTACTCAAGGCACGGGCCCAGGTATGTCGCGGCGCGCCAGAAGAGCGCAGAATTTCACGGGCGAGCTCCGCGGGTGAAGGTATGACGTGGGAAGGCAGAACCGCACGCCCTGAACCCACCTGAGTTTCCCGCTCCAGGAGCCAGAGATCTTTCACAGCCTCGCGGCTCACACTGGCCCCCACCAAGAGACGCAGGCCGTCGCAAAAAGGCAGGGCAGCGTCAATCTCACAAAAAACCGGAGCAAGGGGCGTGCTCATGGCACTAGCATTGACGAACCGGCTTAGAACGTCAATCGTGGGACAATGCTCTCCGTCACACTCTTCTTGTTAGCACACTCGGTTGCGGTGGCGGCCCCACGCACCCTGAAGGAAGTCAAAACCGCTGGAGTTATTCGCCTCGCCACGGATAGCAATGCGCCCCCCTTCAGCTCCCGCCGCCAGATCAAGGACAAAGAACCCACGGGATTTGAAATCGACCTGGGCCGTGAGATCGCCCGCCGCCTCGGCGTGGGGGTGCGCTGGGTAGAAAAATCTTTCAGTGCTTTGCTCCCGACTCTGGACAGGGGTGAAGCTGAGCTGGTGATCTCGGGCCATGCTGTGACACCGGCTCGCAGCGCCGTGGCTGACTTCACCGATGCGCTGTACTGCGCCGACGTCGTCATTGTCTCCCGCGAGGATGGCCCCCGCACCGTGGCGGAGCTCAAAGGCAAATCAGTGGTGGCACCGGTGGGTACGGTTTACGTGGAGCGGCTGAAGGCAGTGGAGGGGCTGGAGCACCTGCGCACGGTGCCCAATGAAACGGATGGACTGCAGAGCCTGCTGAAGAACCGCGTGGATGCCTGGATCACCGAGGACACCGTGGCCCAGGATGCAGTGGCGAAACATGCCGCCGCGGGGCTGCGGATCGGCGAACACATCCTGCCCCAACGCAATGCCTTGGTCGTGGCCAAAGGCAATACGGAGTTGCGCGACGCCGTGAATCGCATCTTGCGCGAGCTGTTGAATGACGGCACCTATGGGCGCTTGAGCATGCAGTATTTCAAGCGCGACGTGCGGTGTGGCGCCGTGGGCGCTCCGTAGA
>CAYHWW010000109.1:326-11301 GCA_964360145.1 uncultured Oligoflexia bacterium | reverse complement strand
GTGCGGAGGCTCCACGGGGTTGGGGCGGCGAGGGCGGGGAGACAGAGAATGCACAAGAAGGTGCAGAGTCTAAACATGGTAACAGTTTATCACCGCCAAGCGCCGGGCGGGACACTAGTCCTCGTCGCAACCGAGATGCGGCGCGGGGTCCGGCATATTGCGACAGTGGGTTGCGCCCGCGGGGCAGTAGAGGCGCACGTGCAAGTGATCGTGATGGTTGCGCAGCGGCGTCAGGCGCCAGAGCGTTTCCGCCTCCGTTTCAAGCTCCCCGCGCTCTGTCGCGTGCTGGCAGAAGAGGCGCTTGATTTCAGGGGCTAGGAAGATTCGTTGCACGAGATGACTTCTCACCGCGGCCCGCACCAAGGCCCAGCTCGCTTCCAAATTGAAGTCCGTGCTGATGCGACCACTCAAGCGGTCCACCATGGCGTGAAGAAAGCTATGATCGCCGTCGGCGTCCTGTTCCGCACCGGAGAGGGTGGGGTAGCCCAGATCCACGTCGAGGCCATTCTCGTGGGAGCGATGGAGGCTGATGTCCCCGCCGCGCCTGCCAGACAAGTCGCCCACGATGAGTCGCTGAGGGGGGCTGCTCTCTGTTTGCAGGGCCTCGGCCACGCCGAGAATGAAATCCACCAAAGTGCGTGTGCCCCACCAGCGCTGTCGGACCCGGGAGATTTTCAGGTGGGCGGGGCTTTCAAGGGGCAGGGCCACGGCGTTGATCAAGCGCCCCCACTCCGACGTTCCCACGGGGGATGCGGTTTCCTGGGCGAGGGCCGGCATGGCACAGACAGTGATTAGGAAAATGAGCAGAATTCTTGACATATCGCGTCAAAGCGCACTACTTCCTCACCTAGCTTTTTGTCAAGGGAGGGCATTCAATGAAGTCACCGCTCTGCATGGCCATTGCTCTGGGTTTCATGCTTTTCACGGATTCTTGGGCACAAAACGGGCCCTCCATCCCCTGGCGCGTGATCAAAGACCACTGGTCTGACACCGACGAGCGGGGTTTTCGCGAGTTCGTGGCGGGGATCGGCATGAGTCGCGAGCGGGGTGAGTGCCGCACCGTGGACCAGTGTATGAAGTCCGCGGGCAACCCCTGGCGGGCATCCGATCCTCGTAGGGCGAGTTTCTGGTCTGATTGCGCCGATTTGCCATATCTCCTCAGGGCTTATTTCGCGGCAAAAAATGGTCTGCCGTTCTCTTATACCGGCGCCATTCGACGCAACAGCCCGTCCTCCGATGGGAGCCGCGACATCCGCTATGTGCCCTTTGGCAATCGGGTGACCTCCCGCATCGAGGTGCGCATCGAGCCGCCGCGATTCATTCCCAATGCTTTAGCCATCATTCCCCGCATTCAAGAAACCGTCAGTTCCGGCAAGTACCGCATGGATCATACCCGCGAAGTGAGCCACGCCCTCTTCAGTGATTTTTACCCGGTCCCCGTGGACCGCGATCATGTGCAGCCCGGTACCGTCATCTACGATCCCGATGGGCACGTGGCGGTGGTGTACAAAGTGGAAAGAAACGGCCGCGTCTTCTTCATCGATGCCCACCCCGACAATACCCTGTCTTTTGGCGAGTATTCCTCCCGCTTTGATCGCGGGTGGCCCAGTCACGGAGGGGGCTTCCTCAAGTGGCGCCCCACTCAGCTTGTGAACTACGACCGCGCACCCGATGGCCTTTTCATCGGTGGCCACATGGTGGGGAGCACCAATGCGGAGCTGGCACGGGAAATGTCTTTGGAACAGTATTTCGGCACCGAGAACACGGCCGCCCTTGTGGACTCTTGGAGAGGCATCACCGGTGCGCGTGGCGTGACTTTGCAGGATCTGACCATGGGCCTGCGACGGCTGCGCGGGGACATGAGCTATCTCTTCAATGGCAGTGCTGTCGCCAACTACCATGACTGGGTGCGCTTCCGTCTCACGGAGGGCGACCCCCGCTTCAACCCCGTGGATGAAATGCGCGGCCAAGTGCAAAGCCTATGCAATGATCTGCAAGAGCGGGTCAATGCCGTGCAGGATGCCATCAACGCGGGCATCCACAACCAGCCTCACCCGGATCGCTTGCCCGGTAATATCTATGGTACCAGCGGTGATTGGGAGACCTATTCCACGCCTTCCCGGGATGCGCGTTTGAAAACCGCCTTCCAGGAGCTGCGTCTTTCCTCGGAGCGTTTCATGGGGATGTGGCGCAGCCATGATCCCATGTTGCTCTACGCGGGCAATGACCTTGCCCAGGATATATTGGGAGTATTCCACAGCGAAAGCCGCGCTTGTACTTTCTCTTATGTGAAGTCAGATGGGGTGTCCCAGGCTGTGACTCTTGAAGACTTGCTTGTAAGTCCTGGTGAGGGTCAGCCCCTGCGTCTTTGGCTGCTCTCCTTCGATCCCTACCAATGTCCCGAGCGCCGCTGGGGCGCCAGCGCGGCAGAAGTGGCCAGTTGCGTGGATACAAGCGGTGATGGGGCCTGGTACGGTGCGGAGCAAGTGTTGCGGAACCAAATCGACCGCACCTACGATGTGCGCATGGATTTCAATCTGACGGAGCTGCAGCGCCTGGACCCTGCGAGGGCAGGGGTGGGCGCCGCGGCTCCGCCAGATGTGGATGTTGAGGCTTACTTGCTGACACAGTCTCTGTAATGCACGGGCATTTTCAGCAGCAAACTAACGGACTTTGTTGAACCAGTAGCAGTATTGGTAAGCATCGCCAGCGCCGAGGCCGCTGTTGGGGCGAATCACGGTCATGCGACCAATGAAGTACTCGCCGTTCTTTTTAACGCGGTATTCGAGGTTGCCAGGGTCGTAGGTGGAGCCATGGGAGCCGTCCGCGTAAGGCCCAGCCACGGTAAGGTAGGACCGGTCTTGATTCAAGACATTCTGGATCGAGGCGATGGAAGACTCCGTGAGGCGATCAAAAAAGGTTTCCCCTTGGCTACTATTGGCAAGGACATGGACAATGCGCTCACTGGCGCTGGGTGGGAAGAGGGGGCCATCATCCCGGCCTGAGTCCTCCGCGGGACGTTCGGTGCCTACGAGGAGGCTGTTCGTGGCGACACTGGGGCTTGCGGTGGCGAAGCAACGACCCGTCCACCAACCGCTGAGCTCTTCATCCGTGGGGGCCGTGGCGCTCGGGTTGTTGTAGTAGTCGGCCAGTTGTTCGTAGCGGCTGTGGGCTTCATGGATCTGGCCATCAGACTTTACTTCAGCGGTGACGTGCAAAGCGGACAGGCCAGACAGAGAGTCTTGGGCCCATGCCGGCGCCGCGACGAAGGTGAGCAAAGCAAAAGATGAGAGCAGCGTGGTCTTCATGATGGTCTCCTGATTAGGTTATGCCGGAAGCACATCGTCCTCCTCTCGCTCTGTCAATTTCCAATCAATAAATTTAGTTTGTGCGACGCGTTGCGTTTTCGGCCTCTTGCGTTAATTTGTGGTTGCACGAACCCTTGGGAAACCGCTATTTTGCTCAAGACATGATCATCGTGCAGAAATTCGGCGGCACCTCCGTCGGCTCCATTGAGCGCATCAAGAATGTGGCGAAGATTCTTCTGGACACCCAGAAGAGCGGCAAGCAAGTGGTTGCCGTGGTGTCCGCCATGTCCGGCGAAACCAATCGCCTGGTGGACCTCGCCAACCAGATCAACCCCCAGCCCTGGGGCCGGGAGTACGACATGCTCCTTGCCAGCGGTGAGCAGGTGGCCGTGGCCTTGGTGACCCTCGCCATTAATTCCCTGGGGGGCAAAGCCCGGGGTCTTCTGGGCCATCAGATCGGCATCCGCACGGATAGCGTTTATTCCAAGGCCCGCATTCAGGGCATTGACACCGATCTCTTGCATGCGGAGCTCCACAAGGGCGTCATTCCGGTGGTGGCGGGTTTCCAGGGCGTGGATGTGGAGAACAACATCACCACCCTGGGCCGCGGGGGCAGCGATACCTCGGCGGTGGCCATCGCCGCGGCACTAAAAGCCCCGTGCGACATCTTCACCGATGTGGACGGGGTGTACACCACGGACCCGCGCCTCTGCGCCAAGGCCCGCAAATTCGAGCGCATCAGCTTCGAAGAGATGATGGAGCTCGCGAGTTTGGGCGCCAAAGTTTTGCAAATCCGCAGCGTGGAGCTCGCCGCCAAGTACAAGGTGCCGCTCCACGTCTGCTCATCTTTTGATTTAGTCCCGGGCACCCGCGTGGTGGCCGAAGGAGGAAGCATGGAACACGTCGTCGTGAGCGGCATCGCAGCGGATGCCGGAGATGCCAAGATCACCATCATGAATCTGCCGGATCGCCCGGGTCTCGCCTACGAGATTTTCGGGCCCCTGGCCGAGAGCGCCGTGGTGGTGGACGTCATCGTGCAGAACACCTCCAGCGAGGGCAAGTGCTCCGTGTCCTTCACCGTGCCCAAGGTGGAGCTGCAAAAAGCCATCGACACCGTGGAAGCGCGCTTCCGCCGCACCTTCCCCGCAATGAACATCGCCACCGAAAACGACATCGCTAAAGTCAGCATTGTGGGCGTGGGCATGCGCCATCACCCTGGTGTGGCGGCGAAGATGTTCAAAGTGTTGGCGGAGGCTGGCATCAACATCCGCCTCATCACCACCAGCGAGATCAAGATCAGCGTGCTCATCGACCAGGCCAAAATGAAAGACGCCGTGCAGAAGCTGCACACCGCCTTCGACTTGGATAAGACCCTCTGAGGTACACACGCTCAACGATTGAGTTTGCCGTCCACCGACAGCACGTTGATCTCGCTCATCCGCCAATGCCGCGATTCATAGAGCACGGGTTCTACGATGATGCCTCCGGGCACAGGGGTAGAGCAACGGCTGCTCTCCACCCAGATTTGGGGTTTCCCTGGGACCAGGTTTTTGAGGCTGCGTACAAAGTATTCCCGTTCCTCCTCATTCCACCTCCGCGCATAGTGGGGCCGGGAGAAGTGGTCCAGGCTGTCTCGGGTTTCGTTGCATGCGCCTAAGTACGCACGAAGATGTTTGCCCTTCACGCGGAGCTCCGTGAGCACCGTGGTGACCTCCCGCATTTCGTGATTGTAGCGGAACTGGGGCACGAGATGGATGAAGAGCCCCGCAAAGCCCAGGGCTGACGCACTCAGTAAGGCCAGGCCTCGTTGTTGGCCCTGGGGCAGTGCTGCATAGCCCGCCGCCGCCAGCGCCAAGGCCCAGGGCGCGAGAATGCTCATGTAGTAATCCGTGCTCGCCCAAGGCACCATCACCGCGGAGGCGGAGAGCACGCCGACGGCGCCCACCACCGCGACCTTGCTCAGTGGCGTACGCCGACCCCTGAAGAGATAGGGCAGCGGTGCGGCCAGTGCCACTAGCCACAGCAACCAGGTGGGGAGGCCAGCCTTGGGGATGTTGTCCGCGTAGTTTTGCAGGTTTACGGAATAGCCCGAGGTGTAGCCTTTTCTGATGCTCATGAAATAAAAGGCCGCGGCAGTGAAAGCCAGGGTTTGGGCCACGAGGCCGCGACGCCATTGCTTGGGCTTGAATAAATAGAGCAGGGCCAGGAACGGCGGGCCATGGGAGATGAAGGTGGCCTTGCTCAGCAGCATCAATGTGGTGGCGCCCAGAGCCAGCAGCGACTTCCCGCGGTGGAGTAGGGTCAGGGCCACGGCGGCCCACAAAAGGCCGAGCTTCTCTTGCAGCGACAGGTTGGAAAAAAGCTGAGTCCAGGGCTCGTAGGCGAAAAGAGCGCAGGTCAAGGCCACGGCGGCCACGGTGGAGGGGCGGTCGGTGAGGGTGAGCCAGAGGCGCGCCATGAAAAAGGCAGGTACGAGGAGAAGGGCCCAGCACAGGGCGTAAAAGCCTTGGGGATTGCTCTCGAAGAGGCGGTAACCCCCCATCATGTACAGGTTGTAGACGGGTCGGAACATGCCAGCATCGGCGTCGAGAGTAATGAGGTGTTTGAGGAGGCTCACGAAGCCCCCGGGGCCATGGGCCAGCTCCCAGTGATAGGCGTCATCGATGGTGCCCCAGCCCAGCTTGTGAAGCCACCAGGCGAGGACGACGATTTTCACCGCTGCGAAAAAAAATACCAGGCGTTTCATTAGGACCTGTCCATGAATAAATCAGACATTTGGCATCCCATCTTTCTTCCATATTTGACTGCTACTCAGTCGCAAAATCCTCAGAATAGCGCTGCTATTCTTCCGGTTTGGCTCCTTCCGTGGCAGCCAACTCTGTTCGAAAGCTGAGCGCCAAATGTCTAATTTATTCATGGACAGGTCCTTAGGGATTTCGCGAGAGGGCCTCCGCGCAGGCAGCATCGTGGTCATGATCGTCCTCCGCGGGCGGGTTCAAAATATGCGCATAATCCTCGGGCCAGCTGTCAGCCACGAGTCTCAGCGCTTCACTCAGCTGCCAGAACGTTTCCGCTTCACCGATGCGTTCAAGCAAGTGCAGCCGCAGAACCACATTGAGCCGCGCCGTGCTCAACTCTTGGCGCGCCTCTTCCTGGGCTCTTGCGAGGGAGAGCCAGCCGAAGAACTGCAAAGAGCGCTTGGCCACTTCGATGTCCCAGCCGAAGGCCTGGGCGATTTCATGACTGGTCACATCGCCGCGGTAGAGGCCTGGGTGCTCTTCAAAACTTGCGATGATGCGTGCGGCTGTTCGCGCAGTGGCCGGGTCCAGAAGCTCAGATGTAAGGCGCCGCAAATCTTTTAAGGACTGGGACAAAAGCCTGTGTGCCGGGCGATGCCTCAAATATTGATCAAGCTCCGCGAGGTGCTCCATGTGGGCGAGAAGCGCGGTGCGCAGCCTCTCTGCTTCGATGGTTGCGGCATCCGCGGATGGGCCGGTGCCCGCGGCACTTGTGCCGAGGCGCACTTGACCGTGGGCCCTTGCCACCAAAGAATCCAGGTCCAAGGTGCCTTCGAGGGTGGTCTTGATGCCAGCAACGAGGAGTTCGGTGCGGGCGTGAAAGCCCAAGGTGCTTGATGGCAGCGCCACGCCCCGGCGTCGTGCCAGGGTCTCTAGGTCGGCGAGAGCCACCGTGGGAAAGCTCTCTCGTTGCAGCGTGTGCCGCAGGTTGGGGAGCAGGCGTCGGCGCCAGGACCCCGGATTCAAGACAAGGAACTCGCTGCTGGGGTCGAGATAGGGGTTCAGCGACCAATCGATGGGCAGGGCCCGGCGCAATGCCCGCAAGTCTTCTAGATAGCGCACGGGGTTGTCGCCATAGTTCTTGATGAAGTGGCCCACCCACGCCATGCGGTCGAGTACGTAGGGCGTGCCAAATAAGACGGAGGCGAAGAGCATATCGCCTAAATGAGTGATGTTGTAGAGGCCCGCGGCGGCCCGCAGCAACGGGATAGAGCCGGTGAGGGCATAGTAGCCCGCCCATTGTTCCGTGGACTCCATGATGACGAAGCCCGCGGTGACGCCAGGGCCGTATTTACGTAGAATGGACATGGTCCAGCGGGCCAGTGCCACGGGGTTCAGGTGCATGACGTAGTGCTGGGCTTTCTCCACGGCGCGGACAGCGAGCGGAGTGCGCGCCAACCCCAGCGCGTCACGATCTTGGTTCTCTTGGAGCGATCGCGCAACGGCGTCCGCCAGATGCCGACGAAGGAGAAGAGAGTCTTCGAGGGAGATTTCCCCCGTCCGCGCACGATGATTCAAATCTTCCAGTTGCCCACGGATCCGCGAAAGGGCGCTCAGCGCCTCGCCATCCTCCCTGTGCTCAAAGTGATCGTGTTGATCCGTGCCCCAGGCGAGGTGGCTGCCCAGCATGCTGAGAACCGCAATTATGAGAATCATTCTCAGCTTCTTAGGTGCGGAGACGCGAAATGTAAAGTCCAGGGGCGGACCTCAGGGTTTTCATTCTAAAATCAATATACGATTTTCGATTAAAAACTGATATTATGTGTATTAATCGACCAATAAAAAGGATTTTCGACCGATGAAACTTACAGCCACGGAGGGATCAATCTTCCAAGATCGACTCATTCCGGCAGGTACAAAACTGGCCGGATGGTCTGCCCTTGTTCATTCACTAGAAGTCGAAGCTCCGGTCCGACGACCAAGCTGTGTATCCGGTACACATATCAAAGGAAGCCGAAAATGCGAGGCAGGCTGGGAAGTTTTCGACAAGCGGTACCAGCCCGGCGATACATTTGCTGAGCATCTGGGTTTCGCTCTCAAGAACGAACCACTTGACCTTCTGTTGCTCAAACGCATTTTCGACAAAGTACCCAAGGCAGCTGTGGCAAATATGGTGGAGGAGACGCCGCAAGGACTCGCATCACGGCGTGCCTGGTACTTTTACGAGCTTCTGACCGGACTGAGATTGGATCTGCCCGATGCTCCTCAGATTGCTGCAATCGACCTTATTGACCCCGCGGAACACTTCACGGGTAAGCCCCACTTATCCAAGCGACATCGCGTGCGCGACAATCTTCTTGGAAACGCGGGTTTCTGCCCTGTCATTCGCCGTACCAAAAAACTGTCTGAGTTTACCGCGCTATTGCTTGCTGAGCAGGCCAAGACTACCATTGGTCGAACCGGCGCGCATCTCGTAGCCAGAGCCGCGAGTTTTCTTCTCTTGGCTGACAGCCGCGCAAGTTTCCAAATTGAAGGCGAACGACCACCGCGGAATCGGCTTGAACGATGGGGTCGCGCGGTTCTTCAAGCGGGACGAAATAATCTCACTCTAGATGAGATCATGCGCTTACACGGGGTTTTGATCGAGGATACGCGTTTTGTAGCTGCTGGACTACGACCCGATGGCGTATTTCTTGGCGAGCACGATCCGAGCGGCGATCCCGTTCCAGAGTTTATTGGTGCCCGCCCCAGCGACTTAGCGGATCTCATGCAAGGGATACTGAAAGCAAATGACCGGATGCGGGATGACGGCATTGATCCGGTTTTACAGGCCGCGGCATTGGCATTTGGATTCGTCTACATTCATCCTTTTCAGGATGGAAATGGGAGACTGCACCGTTGCCTCATTCACCATGTGCTGGCCGAACGGAAATTCACGCCGGCAGGTCTGATATTCCCGGTTTCTTCGGTAATGTTCGATCGGATCGAAGACTATCGAAAAACGCTTCAGGCTCATTCTCGACCACTGATGAACTTCATTAAATGGAGGCCAACCGCGGAGCGAAATGTTGATGTCCTCAATCAGACCGCAGATTTGTACCGCTATATCGATTGCACGGAGGCCGCTGAGTTCCTCTATGAATGCATGCAAAGGACCGTAGAACATGACCTTCCGAGAGAGATTGACTTCCTCCATCGACATGATGGAGCCATCCAAAGAATCATGAATGCCGTGGAGATGCCCGATAGAAAAGCGGAAGACCTTTTTATGTTCATTCGCCAAAACAACGGCAAGCTTCCGGTCGGTCGAAGAACGAAGGAATTCGCGAAACTCACCGACAGTGAAGTCGGGCAAATCGAAAGCATTATCGCTGATGCCTTCGAAGGCTTTGAAGAGAAATAGTTTTTACCAGCCGAGAGAGAGGCCCGCGGATGCGCTTTCGCTGCGGGTGGCGATCTGGTCTTGCAGGTGCCTGAACAGGGTGTGGCTCAGCCAGAAGCCCCAGAGGAGGCCCGACTCCCCACGGTGGGTGTAGGCGAGCTCATGAACGAGAATGTAACGATCTCCAAAACCGTTGGCGCCGGGAAATCGTGAGGGGGCAAAGCCCGCGCTGTAGGTGAGGGCGGAGGTGCTGGCGATGAAGTGCCTGCGGACTTTGAAGAAGAGCTCAGGTTGGAGCGTGATGGTCACATCCCGATGGGACCAGCTCTTGATGAGATGCCATTCTTGTTTGACGCCAACGCCAACCCCCAGGGACCAATGGTGGGATTTGCGCAGGGGCCAGAGCAGTATCCCGGGGGTGAGGCGATAGAGGGCGGCATGACCTGGCTTGGAGGACAATGAGGCAGGGGAGATGCCTGTGTCGATGCGCATTTCCACGACGCCTCCGTCCTCATGGTATGCGAGGGACCCTGCGACCCACGGTGCCAGGCCTGAGTAATTGCGGACGGCGCCACTGTCGCCAGCTCCCGCGGAGCGGTCTATTTGGTTTGCGCTGAGAGAGATCGCGCCCAAGCGGCCTTCAAAACTGAGGTTTTTCACGATGAGGGGGCGGGCCGCGCCCCTGCGGGTGACCACGCGATATTCTTGCTCTTGCGAGCCGGAACCCACGCGGATGCTGGTGTTGTCGCGATCCACGTCCAGGGTGGCCGCCTGGGTTCCGAGAATGCGATCATTCTCAAGGGCGGGGGAGAGGGCCAGGGATTGGGCTCCCAAGGCCAGCACTGTGGCGGTGGAAGACGCAGGCGAGCAAAGGAGCATGAGCGTGCCAGGAGGGGTGTGGCCCTGGAGGTCCAGCTCCAGACCCGCGGCTTTGCAGGCCTCGCTGACGTGCACGGCGTGGGCCACGGGTTGGAGGCTGAACTCCAGTCGCTCCACCACTTGGCCGTTTTTATCCACCAAGCGGATGCTGATGTCTCTGGGGAGGGATGAGATGACCCAGGTCCCTTCAAAACGCGAGTGCTCCATGGATACTGGGATCTCAACCCCGCCGGGCCCCGGAATCAATGCCACCACAGCCCGGGGATGGATGGACAGACCCCGCTGAAAGCGAAAGCCCAGATCAAGGGACGGGAGCAGGGTTTCCACCCCATCGGCCCCCATCTTCACCAGGGCTGTGTGGGCCCGTAGGACCTTGATTTCCAGGCCCCGACGAGGGGGGGTCTTCAAAATGGGCTGGAACTCGTTTGGGAAGGCGAGGGCAGCCAGGGCGAACATAAAAATAGAGAAGAGGCTCCCCATAGTTTTCAGGATGGGTGCAAGTACCTGAAAAGTAAACGTAAATTATTTGTTTCGCGGGGGCGGGGCATCTGATACCATACTATACTAGTTGTCTATTTCTAAGCAGTCCCGGGGGGGATTTATGAACCGGTCACGCACTATGTCTATTTCCGTGGTTTCCATGGCGCTTCTTCTCATGAGTGCGCGGG
>CAYHWW010000109.1:0-316 GCA_964360145.1 uncultured Oligoflexia bacterium | reverse complement strand
CATGGTCAAAGCAATGCCTCCGTGGCGGATGCCTTGTTCCAGGCCCAGGCCAATAGCAATATGAACGATGCCGCAAAAAGTGCCGCAAGTGTGAACGGTGGCAACCTGAGCGCGACCCAGGCGTACAAAACGAAGTTGGACGTGAGTAACGCCCAGTTTCTCCACGACGCCCAGAAAAAGCTCATGGAGCAGAATGCCGTTGCCCCCAGCGCCCCTGGCACTAGCGTCGGCAACGAAGCCGCGGTTGAGCACAAGTCTGATGCCGCCCCTGGCTTGGCGGTTGCGGCTGAGAACAAGCCTGAGTACAAACCTGAGT
>CAYHWW010000108.1:5261-11353 GCA_964360145.1 uncultured Oligoflexia bacterium | reverse complement strand
TCAGCGCTGGGCACACGGCGGGGGCGGTCGTCACGGGCCTCTCCGGTGTCAGGGGTAGAGCCACTGGCGTCGGTGCTGCTGGCCGTGGTGGGGGATGTGAGCCAGTGCCAAACAGCGCCCACTGCGCTCAGGAAGCCCCCGCCAGTGACGTAAGGGGTACACGCGGAGCCCTCGGTGACCCCCGTCATGCCATCGCAGAGGCTGCGGTTCAAATCGCCGTAATCATTGGGGCAATGGGCGGTGTCGGGGGGGCGATAGCCCACTTCATAGCAGTAGTTGCGGTAGTCCAGAATGGCCCTGGCATAGCGGCAGCCCATGTTGCTGGCAGGGCAGGGGGCAGTGCCCCCACCAGGTTGAGGGGTGGCAAGGCGGCGCAGCTGGTCACGACTGGGGTGGGTGCCAGCGGTGACGTTATCAAATTTAAAGTCGGCGGGCATGGGTGGAAGGCCCCCGGGCAGGGGCAGGCATTCGGAGGCGCCACTGCTGATTTTGCGAACGGCTTCTCCGGTGCTCACGCAGGTATAGAAAAATTTAAGATGCTCATGCCTCACCTCAGGGTCCCACCGGGTCCAGCCCGGGGAGCTTATAACCCCGCCAGCGGCGTCCACGCCGATTTCATCATAGGGGTTGGTGTCGGCAGGGTTCTGGGCATGGAGGGCGGCCTGGGCAATGAAAAAGAAAAACGCCGACATCATCCATGAACGAACGCGCATGTATAAAAAATAACATGGCGCCTGGATGCCGAGCCAGCTCCAGTCTCAGAACACCGGTGCAGGCTGGCACTATTTACCGGCTGATCACGGGCCCTAACTGACTGAAACTCTTTTTCATCATTGAGGGGTTTGCATCTTGGACGCAGTGCAGTAATGCAGTGCATGTTTCGGCGAGTCATATTTCCTCAAAGGGAGTCCTAATCATGGTGTTCAACCACTGGCGCAATCGCGCCGTAATTCTTTTTGCAGCAGCCGCGGTGTTTTCCGGCTGTCGGTTCGCCCCCATCCCCCCCAGCACCTACATCCCGCCGGTATTTGACCCCACGGGCACTTGGTACGGTGAGAATGCCTCTCTCATCGGCGCTGAGGTGGACTACTCAAGTTTCATCGCTAAAGATGGCGTCGAGTACGGCTGTCGTTCCGAATACTACTTCGGCACCGGTGAATTGGTCCCCGCATGCTCCGCCACAACCACGGGTGCGTTCTGGGATGGCTTCGATGCAAACACTGGCGCTGGCACCTTCTTTGGTGCGGGCGATGCCTTCACGACCCTTGATACATTGGGCCACGACCTGACCTACACCCCTGCGGTGTTGGCGACGTCTTCCTCCATCAATTTGCTCTACACCGCATCCACCAACACGGCTTATGTGAACCTCAATGGCACCGGCGCCTATAGCCGCGACGCCCTCCCCATTGCGGCCACCGCGGACTACTACACCATTCAGGCCTATCCCAATCCTGGGGCCGCTGCCGTCGTGGGTACGCCGTTCCTCGAGTCCGCGGGCTGTTACGCGATGTACAGCGCGTACTTGAGTCTGCGCATTCCCAACAGCAATGAGATGGATGGCATTTTGTCCTCACGCTTTGAGTTTGCGAACACCGATGGCTGGGACGCGGCAAACCCCAGTTGCGATGAGTTTTTCGCGGTGTTTCAGAGCGATTGGGATATCGGCGCATTCTCTTACGAGAATGACGGGCTTCTCTTCCCCTTGGTGTTTGGCACTACCTTTGCTGATGGTGTCACTGCTGGCGCCGCGCTGGACGTGATCAATATCCTGTTCATATCCGCATTCCAGTTCAACACCACGTTCTGGGCGGAGCGCACTAGCCGCTTCACCTCCCATCATGATGGCACTGACCGTGACCACACCGCGGAAATCAGCTCTGACTTCATTCGCCAGGGGCTGCGCCCCGCGGATGCGTTCATGGCATGGCTCCAAGGGCATCGTGCTCGCATCATGACCCTCGTGGGCCAAGTGCGTGCTTCCAACGTCGTGCGTGATGGCCGCTTGGTGGCTGGCAACAGCTTCCCGCGGTACAGCGACGTCGTGGCCCGCGCCACCGTGCAGGCCAACATCGCCCGTGCGGTCAGTGGTCGTGGCACCGCGGCCCCCGCCGCCGTGCCTGGTCACTGAGTAGGCCGTCGAGAAAGCACCACCTGCTTCGTTGTCGGGTCCTCGCATCTGGTGCCTTCTCGCCAGCCTATCCTGGGGCCCCAACTTCCGCTTAGAAGAAGTTGCTGGGGAGGTGGAGTTCTGCGACGCTGGCCCCATGGATCAAGCACTCGAGCAATGGCTGAGTAAGATCTCCGCGCAACAAGGTCGTCGCGTGGCGGTGTTCGACGCCGACGGCACTCTGTGGCGGGCGGACAGCGGCGATGCCTTTTTCCAATACCAGCGGGAGCGCGGCCTTTTCCTCAATGCCCCGGCCCAGGGCGATGCCTTGCTCAAAATCTACGAAGACAAGGTGGCCCAAGGCCTCACCCGCGAAGCCTTCGGCGATATGGCGCTCTGGAACGCCGGTGCCCATGAGCATGAGCTGGCGGCCTGGGCCCGGGATTTTTGGACTCACCACGGGCGCCAGGCGTGCCCTTGGATTGAACCCCAAATGGCTTTGGTCGAGAGGCTTCATCGGGCAGGGGTGGAAGTCTGGGTGGTGTCCGCAAGCCTTTGGTGGGTGGTGGCCGAAGGGGTTAAAGACCTAGGGATTTCCTCTGATCGAGTGCTCGCCGCACGCACCGCCCCAGCAGCAGGCGGGCGCGGCCCCCTCACCGACCAATGGCTTTACCCGCTGCCCTACCGGGAGGACAAGGTCTCGGTCATTGAGCAGAATTTAGGCATCAGCCCCCACCTTGTCTCCGGCAACAGCATGGGGGATTGGCATATGATGACCATGGCTCAGGACATGGTCGTTGTGATAAATACGGCCCGGCCCACGGACCCGTACTATGCTACGGAGCAAGAGCTCCACGCTCTGGCCCATCCCCGGGCGCAAGCCAGCGACCGTCCCCGTTGGCTGATCCATAAGCATCATCGCTAGGAGTACCAAGCCATGGCCATTCTCAAAGTCGCCCGCATGGGCCACCCCATCCTTCGTCAAGTTGCCCCGGCGGTGGACTCCGCTGAAATCACCAGTCCTGCATTCCAGCAGTTCATCCAAGACCTCATTGAGACCATGCAGGAATACCGCGGTCTGGGCCTGGCCGCGCCTCAGGTGCATCGCTCTGTGCGTCTCTGCGTGGTGGAGGTTGAGGAAAACCCCCGCTACAAGAACAAGAAGCTCTCCGGCCTCACCATTTTCATCAACCCCGAGATCGAGCACCTCACTGACGAGAAAGATTCCTACTGGGAAGGCTGCCTCTCCGTGCCCGGGCTGCGGGGCCTCGTCGCTCGCACCAATAAGATTCGCGTGAACTACCTGGATCAGCACGGCAAGAAGCAAGAGACGGTGGTGGAAGGTTTTCTTTCCACGGTGCTTCAGCACGAGTTCGACCACTTGGACGGCAAACTCTACATCGACCGCCTCGTGGATACGACGAAGCTCTCCTTCGAAGAGGAGTTCGATCGCCACTGGTTGCCGGCGGAGGGCGAGGACTCGGTTTCGGACTGACATAGAATATGGGTGAAACCGCGCAAATAGTGCGATACCCACCGCAACGGGGGATTGTGAAAATGAAAGTAGCCGCTGGCCTATCGATATTGGGTCTGCTCGCCGGAGTGGTGCTGACCGCCTCGGTGGCGAGTGCTCAGGCCGTCTGCGCTGGCCTCGACCAGTGCCGCAGCCTGCGCGCCCGCGTGCATGCGCGGATCACCGCTCTGGAGGAGGCGCTCATCTCCCCCACCCGCACCGCTTATGATGCCAACGGCCAAGAAACGATTTTTATTCATGATACGACCAACGCCGCCTTGGGCGAAGCTTGGCGCGACCCTAGTGGCATGATCTGGGGCAATGTCGTGAAAACCGGTGATGACTGGGTCATTTACATGGATCAGCAGCATGCATCAAGCCACTGCGAGAGCATTGGCGCTCAACTCCCGAGCCGCGAAGACTTTGCTCGTCTGCGTGGATACATGGGCGCGACGACGGAAGCCTCGGAATATTTTGGAGGCACGGGCTACAAACCCCAAGTGCTCCCCAACCTGTATCGCATCCACCGCGGTCGTCCGGTGAGCATCAACTTTTGGTCTGCTTTAGCTCAATCAGACTCTGCCCTCGCCGACGTCTTCTATGGGCGCCGTGGCGACATCGGCCCTGGCACGCTCGATTCCGCGGAGTATGCCCTGCGTTGCGTGGTGCCCCCCTACATCGTGGAAAACGTAACAAACCCCTTCACTCGGCGGGGCGGGTCAGCTGCTCTTTGAGCTTCAACCGCGATGCCCGGCGCAGCTCGGCGTCTTTGAAGCGCCGCTTTTCTTCGGGGCTTGTCGTGATCACTGGCGCAACAGGCTGGGGCTTGCGGTTGTGGTCCAACGCCACAAAAGTGAGATAGCTCGTGGCCACGTGGGTACGCACGCCGGTGAGCGGGTTTTCAGAGTTCACGCGCACGCCCACCTCCATGGAGGTGCGCCCCGCCCAATTCACGCAGGCGAAAATGCACACGAAATGGCCCAGGGGCACGGGGTTCACGAATTGGAAGGCATCCATGCTGGCGGTCACGCAAACCGCCCGGGAGTGGCGGCCGGCGGCTAAAGACCCCGCGATGTCCACCCAGGCCATGATCTGGCCCCCGAAGATGGTGCCCAGCTGGTTGGTATGGCTTGGCAGGACGATTTCAGTCATTTCCACACGAGAAGCGCTCACGGGCTTGCCTGTCATAGTGACTCCAGGGTAACACCGAGATCGATGAAAATCCGCAAGAAGACCTACGGTTTTGACGACGTTCTCATCGTTCCCAAAAAGACGGCCCTCGAAACCCGCTCCAAGGTGGACCTCTCCACCAAGCTGGGGTCCATCGTCCTCACGGTGCCCGTCATTTCCTCCAACATGGACACCATCACTGAAATAGAGATGGCCGGCGCCATGGAGAACCTCGGCGGCATGGGCATCATCCATCGCTACTTGAAGCCCGAGCAGCGCTTGATCCAGCTGGAGAAAGCCAAAGACCTGCGCCACCGCGCCATGGCCGTGGGCATCACCGCTGACGAGATCAGCTTTGCGAAGAAACTCTTGGAGGACGGCGCCAACGTGCTCTGCCTCGACGTGGCCCATGGCCACAGCACCATGATGGAGCGCGCCCTCGGCGAGCTGAAGAACCACATTTTGAAAATCGCCGGCGCTAAGTTCGCGCCCATGAAAACGCCGGTGCTCATCGCCGGCAACATCGCGACGCCCGAGGCCGCCGAAGATCTGGTGCGCTGGGGCGCGGATGTTTTGAAAGTGGGCATCGGTCCCGGCAGCATGTGCACCACCCGCATCGTCACCGGCGCGGGCTATGGTCAAGTGACTGCCATCGCTGATTGCGTTGCCGCGGCTTCGGGGTGCCCCGTCATCGCTGATGGCGGCATCCGCAACAGCGGCGACGCCGTGAAGGCCCTCGTGGCTGGCGCTTCCGCCATCATGGTGGGTAAGCTGCTGGCTGGCACCGACGAAGTGCCTGCTTGGGCACGGGAGTCAGGCACCTACCGGGGCATGGCCTCCGCCGAAGCCCAGGGCGGCCACTACGGTTACAACTTCAAAGACCGCCACCCCGAGGGCGTGGCCACCAGGGTACACAGCCGTGGTTCTGTCGCTGACGTGCTGGGTCCCTTCCTCGGCGGCATGCGCTCGGGCTTCTCCTACGTGGGGGCTGACTCCCTGACGCAGCTTTGGGAGCGGGGCGAGTTCGTGGAATGCGCGCCGGGCGTGCTCCAAGAGAGCCTGCCCCATGGGTTGATGCCCGAATATGGCAAAGAGATGAAGCGCACGTGAGTCTCGACGCGGTGGTCCATTTTTGCCGGATGCAGCCCCACGCCTTGTGGAAGATCTGAATTAATGAAATTATATGCGCAGACACCTGACACCTTTATTGGGAGGGGATAAAATGCGTATGATTCAAAAAGTATCCAGTTCGATGGTTGCTCTCATGGCGGTATTCGCCCTTACGCAGGCTCCCTTCAC
>CAYHWW010000108.1:3995-5161 GCA_964360145.1 uncultured Oligoflexia bacterium | reverse complement strand
ATGGGTCCGCCCCGGCTCCGGTCAGGAGTCCGATCATGTACATTGCAGTGGCTAAGGTAATCTTTGATTTTTATGGCAACGATGAACTCCGTCAAAAGACGCGGGTTCTCCATGAGCTCACCAAAGATCTCCACAAGGTTTTCAACGTCTCCGCCACGCAGGTGGAGGACTTTGATGATCTGGAGCGGGGCGTGCTCGGTGTGTCCGCAACGGCGGCTACTGCCATGGCGGCTAAATCCGTTCTGAAAAAAGCCCTGGATCACATCGACCGCACTTCGCCAGCCCGGGTGGTCATGGAAGAGACCGACATTTTCGGCTACGAGTAATCCAAAAAGTAACGGCGTACCTTTTGGCCTTTCTCGACGATCTACGGTGTCAGAGGCGCCTACTGTCTGTAAAATAGTTGTACAGCGATGTTCCTAATTCCTATGTAATTTCAGTGTGATAGATTGGTCTCGCCCTTGCTCTAGAAGCACCCATGAGGAGCCTCGCCGCAAGTCGGTACTATGCGCTGTTTTTTGTTGCCCTAGCCCTCTGGCTTCAGGGCTGCGGCAACCCCCTGGGCATTGGTGGCGCCTCCGACGGCCCTGGCGCTGCGGCGGCTAGCGAATACCAGCAAGACGTTTCTTTTCTCTACGACTCTGTCACCAACATCGTGGTTGAGGTGGCCTATGAGCCCGGCGCCGAGCCTTACACTTCCAACCTGCGCAGTGGCGAGCCCCTCTGGTCCGTCGCCGCGGAAAACATTCATGCCCTCTTCAGCCGTCGCGCACGAGTACCCACGGTTTCCGTTCCCACTACTCTTACGCAGATGAAGGCGTTGCTCACCCAGAACCGCGCTTCGTGGACCATTGACGATATCCTCGCTGTGGCCAACACCCAGCGCTCCGCTGGTTCCACTTTGGACGCAGCCCACTATTTCATTCTCTTCGTGAAAGGCCGCTACCGCGAAGGCGGCAGCGACCAGCCTGACGTTCTCGGTGTGCAGATCACCGGCACTTCCATCATCGCCATCTTCAAAGACGTGGTGCGGGCTCAGAACATCAACCCCTTCAGCCCCAGCTTGCGCTACATTGAGCAGGCTACCTTGGTTCACGAGCTGGGCCATGGCATGGGTCTTGTGAACCACGGCGTGCCCCTCACGAGTTCCCACCACGACTCTCAGC
>CAYHWW010000108.1:0-3985 GCA_964360145.1 uncultured Oligoflexia bacterium | reverse complement strand
ACGAGGGCGCTACGGACTTCGTCGATTACATTCAGAACGTCATCGAGTCCGGCAACAAAGTCATGTTTGGCGAGGAATGCCTGGACGACACCAATAGCTTTCAGCCCTGAGGCAGCCTCTAAATGTGGAGCTCAAAACCCAGGCGGGCGGCGTGCGTGAAGTAGCCGGGCAATAACCACGCCGAGTAGCCCACGGTCACAAGCTTATTGAAGTACATCGCGATTTCCCCCTGGGGCCCCGTGCCGTGCCCGGTCCATGTCACGCCCCCCGCGCCGAGAGCTACGCCAAAACGGCGCGCCCAGCTTGGATGATAGAGGAACATGGCGGTGTAGTTCATGATGAGCTGCAAGGAGTTGCGCTGCGACTCAGGAAATGGAATGAGACTACCCTTGCCTTGCAACAGAAACTGGCGATTGAGGCGGAGGCGGGGGGTGTACGAGAACTCCACAGAAATGGAATTGGTGGTTTCCTTTTCCGGCGAGATGAACATCGATGAAATGCCAATGGCGCTGGGGAAATCATCCAAGCAGCCGCGGCCCTTCGGGTAGAAGACCTTTTTCTTCCCGTTGGCGGCGTACTCAGTCCAACCGCAATCCTTCTGCCCCTCATGATAGCTGCCTTCAGCGGAGAGCTGGCCGTTCTCGCGCCAAAAACGCCATGGTCCCAGGGGAGTTTCGCCATCCCAGGCGCCCTCTTCTTTTTTGCCGCCGCTGGGATACCAGCGCGTCCATGTGCCCATCATTTTCCCGCGTTCGAAGCGGCCATGGGCTTTGGGTCGGCCATCTTCATACCACTCAGCATAGCCGCCCTGGACCTGGCCGTCCTGATGGAAGCCTTTTTTGTGGGTTTTGCCGTTGGGGTGCCAAATAATAAATGGCCCCTGTTTGATGCCGGCATCGTTGACGCACGCCACGGTGTTGTCTTGGGGAGGGGCGACACCAACGAGGCGTGTGTGCTCCGGGCATTCGATCGGGGCTTTGGGCATTGCCGCGCCGGAGTGATGCGATGCGCCGAAAAGTAGCGCGATGGTTATCGTGATCTTATATTGTTTCTTTTTCACCAAATAAGTTTCGCATGGGTCCACTCAATAAGGTGGGAAGAATCGGGCGTGATGGGCCAGAGGGCGTAGCCGCGGGGCCCGGGGGGCAGTAGCCCGCCGGTACCATGGTCTTCAACCTCCAGGGGCGGGAGCCACCCCAAGGCATGGGCGGCATCAACCAGGCTGAGTTCGCTCTGGGTCTGGATTTGCCAGGGAGGGGGCTGCGGCGTCTGAATCACGATGTCATGGCAGCTGCCACGGTCGTGAAAGCTTGCCCATGGCAATGGGGCGATGGCGTCATTGAACGCACGTCGCCAGGGCTTATCATCATGAAACGTCTCCCGTAGAAGCGCCAACTGCCCCAAGACATTAGTGAAGAGCAGGGGCGGGCAATGAAGTTTTTGCATTTGGGTGGTCATGGCCGTCAGATCCGTGGCGCTTCCCGTGAGCCAGGACTCACCCTGGATAAAATGAAGAGCGGTTCCGGCTCTTCGGGCGCGCATGGCGAGCCAAGCGCGGGCCAAGGGGTCTGGTTCCACGATAAATAATTCGTCAAACTTTCCGAGCCACTGCCATGGCAGCGTGTGGCCCGCGCTGGGGCCCACGAGCACGAGACGTCCCGATGGTTTTGGAATCCAGTGTTCGAGCCAGCGTGCAAGCTGGGTGCGAAAGGGGGCCCAAAGACCATTTCGGTGACGCAACGCCCGGCCATGATAAATGAGCCCGCCAGCGGGGGAAACCAGTGCCATACCCAGGAGTATGACCGGTCAGCTTCATATTCACACCCCTTGTGGCCAGGTTTCTGGGATTTCTTTGCGGAGGAAGGCCTGCTTCAGCGGCGTCAGCGCATTGGTTTGGTCGACAAAAACAAATCCATCATAACGACGGGAAAGGGATGTGGGGACATAGTTCCCCATGCGCTCAGATTGAGGATGGTAAACAACGCCAATGGCTCGATGGCCCTTGATTTGGCTCAGTCCGCGGTGCTTCAAGCTCTTCAGCCAAAGGAAATAAGATCCCCACCCCAACCGCAGGGAGGCCTCATGACAGAGTGCTTCGTAACTTTGAGGCCGCCCCGGGGGGACGGTCATTTCCTCAACGGGGCCATCCCATGCGTGGGAGGCAGTGACCTTGCCTTGGTAGGTGCCAAATCCGATGAGGGACACTTTGTCCTCGCCCCAGTGTTCCCGGGCCAGGCCACCGATGTTCACTTGCCCCGCGCTCACCATGTCCGTGGCTCGGTAATCACCAATATGAGTATTGTGGGCCCACACGATAGCCTTAGCGGTGGGCCCATGGTGATCGAGAAGCTGCTTGAGCGTCTCTGTCATGTGATGATCACGTATATTCCAAGAGTCTTCATCGCCATGAATCATCGCGCGGTAGTAGCGCTCGGCGTTTCTCGCAATACGCGCATTCTGGGCCGCATCGAAGAGATTACTCTCGCTACCCTGCGTGTTTTCAAGCCGTGTCCTTAAGATGTCTTGAAGAGCTTCGATAACCTGGGCCTCACACCCCCACGGGAACTGGGTCAGTGATTTGATGTAGGCCCTCTCATCACGTTGGTAGGGGTCAAAACACTCATAGAGCATCCTCACGCGGTGAGCGAGGGAGCGGTCTATTTTTTTGAGTTGCATGAGGGCTTCATCCATGGACTCGAACAGCGAATAGACATCCAGGCCATGGAAGCTGGCCTGCTCATCGGCAGTCTTCCCCTGGTTGTATTTCTTCATCCATAGGATGAGTTTCATGACTTCCGTATTGGCCCACATCCATGTTGGCCAACGGTGAAAGCCCGTCAGGACATCTTTGACGCCCTTCTTTGGTTCCTGCGAATGAATGAATAGATTTAATTCAGCGCAGGGAGGCCAGTCCCCCTCGACAGCGATGAACTTGAATCCATGATTGGCAATAAGATCCTGGGAAATGAGCCTGCGGAGATGATAAAATTCCTGCGTGCCATGGGTGGATTCGCCCAGCATGACAATCCGGGACTCACTTAATTTCTCAACGACGGGCGTGAGATCCGCATGCTTGAGCATGGGCATGGCATTCTTCACGATTACTTCCTCGGCTGCTTGCGCGTTGCCCACGCCATTTCGGGCGATGGACAGGAGCTCGACGACGTCCGCATCCGAGACTTGTTCAAAGTGCTTATAGAACTCCCCGACGGATGTGAAGAGTGTGGGTTCTTCACAGCAAATAACGTAATCGACCTCCGTGCGAACCCAGTTGGCGGTGCTGTGGGAGCAAACAGCAACAGCGAGAACGATTCTTTTCGCGCCCTGGGCTTTTAGGAAGCGCGCCCCCATCCGAGCGGTAACGCCAGTGGCGAGACCATCGTCGATGAGAATGACGGTTTTACCTTTTACCGATGGAAGCGGCGCGCCGTTCCGATAGAGCTTGATGCGGCGGTGAACTTCCTGTTTTTCTTTCTCAATGACTTTATTGAGTTGTTCAGTCGCTATCCCCGTCGTACCCACGGCATCAGGATCAATATGGTAAGTGCCGTCTTCCGTTACCGCACCGATGCCGTATTCAGGATGTTGAGGATGTCCGATTTTTCTCACGATGAGGACGTCAAGTTTGAGGTCAAGAGCCTGGGCGACTTCAAATGCCACGGGTACGCCGCCCCGCGGTAGCGCCAAAACCAGGGTGTTGAATTGATCAGCGGCGAGGACGCTCAGCTTTGATGCGAGGCGTCGTCCCGCCTGTTTACGGTCAAGAAAGATGTGATTCGCCATGGGATCACGAGACTGCAAGTCATATGCCGGGCAAAATGGGAGGTGGCATTCCAGCAGTTATAAACGCAGAAGCACCCCACGGGAGACCATTTCCGTGGGGTGCCTCTGCTCCATGGATCAGACGATGAGTCCACCGCAACCAATGGGATTGGTGCAAGGACTGGGGCTTGGTACGGGCGTGGGTTCAGGTGCAGGTGCGGGG
>CAYHWW010000107.1:0-11398 GCA_964360145.1 uncultured Oligoflexia bacterium | reverse complement strand
GAGCCTCAGCTGCTGGGCTTCGTCCCGCCGTAGATCATCACCAGCTGTTCGAAAAGCGCGTGGTCAATTTTGTGTGAAAGCTTATCCCGGATCAACTTGAAGGCTTCGAACGGTGGTTTTGCCGTGGAGTAGGACCGATCCGTGGTGAGTGCGTTGTAGATGTCGGCCAAGGTGACGATCTTCGCATAGAGATCGATCTGCTCGCTCTTCAGGCCCAGGGGGTAGCCGGTGCCCGCGGGCTCTTCATGGTGTTGGAGCACGGCGAGCTTGGCGCGCATTCCCACATTGGGGTTATCCTTGATGAGCTCATAGCCGAAGCGGGAGTGCTGCTTCATGATGGCCCATTCGGCTTCATCCAGGGGCCCCTTCTTATTGATGATCTCGGTGGGCACCTTGGTCTTTCCGATGTCGTGGATGAGGGCGCCCACTCCCACTTCAATGAGGGCCCTCTCATCCTGGATGCCCAGCTTGTGAGCAAGGATGATGGCGTTGGTGCTCACGCCCACGGAGTGTTGGAGCGTGTAGTGATCGTGGCTTGAGAGGGAGAGCAGCATGCCATAGGCGCGGGGGTCCTTCATGAGGACATAGACGAAACCGGTCACCGTCTTCGTGCCGCGCTCGATGTTCTCGGGGGTGGGCGAGTTCAAAATATCCTGCATGACGCTGATGGCATTGCTGCGGAGGAGCTGCACTTTTTTCTCGTCAGCGATGTGGCTTGAGGGCGGCAGCTCCGTGAGCACCCCTTCCACGTAGCCGGTGAATGGATTGGCGTCGTAGATGGCGATGAGGAGACTGGTGACGCCGTTGCTCGCGAGGGTGTCGATCTCGATCTGGCTCATGTAGAGGCCAGCGGGGCGGAACACCTTGGGGGGGGCGCCGTTTTCCGAGGGTAGAAAGAGGGCGACGTCGGGGATGCGATCCACTCGGATGAGGTCGATGGGCACCGCTAAATAGGGTGTTCCTTCGCGAACCGCTTGATTGAGATCGGCATAATAGCGGTCGATGGCAGCGATGAGCTGCTGAGAGGAGGTGGCCTCATCAGTGGGCTTGCGCGCAGCAAGAGAGCGGGTCATAGCACCATCATAGCGGGGGGCCGTGGAGGCGGAAGCAGGCAATTGCTGCCGCGACGTGCACTTAACGCGTGCTCTTGGTGCCTACGAGGTCTTCGAGCTCCCGGAGCATGTGAGACAGGCGGCCATGGAGGCCAGACAGGCGGTCAATGCCGTTCTGCAAATCTGTGAGGGCCAGACTGGGGTTGAATCGGGGATGAGCAGCGGTGACCGCCTGGGGGGGCGCGGTGGCAGCGGCGACCTCAGAAAGAGAGATGGGGTTTGAGTCTGCTGCTGCATTCAGTTGGGTAAAGATCTTACGGGTGTTCATGTTGCGTGGGCTCCTCAGGGCATCTCTAAAGCAACTGGAGTGCCAGGAGGGGAGGGGCCCTGCGGATTTGTGGCGGGCGTGAAATACCAATGAAAACAACGCATTATAAAGTAAAACTATTTACAGTGAGATCCCGGGGTGTCTAACCTTTTGACATGTGTCCGGGGCGACAAAGTCGGGCTAGTGCGGCACTAGTGCCTGCCTGCGGCGGTCTTTGGCAGGGCCACGGTCATGCTGTCGGCAGCGTAGCGAGCGTTGCCGTCGACTTTTGCGGCCCCGGTCTTGTGATTGAAGATGATCTTGTCTCCAGTCACGGTCTGGGTGCCCTGAGTGATTTTGGCATTGCCGATGAGTTCCACCGTGTGGGTCTTCTCATGCTGGATCATCTGATCGGCGGAATACTGCGTGCCTGGTGCTGCTGCGGTTGATGAGGCTGTCGCATGGGCGGGGAGGGTGGCAGTAGCGATCAAGGTTAGTAAAAAAAGTGTATTCATGGGGGATTTCTATCAGCCGTTGACTTGTCTGTCGCGGTATTTAGATTAAGCACTCCGCGCTACGCGTCAAAAACAAGAAAGATCTTGTCAGCACCCAGGGGGCGCAATAAGAACTGATGCATAGGGGTTTATCATGCAGAAATATCTCACTGGGGTTATTGCTCTTCTTCTCACTGTCGTCGCTTCTCATGGGCGGGCGGATAATTTCGAGCGTCCGATGAAGGGGAACCATAGAGTCGATTTCTGCCTTCATTTCGCCAGGGACTGCGGACAACCCGCTGCAGACGAATTTTGCTACCAACAGGGTTTTCATGCCGGAGCTGCGAGCTGGTCTGTTGAGAGAGAGCAAATCACGTCGAGCATCACGCTCGGCGATTCAGCGGTGTGTGAACCCACAGTTCACAATTGTGACGCCTTTAGCCGCATCGACTGCCATGGCAGTCGATTTGTGAACCCCCTGCATAGCAGCGGGTTGCCTCTTGATTTATGTTACGAATTCGAATCGCGCTGTGGGGCGGATGCGGCCCATGCCTTTTGTCGGCAAAAGAGTTATTCTCGGGCGCTGGGATGGAGAGTCCAGAGATCCGTGGATCGTTCTCAAACCATCGGTTCCAACGCGATTTGCGACAGTCGCAGTCATAATTGCGACTCTTTCGCGAGTATCGACTGTTACTGAGCGCGCTATGCCTCGATGCGTTTGATCTCGGCAAAGGGCCTACCGTGCTTAGTGAGCTTCACGGTCTTGCCTGACAGCACTTGGTCGAGCACCTCGCCGGTTTTATTTTTGAGTTCCGTCGCTGTGTAGGACACTGCGTTCGCGCTGTAGGCCAGGACCCAGTCTTCCAAGCGCAAGAAAGAATCCACGGGCAGGTGAGAGGCGGGTAGCACACCATCACTCAATAGAAACTCCATGGCGTGCTGAAAGCTGATCTTACCGAAGAGGCCCTTGGCAGCGGCGGTTTTGAGATCGCTGATGAGTTCTTCACTGAGCCGGGATGATAGCGCCTTCACGAACCACTCTCCTTCTTGACGCGCTTCTTGAAAAAGTCTTCCAGCGCCTTCATCTGACCTGCATTGGCGGCCTCCAACCCGCGGAGATGGTCTGTTTTATCTTTGAGACGGAAGGTGAAGGCGAGGTGGGCCTTCCAGTGGAGCCAATAGCAGATCAAAATGCGGCCGATGCGGCCGTTGCCATCGGCGAAAGGGTGGATGAGCTGGAAACGATAATAAAGCTCAGCACCCCGTGCCAGCGCCCGGTCGCTATCCGTCTTGTCGTTGAAGTCGTCAATCCAGCGGGCCATCTGCCCCTCCACTTGAGAGGGTGGGGCATAATCGTGGCGAGCGCCGGTGCTGAGGTAGGTGTAGTTGGGTTGACTCTTCCAACGGCCATGCTCGCCTGGAAAACCTTGGAAAAGGCGAGCATGGAAATCGAGGGTGAGATTCTTCGAGACATAGGGAGTGGCCTTGACTTGGACCATGAGCCATTCCACGGCGGTGCGATAATTGAGGAGTTCCCGCACCTCCTGGATGCTATGCCCCTGCACGGTACGGCCCGCCAGGACCTCTTTTGCTTCCTTCTCAGTGAGGGTGGAACCCTCCACAAGGGTTGAGCCAATGAGCAGGTTTTCCTCAAGGGTTTTGAGCTTCCAGGCCATGTTTATATTTTAGCTAAAATAGCTAAAATAGTCAAACTTGCTGGATTCAGGGGGGCGTCCTTTTGATTCGATGCATGGTCACTCGAATACCGAGGCTCATGGCATAGAAATTTCTGTAAAAAGCGACGGCCTGCACGAGATTTTCAAAGGTGTAGGGGTCGCTCTTAGCGCTTGAAGCCTTGTGCCACACGAGTTCGGGACTGATGAGGACCATGGTGTGATCAAGGCTCTCCATTCCCCATACCGCGATCACGTCACCAAACTGCAGAACGCTGGAGGGTGGCAGAACGATGAAGTCACGACTTAAAATCGCTGCCATATCGCTTTGACTGACGTACTCCATCTCTGTCTCAGGATGAAACCAAATGAGGGTGGCGTTAAAACAGTTGGCGCCCGGTACGGTGGCACGCTGGTTGACGAGATCCAGCGCCCGCGGGGGAAACACACACACCGCGGTCTCAAGGTCGGCAAGACGGGTCACCCGCGGCAAGGTTGTAAAATATTCTGATTCCATCCCGTAGAGGGTTGTCTCAGCTTCTTGAAGTCGTGGCAGCCCTGCCGTGCTCTCTGCATTCACATAGGCACCCACGAGGCTCGCGGCACAGGCCCTCTCCTCGGCGCTGATGGTGACAGCGGGAGCAGAGACGCTCCAGAGGCAAAGGAAAGCGGCGACAACGGCTTTCCGAAAGATCCTTTTCAGTTTGAGTCCCTGGGAGCTCATAAAACCCCCTATGGCTCTGTACCACCGAGGGGGCGGCGCATCTCCGCCACGCCGCCGATGTTGCGCACTTCCAGCTCAACGGCGTCGCCGCTGTGCCAGCCAAGGAACTCACCCTCGGCGCCGGGGGTCACTTCATGGGTGCGGGTCTCGCCTTTGAATTCGTAGCTGATCACGACGCGGTAACTTTCAGAGGGAACCAAGCGATCCACGGGGCCCGGGGCGATGGCGGGCCAGGGCAAGTGGCCGGACGAGTATTCCGCTGGCATCGGGGCATCGCCACGGGCGGTGGCGTCGATGGAACCCACGCCGCCCCACGCATAGGTGCTGTAATCCACGCGGTCCGCATACACGGGGATATTGGCGTAGTCGTCCACGATGCGGGTGCGAGGCTCGTTGTGGTAGGAGGCTTCGCAAATGGTCGGGCAGTCTTCACGGCTGGTGCCGTTATCCAGCGGGGTGACGGTGCACGTGCCCTGGTGGCAGGAATCCACGGGATCCCGCACGCGCTCCGTATAGCGTTCCGGGTGGTGGCCCACGATGACGTGGTCGGTGTGGTGCAGCTCCCGACGCACGTTGCGAATGTCAAAGACGCCAGGGAATTCGCCGTGGCCGTTGACCGGCATCACGGGGGGGCGGGGGTAAACGCTGTTCTCCCAGCCGCTGTGGTTGGAGTCCACCACATAGGTCTGGCGATCCACGTTGTGCTCCCAGTGCATGGAGGTTACGTGGCCCACCACGGCGTGGGTCATCAGGGCCCACCAGACGCTACTGGCGATGCCCGACGCACCAGCAAGGCCGACGGCGCCGATCATGGCGCGGCGGAGGAAACTGGGGCCCGCACGGCGGGGAGTCACGGTGGTAGTCAATTCACGGCGAGGGCTGACAGCGGGAGCGTCTTCCACGCGCTCGGCGCCGCAGTGGGCGCACTTGCCGAGGGTGGCGTGGTTCCCCGCAGCACAATAGGTGCAGGACCAATCCGCGCCGGACTGGGCGATGCGGAGACCGTCCACGTCGGTGACTGCTTGCGCGTCGATGACGCGGCCCCGGGCGTCGCGCTTGCCATCCTGATACCAGCTCTCCCCTTCAGTCTCGGAGCGGGGGGAGCCGCAGCTGGAACACCGCTCCACCTTCTCACCGGCGCGCAGCACGGAAGTGACCCCTTTGGTGTCGCAGCTCGTGCAGTCAAACTTATCACGAATGATGCGCGATTCGACGCTGGCAACGTAGGCCCCCCGGGGCCTCAGGGCCTCGTCGCAGTCCTTGTCGCTTCGCCTCACGGCGTGGGCATCGAAGGTGAAAGCGGTCATGAGCACAGTGATCAAACCCAAAGCACGCTGAGCCCGGGCGAATGCAAACTGGGGTGGTTTCATAGGCTTAGGCTCCTAACACGACCGCCATTTGAATTACAAACTAACCTTGTTTATATTGGGTTTTGTCGTCTAACAAGAATATTTATTATTGAGTTAGGCGATGCATTGCGGTAGTTGCCAGGGTCATGACAACAAAAACCTTTGTCCGCGTCAGCGCCTTGTTTTGGCTTGCCCTGATCCCCTTCCTCGCCGTTGCCACCTCCCCCTCAGAACGGGAAATCATGGCGGCCCAGGCCGCCCAGGAATACCTGCAGAAGTACGGCACCCATTTTTTGCGGGACATGGAAAGAAACGGCAGATTCATCGTGGAGGTGAACCCCGAGAATCCCAGGTTTGGCACCATCTACATGGCCACCGCCCGCGATGAATGGGCCCTTGAGGTCCTGTTTGAGGGTAATGAAGCCTATGCATTCCAAGGCTCTCGCAGTTCCGCATCGGGCTGGTATTTTCTCACGGGTCACCGAGCCCCGCTGCAATTGACCCAAGCCATGGAAGATAGTCAGAGCACACGGCTGGCAAGAGAGGCCATTCGCACCCAGGGCACTCCCTGGAACTCGGTTACGGGAGAATTCACGGCGCCCTCCCATAACCCCCAGCTCCTCATCACGGCCGCCGGCTACTCCCGGGCCGTGGACGACCCTTCGCGCCATTCGGACGCCGCCAAATTCCGCATCGAGGTCTACGAGATTTGGAATAGCGACATGCTCCTGGTGAGATTGTTCCGTGGCTACCGTGGCCGCCGTCCCATTGCCACCTGGATGGCTGAACACCGGAACATGGAGCACTACCTCGGCTCCGGCCGCGCCGTGGTCTACCCCGGCATCGGCGCTGTCCGCACCAACAACCAGGAGGGGCTCTTCGGCATAGCCTTCACTCAAGATCGGGGTACCATCGGCGGCATCCACGGCAAGCGGGCTCACGTGAGCCTGGTGGTGACCGACGCCAACGGCAACGACCGCCTGAGAATCGAAGATGGCCATGCGGTAATGCGAGGCACATCCCGTTGGTGTGCCCGCATGCTGGGCAGGAACCCCAACAACAGCGATTGATTTTCCTCGACACGTCGGGATGCCGCCTACACCTTCGGAATGAAAACCTTCACCTTGCCATCGGCATAGGTGCGGGACATGCCGGACATGTTCACGGGGCCGACTATGGCAAAGCTCTCCGAATAAGCCTGGTACGAATTGGTGCTGATGTCGTGCCCTGGCTCAAGGCGGGCCTTGCCCTCATAGCGGCGGTTGCCGCTCACCGTGATGCTGCTCTTGTTCTTCACCACCCGTACCGAGTCCTTCTCGTGTTCGGGGATGGCCACTTCGACGAGGAAGCCAGCCTCGCTTTCGGTGAGACGAGTATTCAGGCTATGGGGGCGGTAGAACGGGTCTGATGCCTTCGCGCCGTGGGACTCGATGGCCACCGCGCTATCTGCCTTGGCCTTTTCGAGCTGGGCGTCAGAGCGCGCCGCCACGCCGGCCAGAGCTTGTTTCGTCTGTTCGTTGACCTGCGTGAGCGTGAAGTCGCGGTTCGCGCGCAGCGTCTGGCTCGTCTTGATGTAATCAGCGTCGATCTTCTTGCGAGTGGCCTCGTTCTGAGCCCCCGCGCCGGCGAGCAAGGCATCAGAGCGCTCGCGCAGCAGGTTGATCTGCTGGAAGTGGGTGGCCTCCGCCCGGCGCTTGTCGTCCCCGTAGGTTTTCTGGATTTGATAGAGGCCACGCTCTTCAAAGGCCTTGGTGTCGGCGAGTTTCGTTTCCGCGGCCTTCTGGATGTCCCGCGTCTCAAGGGCGTAGTGCTCCCGGGTGCTCAGGATATCCCGTTCGCCGTGGGCGGCGGTGTCGCGAATCGCTTTCTGGGATTTCGTCTGCACTTCAGTGATGGCCTTGGTGCCCCGGGTCTCTTCGTCTTGGTATCGAAACTCGTTGTCGTGTCGGAGGTTCTCCAGGCGTTTGTGCTCTTCTGCCTGAATGCCGGTCTCCTGCTCCCTCAGCTGCTCTTTCATGCGTTGCTGATTGGATTTGAGCCCGCTCAGCTCCATTTCCCCCGCATTGCGGGCTTTCTCCACCTCGGCACGATAAGTCTGCGTCGTGTTGATCTCGTCCTGGCGGCCCTTGGTTTCGAGCTCGCGGATGCGGCGATCATACTCGGTGGTGAGCTCCTCCATTTCCCCCTGGGCGCGGGCCCGGGTCACCGCCTGGGAGTTGGCCTGATCACTGCCGATGGTGCGCATGGCGTCCATGTGGCGCTGGGTGAGCGTGCGCTCCTGGTGCTCCAGTTCCTTCTGGGTTTTGACGAGCTCGCCCGCCTTGTTGCGGTACTGGCGTGCGGCCTCCGAGGTGACCTGCGCGGTATCGCTTTGGAACTTCCGCAGTTGGGCATCGGCCTGCTGGTTTGCGCCCGAGATTTTGTAGTCCGCATCGCTCTGGGCCCTGCGGATCTCGTCGACTTGGTTGCTACGCACCCGCCTCAGCTGGTCGGCGCGGGCTGCTTCGAGGTCGGAGCGCTCGGTGGTGTAGCGCTCCTCGACGTTGGAGAGCCCCCGTTGGCGCTCCTCCTCCAAGGCGCGGCGTTTAGCGGCGGCACCGTTATCGTTGGAGGATCCTCCCGTGGGGCCTACGGACATACTGCGCCTCTGAGCTTGGTTTAGTGACTGAACTCCATGCCTTCGAAGATGTTGTTCTCGACGATGCTGAAGTAGGTCCGCACCACGTCTTGGAACATCTCCGGCGTCAGATTCTCGAGATAGTTTTTCTTGGACACGATGGAGGGCTGGAGGATGAGGTTCTCAATGTGTTTCTCCGCCTCCGTCGGCTCGCCCTTGCCATCCAGCTTGCGCTGGGGCCTGGGCTCGAACTCCGTGCGGATGGTGAGTCGCGCCGTTTCGAATACGCGGCGGATCTCATCATTCTCAAACAGGATATGATGCCCCTGCGCCGATTGCTGGAGGATGTATTCCACCTGATCCAACTGCTTTTGATTGACGTAAATCATGGGCGGTTTCCTTTCCATGGCAAACCCCCGGGTCAAGCCGGTCCCCGGGATAAGACGACGATCCGTGTCGTCTTCAAGAATATTAGAAACTATCCCGCTGCCATTGGCAAAGCGCGCTGGCGCAAAGGGGCAGATATTTCCCCTTAGGGCCGCGGGTCGGCGGTTTAGGGGAGGGTGCCCGCGGCGTAGGGGGGGCATGACGACGTGCTCGTCATGCAGGTGGCGAGGGCAGGGCTGTTGGCTCGCGTGGCGGCGAGCATGTAGTTGATGCCTGAGGTCGAAAAATCAACAACCACCGGGCCGCGGCTGACGTCATAGCATTTTGGCAACTCAATAACGCTCAGGGAGCCCGACGAGGTGCGGGCTGCGGGGAAGAAGCAGACCTCCGCGGAATCGCTGTGGCCTTCGATTAAAAATTTGGAATTCGCAGTGCTAGAGCGGCACACCCGGAAGCTCATGGTTTGGGTGAGGGCACCGGCTACCGGCACTACGTTGTAGTTCACAGTGGGGCAGACCCAGTCGCCCACGAGGCTGGAGCTTGAAAGGGAGGCGCTGGAGGAACCCGAGGTGCGGTAGTCGCGGCTATTGTTCTGCGCACCACAGCCCGTGGATGCCGTGGACATCAGAGCGGCGGCCAGAAGGGCCAGCATGGGTTGTGTGAAGCGGGGGGTACTCATAGGGCTTCTATCTCCTCAACACCCGTAGAGAGAGCAAGGGTCATGCCGGAAGCCCTTTATTTTAGTAATAGCTTATAAATCAAGCAGTTATGATGTTTTTGAGTGGTGTTTTTCTGCTTCACTGCTGGTCTCGCACAGCCTGTGTCCAGACAGGTGTCTACAGAGTGGACACCCCTGGCTGGCGTGACACAGGCCATGGGGGAGGGGGGCTACGAGAATCAATGAGGTTTCTCGAAAACAACGCCCAGCATCACTCTGGCACTCCCCTTGCTCATAGGCAGGTCAGAGGTTCGGTCCCCATGATGAAACGCCGTGTTCTACATCTACTGAGTACCTTTGGGGCTCTTCCTATGTTGCTCCTGGGGCTGGGCATGCCGCTGCTGCCTCAAATGCAGCTTCGGGACCCCGCCTCCGTCCCCGAACTGAAGAACTGGGGACTCAAGAACGATTTAGGCAATTCGCATATCCATGCAATGGAGGCCTGGAATCTCGAAGAGGGCAGCCGCGAAGTGGTGGTTGCCGTCATCGATACGGGCATTGACCCGGACCACATCGATTTGAAGCACAACCTCTGGCATGACCCCGCCACCGGGGCCTACGGCTGGGATTTCACCACGGACACGGCCAATCCCAAAGACGAGCATGGTCACGGCACCCACGTGGCTGGCATCATCGGTGCTGCCTTGAACCGCGGCGCTGGCGTGAGCGGTGTGGTTCACAAAGTCTCCATCATGGCCGTGAAATACTATTCAGAAAAGGCCAGCGGGGCCCAAAACCTGCGGAACTCCATCCGTGCGTTGAGTTACGCCATCGACCATGGCGCCAACATCATCAACTACAGCGGCGGCGGCCCCGAATTCTCCATGGACGAGTACGTCGCTTTGAAGCGCGCTCGGGAGAAGGGCGTGCTCCTCGTCGCGGCTGCCGGCAATGAGAAGTCCGATGGTGATGCCGCCGACAACTACTACTATCCCTGCGCCTACCGCCTGGACAACATCATCTGCGTGGCCGCCACCACGGTGCAGAATAAGCTGCTCCCCAGTTCCAACTGGGGCAAGAATTCCGTCGATGTGGCCGCCCCCGGTGAGAACATTCTCTCCACGGTCCCTGGTGGCAAATATGCCTACATGAGCGGCACCAGCCAAGCCACCGCCTTCGTCACCGGTGTTGCCCACCTGCTGAAATCCCGCAGACGTGACCTCACCCCGCAAGAGATGAAACGGCTCATTCGCCTCGCCGTGGACCCCATACCCGCCATCGCAGACAAAGTGGCCGCGGGTGGCAAGATCAACGCCCACACGGCGTTGATGGTCCTCGATCGTCGCACGGCACCCGTGGCCTTGATCGCACCAGTCGCGCGCCAACCCGCGCAGAAACAGAAACAAGCGGTCTCGGATCTCTAAAATCCCAAGTCACATTCAGAGACATATTGCCTCATAAACAAGAACGAATTACTCGTCTTCTCGATGTTTTGATGCATAGCATTACAAAATCCTTGTAACTACCGGTTGATCGTTCTATCGAACCCCTAACTACTGAGGGTCTTGATATGAATCATTCAACTTTTTCCGTGTTTTTTGTCGCCGTTCTCGCAGCTTTCACCGCGGGCTGTCCCACCCCGGGGGTGCAGAATCCTCCTGTTGATCCCATTGATGTGACGCCCACCACGGCGTTCCCTTGTGGTGCCTTCACGGACATCCCGTTGAACTGCACCAGCGATGTGGGCGAACACCGCTACAAGTTTGATCTGCAGGCATTCTGCGACGAAGCAGGTGCTCCTCTGATGGTTGTGACAGCGGCTTCCGCCACCACACCGGAACCATTTCAACTCGGGGCTAGCTGCACTATCAATACTGACACTTGGACCATCAATGACGCCTCCACAGAGGCTGCCATCGACTGCACGGATCATTGGGGTGATGGCAGCAACACCCGCTATGAGTTCACTCTGTCCTTCACGTCAAATACGACGCCCCTCCATGGTCGCATCTACTTCCGGAGCACCTACATGGATTCCACCACGACCTACACCCCGGGATACTCGGACTGCACGTTCTAGCGTGTAGATCGTCGATAAAGGGCCATCTGCTTCGTTGTCGTCGTCGCCCGCTCCACG
>CAYHWW010000106.1:0-11529 GCA_964360145.1 uncultured Oligoflexia bacterium | reverse complement strand
TTCTCTTGCATCGCAGGGTGGGTCCATACACGGGCTGCTGCCCGCCGCGTGGAGCGGGCGACGACGACAACGAAGCTATGCGGCAAAAGACCGAGCCTACAGGGGCCTACCGTATGTTTTGACAAGGGTTGGCATGCCGTCTATCGTCCCCCTAATGAGTTCCAAAAAGATCATTTCCGCGTCAACTGCTGAATATTTCTCGAAAAATCTGCAGCAAGTGGGTTTCTCCTCCCTCACCAAGGCCGTACTCACCACTTTAAAAGAGGCTGTGGATAACTCCCTGGACGCCTGCGAAGACGCGGGCATCCTGCCCGAAATCACGGTGGAAATCGAAAAAGCTGGCGTCGGCACCTTGAAGAACGCTGATCTCATCCGCATCCGGGTGGAAGACAACGGCCCCGGCCTCGACATGGAGCAGCTTCCCCAGGTTTTTGGCGAGTACCTGGCGTCCAGCAAGTTCGGTCGTGGCCGCTGCACCCGGGGCCAACAGGGCATCGGCATTTCCGCTGCCACCACCTGGGCCCAGCTCACATCAGCCAGCGGCGCCAAGGTCGTCTCCAAGACCAAGACCATGCGTCAGGCCATCTCCTGCATGATCGAGGTGGACATCAAGAATAACCGCGGCGTGGTGAAGAATAAAGACAGCATCAGCTGGAATAAGCCCCATGGCCTCTCCGTGGAATTTCTCATCGATGGTCGCATCCAGCTCAACGGCGAAGCAGGAATCCTCAACTATATTTCGGGCACGACGCTGGTGAACCCCCACCTCACGTTGAGGTACAAAATTGCGGGAGTGGAAGAGCCGGTCAGTATTGAGCGCGTGAGCACGGTGTGTCCCGTCATCCCCGACGCCACCGAACCCCATCCCCACACCATGAAGCTCGGCGAGTTCATTGCCCACTCCCACCTCTTCGGTCGCACCACCGTGGGCAACTGGCTGAAGCGGGCCTACTCCCGGGTCAATGAAGGCACGCTGAAAGAAATCATCGCCGCGGGCTGCCCCAAGGGCGTCATGGCGAAGTCCGTGGACAGCCTCAAAGAAGAGGACTTCAAAAACCTCTTTAGCGCGATCCAGAAGGCGCCGCTCATGGCGCCGTCGACGCGATCCGTGTTCATGATCGGCGAAGACACTTTGGGTAAGAGCGTCAATCGCCTGGGCGAAGTGGACTTCTTTTCCGTCATCACCCGCAAGCCCACCGTGGTGGATTTCAAGCCCGTGGCGGTAGAAGTGGCCATCGCCCGCTTGCGGCACTCCGGCCTCGACGCCGACGAGCAGGTGCAGGTGTTGCGCTTTGCCAACCGGGTGCCGCTGCAGTTCGATAAGTCCGGCTGCGTGACCACGCGCGCCATCGAAACCGTGAACTGGCGCTCCTATGGCATCGCCCAGCCCAAGAACAGCCTGCCCCAGGGGCCCTTTGTCATCGCCGTGTCCGTGGTGTCGCCCTTCATCAAGTTCAAGAATGCCTCTAAAGAAACCATTGATTCCTCTGATGATCTGCTCGAAGAAATCCGCCGGGCTCTCATGCAGGCGGGGCAAAAGCTATCGCGCCACATCCGCGCTGAGAGTCGGGCCACCGACCTGGAACAGAAACTCCGTCACATCGAGCAGTTCTGCCCCATCTTGGTTGAGGGCCTCTGTCGCATCGTGAACGCATCGGAGTCCCGGAAGAAAAAAGCGGAAGAAGGCATCGCTAAGCTCCTGGGGCGCGACGCCCGGGATGCGGAACAGCACCTGAAAGATGCTAAAAACGCCTTGGGCGCCGAGAAAAAAGCACCGAAGGATCCTGATGACGAAGCAGGGGAGGCCCGGGCCGATTAGCCCGGGAAGGAGTGAACTATGGCGGTACTTTCTAAAACCAGGGACAACAACGTCCCGAAACTCTCCAAAGAGCTTTGCGAGCGCCTGCTCTCGGACCTTGAGAAGGCCAAGCGCCCCGTCATCCGGGCCACCAAGTGCTCCCTCGACAACGCCCTCTACAACTCCAAGGTGGGGTTCCTCACCCCCGGCGATAAAAAAGTCGCCACTGAGTTGAATGTGAGTTCCGTGCAGCGCATGAGCCGGGCTATTTTCCTGCTTGAGCTGCTTTTGCGCAACATCGATACCGGTGCGGTGAACACCAAGCGTGAGTTGTACTACATCAGCAAGGGCGCCGTGAAGCACGACCCCAAGCTGAAGCCCCTGGACTTCACCGATCAGGACGAGAGCGATGAGATCATCGATTTCATTTGCGAGATGCTGGAGATCTACCGCGAGGACATGAACTGCTACGCCAACGACCGCGGCGGCCAGAGTTATTCCCAGAATCTCGTCGTCACCGAGACCATGCCCGACGGCGAGACCGCCACCATCGATCTCTCCAAGCTCGGCACCAGCCCCTTTCAACCGAAGAACAAGCCACAGAACCTGACGTTGAAGGCCAAGGGCAAGCTGGACTTCGCCCTCTTCGTGGAGTCAGAGGGCACGGCCAACACCCTGGTGGCCAATGGCTTCACCAAACGCCACAACGCCATCGTCGTCGGCGCCGGCGGCGTACCCTCCAACGCCGTGCGCGGGTGGGCGAAGCTTTTGCAAGATCAGCTGAAGATCCCCCTCTTTTTCTTCGGGGATCTCGACGCCTACACCATGCAGAACATCTTCCGCACGTTGAAGGCGGGTTCCGCGTCCTCGCTGATCCGCAACTCGGACTTCTCCGCCCCCGAGGTGCGCTTCCTCGGCGTGTTGCCTGAGGACATCAAGAAGTACGACTTGAACGACTATCCCGTGAAGGAAAACGACGCGCAAGAAGTGCGGGCTTTGAAAAAAGCCGACGACGCGCTGAAAAACGATCCCTTCTTCCATGACAAGAAGAACAAGGGCCTCGCGGAGATCCTGCGGTGGTTGCTCAAGAACAAGCGTCGTTGCGAGCAGCAGGCCTTCTTCTCCGTGGACCCTCGGGACCCCGCTTGTTGCGAGAAGATCATTCTCGAGAAGATCAAGCGCGGGAACTTCATCTAAGGGTCTGTTAAACAATAAGTGCACGTTCTGGCGCTCAGATTTCGGTCAGATTTGGCCGCCACGGAAGGAGCCAAACCGGAAGCGTAGCAGGGCTACGCTGAGGATTTTGCGACTGAGTAGCGGCCAAAGATGGCCGGAAGATGAGATGCCAGAATGGGCACTTATTGTTTAACAGGCCCTAAGGGCCCCCGCAGGGGGTTTTGACTTAGCTAAGTGCTTAGTCTAATATTGGAACATGAAGAAGGTTACTGTTCATCAGGCGAAAACCCAGCTTTCCAAGCTCCTCATCGATGCTGCCTCCGGTGAGGATGTGATCATTGCCAGGGGTGGAAAGCCCGTTGCTCGACTTGTGGCGTATGATGAGCGGGAGGCCGTTCGCAAGCCTGGCCGTTATCGAGGGAAGATCCGCGTCAGTGATGATTTCGACGCCGCTCTGCCTGCGTCCTTGATGCGGCCTTTCAAAAAATGAAACTTCTTCTCGATACCCATGTGGTCATTTGGTGGCTTTCGGCACCTGAGCGGATGAGTTCGAAGACTCTGAAAGCCATTACAGCATCAGAAACCCAGGTGTATCTCTCCGCCGCTGTGACGTGGGAAATGGCGATTAAAGCCTCACTGGGCCGTTTGGAGCTCCCCAAGTCCCCCATGGCTTTGTCCCGGGAGCTTATTTACGCCCACCGTTTTCTGCCTCTCTACATCGAACACGATCATGCGGCGCGAGCGGCGGGCCTACCGCAAATCCACCAGGATCCCTTTGACCGTCTTTTGATTGCTCAGGCCCAATCGGAAAAATTCACCTTGGTGACAGCGGATGCTAAAATGAAGCAGTATGATGTGAAAATAATGAAGCCGTAAGGCCCTTGTCGCCTCATTGAGGTTTGAGATGCCCCCTTCATCCCCCCACTGGCTGGATCCCCTCGTCATCAAGATCGCTGCTTTTGGGCCCCATTTCAGTGAGGGCTGGGGCGATGAGACCGTGCTCGAGGACGCTTTGAATGGCGACCTCACCGTGCGCACGGACGGCCCCCCGGTGAATCCGCAGTTTCGCACCAACCTGATCCGTGGGACGGACCTCCTGCGAGCGGATGCTGTGTTTCCATCCCCGCTGGCGGAGGAGCTGCCCCATTGCGCTCAGATGGCCCACGCTCGCCTGTGGCGTCGCCCTGGTAATGGCACATTGCTCCTCGTCTACGCCGCCACCGGTGAAGTGAACTACTTCTCCCGTGAGCGCGTCTGGTTGCCCCTGGTGGAAGCGGGCGTGGATCTCCTGATGCTCGAAAGTCCCCTTTATGGTCGGCGTGCCAGACCGGGGCAGCTGGGTTCCGCGCTCTTCACCGTGGCCGATGAGCTCCACTTGGTGCGCGGTGCTCTCGCCGAGGGATTGGCGCTGCTGCGCTGGGGGCGCCATCGCTACCAGAACCTTGCGGTGGCGGGGGCGAGCCTGGGGGGCTACCTCAGCCTGCTCACCGCGGCCCATGCGCCCGGGCCGTTGCAGGTTTTCGCTTTTCAGGTGGGTGTGAGCCCCGCCCCCATTTTCTGCGACAGCGTATTTTCGGGGCTTGTGCATTGGAAGGCGTTGAGTCGGGGCATGGATAGCAGGGACGCCGCACGACAGAAGCTCCACGAGGTCTTCACCGCCGTGGGGGATTTACGTCGCTATCCCCAGCCCGGGCCAGGGGTGGCGGTGAGCCTCAAGCTTTTTGAAAGCGACGGGTTTATTTCCCGGGAAAACTCCCAGGCCCTCATCGAGCATTGGGGGCTCCGCGACGTGGAGTGGGGGCCGGGGGGCCATGTGTCGCCTTTTTTAAACCCGCGGCGCCACTTGCTGCCGTTTGTGGCGCAGCGTCTCTCGCGTCTCTAGCGGTGCTGGCGGGCAGCGACGGCTTGCTCCGCGGTTTCCGCGATGGTTTCCGCGGCTTCTTGCTCATCGCCGGTGCTGACCACCCGGGCCCGCAGGGCGGGGCCTGCGCCCAGCATCATGCGGCAGGCGGCCGTATTCATGGCCTCGGGGTCCATGCCGAGCATGGCTGCGGCGATGGGTTCAGCCTGGGGGCCCAGGCGGTTGCGGAGGTGGGCTGCGAAGCGGTTGAGGTTTCTCACCATGGCTTGGTTTTGTGCCGCGGTCTGGGCAGCCACGTCGGCGGCGTGTTCTCGGGTGTGGCGTTTTTCGGCGGACTGGATAAGACGGCTTCCAATTTGGTAGGATGCGACAACAGTGGCGGCAAAGGCAGCGATGCCAACGCCGAGGCCTGTCATAGTCGTGTGATGCAGCAAAAGCTGGGGCAGAATATCTTCAGCAAAGTTGCTGTACCCGGTCCATAAACCGCTGCCGATGCCTGCGGCGAAGGGGGTAAGCACGAGCGCGAAGCCCGCAGGTACGCCTATCCCACTGTCATACTCCAGCCGATCCTTGATGGAGGCAATCTCCTGGTTCATGTGTCCCCGTGCTTCAAGCACTGCCGTGAGGCGCACCATCCACAGGAGATCCGCGAGCTCAGGGGCGTCAATTTGCGCTGCCAGTGCCAATGTGCTGGCGTGGGTCCGTAGTTCCACACTGAGGGGCGGAGCTGTCTGCGCGTCGCTTGGGGCGTCCGCCGGGGGAGCAGCGGTGCGGAAAGGGCCGAGGTTTGCCACGGAGGTCATTGCGGTGTGAGGCGGATTTACAGCATGGCTTACGAGCAGGGCGAGATGCTTGATGAGGTAAAAAGAAAAAGTTCCTTCGTTGAGTTTGCTTTCAACAGTCAGGCTCTGGATGCCGCGACTGAGGGCGAGGATGCGTGCGCCATCGTCTTTGCCCGTGGCGCGCATGTCCCGGCTGCGCTGGAAGAGGGCCCCGATGGTTTGATTTACGTGGGGAATCAGAGCATCGAAGGCGGATTCGTTGGCGTGGGCCGCTTCCAGGGCCGCCAAGTCAGCCACCGTATTCAACTGGGGGCCGACGGCGTGGGCGGAAACAACCGAGCCCATGGCTAGAAGAATGGAGCAAACCACCGGAAAATGGTGTGTCATAGGCCCCTCCTGTAACATGCCCCGGACATAAATAAAGTAGATTTATCTATTCCAGGCGTCGTGTTGTTCCAAGCGTCGTGTCACGCTCGCCACCGTATAGGGCAGGCGTTCGACCAAGGGCACGAGTCGCACGGGGCAGGGGGCCACTTTGCACCCCGCGCAAGCAGTCCGGTGGCAGGGGTCCACATGGGCGGTGAACTCTCCGCCAGCCTGGGCCAGCTTCACCACGGCAGCGGTGTGCTCTTCGACCAAGTCATGGGCCTGGGCAACCGTATAGAATTCAGGAACCACGATGTGGCCCTCGATGTGGGTGTGGCGACCAGAGCGCAGGGTGCGCAGTTTGTGCACGGAGATGATGTCGGGGCGATCGAGTTTATTGAGTGCCCCGACGAGGGACTCCACAAGGGCGGGGTCTTCGGTATCTAAAAGCGCCGCGGAAGAGGTGCGTACCAACATGAAGCCCGTGCGCGCGAGCCACAGCCCCAGGGCGACGGCGATGGCACCGTCGAGCCAGAGCCAACCCGTGAGTTGGGCGAGGCCCAGGCCTGCCAGCAGCGCCACGGTGGTGGCGAAGTCTGAAAGAATGTGATGGCCGTCCGCTTGAAGTGCCGCGGATCGGAGACGCCTGCCCTGATGCAGCAAAAACCATCCCAGCGCGCCATTGGCGAGGCCCGACGCACCGTTGATGAGGAGACCCAGGCCGAGCTGCCTCACTTCCGGGCCGCGCACCAGGGTGAGGATGCCTTCGTACAAAATCAGGGCAGCGGCCAGCGCCACGAGCCCCCCTTCAAATGCGGAGGAAAAGTGCTCGATCTTGCCGTGGCCGTAGGGGTGGTCTTCATCTTCGGGCCGTTCGGCGTAGATGAGGGCCCCCAGGGCGAAAAAGGAGGCCACCACGTTGACGATGCCTTCCAGGGCGTCGGATTTCAGGGCCGCCGACCCCGTGATGACAAAGGCGGACCACTTCAAAGCCAGGATGCCACTGCTCGTGGCAATGGACAGGACGGCGATGCGGATGCGGGGTGTGAAGGTCATAAGCCAAAAGGTACGCCGTTAGGGGCCGCGCATGAATAAATATAACATCTGGCATCTCATCTTCCGGTCATCTTTGCCCGCTACTCAGTCGCAAAATCCTCAACGTAGCCCTGCTACGCTTCCGGTTTGGCTCCTTCCGTGGCGGTCAAATCTAAACCGAAATCTGAGCGCCAGATGTTATATTTATTCATGCGCGACCCCTTACTTTTTGCAAAACAACTTTTCGTACCCAATAAAAACAACGCCTTAACGCAGTGAGTCGCAAAAAGTAACGGCGTACCTTTTGGCGCGCCCATGATAGGGCGAGGCCCATGGCGACCCCCTGTCTTCGCGTCATTGCAGCCCTTTCCGTTGGAGCACTCACCGCCGGTTGCCCCCAGGGCCCTCGGTCTGGGCCGGAGAACTTCTGTGCTGGCGATAACCTTGCCCTCAGGGAGCAAGCCACGGCCATGGGGGAGACTCTGCTGGGCGCCCCATCATCCACTGCGGGCCGTGACAGCGCGGCGCCAGCCCCACGCCCGTGGCTCGTTACCACACGCCCCGGCATGGCTCTCCCTGAAGCGGGCACGCCCACCGCCCGCTTTGAGTCTTTTGGTGTGAGCCGTTTTGCCTTCCTGGATGGTGCCACCCTCGCTCGCCTCATGGCCCATCCCGCGGTGGCCGCCATTGAGGAAGACCGCCCGCGGCGCATCCGGGGCGGCGCTCTGAGCTGCGATCCCGTGCTACCCAGTGGGGAAGTGGAACCATGGTTCCTCGGCGTGGTCCGTGCTTCCTTCGCCTGGCCCCGTACCGAAGGGGGCGGCGCCCTCATTGCCGTTCTCGACACGGGTATTGATAACTCCCATCCTGACTTGGCCAGCGCTGTCATGGGTGGCGTGAACCTTTCCGGCAGCGGTGACCTTACCAGCGGCGCCGACGACAATGGCCACGGCACCCGCGTCGCCAGCGTCATCGCCGCCCGTCGCAATGGCCAGGGCCTTGTGGGCGTTGCACCTCAGGTGCGGCTGTTTTCAGTCAAAACCCAAGACTCCCGGGGTGAGGGCACCGTGAGCACCATGATCGCCGGCCTCCAATGGGCCCTCGAGCATGGGGCGCACATCGCCAACATCAGCGTGGGCGCGGCGGGCGCGAGCTATGCCGAACTCCGCGCCGTGGATACCGCCACCGCCCAAGGCATGGTGCTCGTGGGTGCCGCTGGCAACGGTGGCGATGCCTCCGAGGGTGGCTTGAACGAGGCGGAGTACCCCGCCTCTTACCGTAACGTGATCTCGGTGGCGGCGGTGGATGCAGCCAATAACCGCGCCGCTTTCAGCACCTACAATTCCTTCGTGGACATCGCTGCCCCCGGCATTCCCATCATGGCGGCGAACCCCGAGGCCTTCGGTGGTTCTTATCTCTGTGATAGCGGCACCAGCTTCAGCGCGCCCCAGGTCAGCGCCGTGGCTGCTCTCTTGCGCCAATCAGCTCCAGGAATTTCCACTGATCATCTGCGCCGCGCTTTGGTGTGCGGTGCCGTGGATGCCACCGCCCCTGGAATCGATTCAGAAACAGGCTACGGCGTGGTCAGCGCGCTCTTCGCTACGAACTTCATCGATAGCCCCCGGGAATGCGCCTATCTCCGTGAGCCCGCGGCCCCTTTCCCCGCAGGAGCGCCGGATCCCCAGCCCATGCCCCCGGGCTCCCCCGCGGATGGCTATTTCCGTTTTCGCGTGCAGTCTCTGCAGGCGCTTTTCATCAGTCGTGGAGACACGCAAGGCGTATTGCTGCGGGGCCAGGTGCTCACCCACACGGGGGAACCCCTTGCTGATGTGCAGCTCGATGTCGCGCTCTTCAATGGCAGCGGTGATCTCGCCGCGAGAGCGACTCTGTTCACGGACAACGAGGGCCTTTTCCTCGCCTTCGCTTCCGGGGCGACCTGCGGCGCGCTCCACTTCACCATCGAAGAGGCGCTGCGCGGCGGCTTCTCCTTCGACCGTGGCGGCAGCATCACCGCGGCGGATTTCAGCTTTTGATCTGCGCCGCCAAGCGATCGAGGGCTTCGTTCACCTGGGGCAGGATCACCTGAGCCGGGTCATCCCCGCGGAGCACCACGCGATGGTCAAGGTTACCCTGCATGAAGCGGCGTAGGTCCCGCAGCACGGCATAGCTTGCTTGCGAGATGCGGCGGCCGAAACGGAAGCCAGTGACGGCAAAGGCCAGATTCATGATGGCAAAAATCGTCCACATGACGAAGGTAATGATGTCTGTTTGAGCATTGAAGAACAGCGGCCCCGTCACGGCCTTGTAGCGGATGAGCTGGCCGGAGAGGTCAACCATGCGATCCGTGATTTTCCAGAAAAAAATCAGCGAAAGCATGCTGAAGAAGCCCGCGATCAGAGTGGCCACCGCCGCGAACTGCGCTTGATCAGTCCAGGAGATATGCGGGCGCGTGGGCCAGAATTTCGCGGCCTCGGTGAGCTTGGACTGGATGGCCTCGTCCCCCTTGCGATCCATGCGGAGGGTGACGACTTCGATGAAAATCGCTGCATGGCGGCCGAAGGGGCCCAGATTTTTCAGGTTGGGCATGGTGTGGGTCTCGGCGTATTCACTCAAGGCGTCGCCCAAACGCTTGAAGTAGTTGAACTGGGAGTTGCTGAAAATGAAAGCCATGGTGCCTACGCCGAGGAAACCAAGAACGAGCATGAAGAAGAAGATCCCCTCCACCGCGAAAACCTGGAAGTAGAAGGCCTCAGCCACCTCGGGGTGGTTGACAAGGCCGTTGGCGGTGAAGAAAGAGAGGGACAGTTTTATGATGATGTAGACTGTGTAACTCATGGCGAAAAAGGCGGATACGCCCCAGCCCACGAGAGTCAGAGCAAATGCCAAGCTGGCGTTATGGAACCTCTGCATTCCTTTATTCTGAGGGGCGAAGACATCCATTAGCAAATGATGTTTGTTGTGCTATTTAAGAAAACCTGGAGGTTTCGACCATGTCCCAAGCTCAAAGCCCGGTGTTCGTTTCTTTGGAGTTCACTCCCAACCCCAATACCCTCAAATACGTGGTTAACCGCCAACTTTTGCCCGCGGGCGCGGCCAACTTCAAAAACGAAACTGACGCACAGCGTTCGCCTTTGGCGAAGAAACTCTTCGCCGTGCCCGGCGTGGCGGGCGTCATGGTGGGCCGCGATTTCGTCACAGTGACCAAGGGCGACGCAGGCGATTGGGAAGCTTTGAACCGCGACTCCACCCGCATCATCAAAGAGCACGTCACCGCGGGCGAGCCCGTGGTGGACGCTGACTTCTTCGCGGCCACTGGCGTCGCTGGCGGCAACTCTGAGATTGAAGACAAGATCCGTAAGATCCTCGATGACCAGATCCGCCCGGCGGTGGCCATGGACGGTGGCGACATCACCTTCGATCGCTTCGAAGACGGCGTGGTGTACCTCCATCTCCAAGGTTCCTGCGCCGGCTGCCCCAGCAGCACGGCCACTCTGAAAATGGGCATTGAGACCCGTTTGAAAGAGGCGATTCCCGAGATCGTTTCCGTCGAGTCTGCATAAATTAAATCGGTTGATGTGTCATCCGGGCGGTGCTATGGGTTCACCCATGAAATCCCCCCTCCTCTTGCTGGCATTGGCTTTGGCGTTCACCGTTTCCCCGGCTTCAGCGGCGAAGGAAGCCGTCTATCGCGACCTCAGCTTTACGAAGCTCGAGGCTATAGTCGCCGTTCGTTTCGTGAAGGAGCTCAATCATGATCCCGCCGCGGCGGCTGTGACGGTTATGAGCCACCTCACTGCGGGGAATATGAGCCTCACCTTGTTCGTCCTGGACGCCGTGGGTTACTTCTTTGAGTTGGAGAAAATGCAGTTTTACGCCAGCGCCGGTCGGTGGCAGGCCCCTGAAAACCCCCAGCGCGACGTGCTCCGCACGGCCTATGAAACCGAGATCAACCTCCATGCCCACGGCCCTTATCGGGGCGGCATCCTGCGGGATTCTTTCCATACCTTCAGCCGCGAGCTGTTCCGCAGCATGCTGGCCGCCCGGGGTTACGAGCAGTTCATCGCCGACATCCGCGAGCTTCTCGCCGGCAGCCGGGATTATTGGCACGAGGCGGTGATGAGCGGCGTGATCGAGTCAGCGGATTCCGTGCTCACCCCGGCCCAGGCCTCGGTGCTGGTCAATGACATCCGAGAAGGCGTGTTCCGCAACAGCGTTTATCCGAGCAAGCTCGAGGCCATCGCCCAGCGCCCCCTGTCCCGCTCCCTCATGTTTGCCCTCATGTCCCGCTTGCTCGCCATGGAAGACAGCCGAGGCGGTGATCACCTCTACGGCCGCATCGCCGACGCCAGTGCCCTTGAAGTCTGCGAGAAGTACCTCGGTGCCGCGGCTGCTGAGATGCACCGGGAGATCCACGGCATCCGCAGCGATCCCGGGTTTTGAGGGTCGCCGGGATCTTTTAGGGTCTGTTAAACAATAAGTGCACGTTCTGGCGCTCAGATTTCGGTCAGATT
>CAYHWW010000105.1:0-11543 GCA_964360145.1 uncultured Oligoflexia bacterium | reverse complement strand
GTACGTCTAGAGCATCATCCAGAACCTGCTGGCCGCCGCCAAGAGCCACATCGAGCGCGCCGAGAAGGGCATCGTCTACCTCGACGAAGTCGACAAGATCGCCCGCTAAGGCGAAGGCCCCAGCGTGACCCGCGACGTCAGCGGCGAGGGCGTGCAACAAGCCCTCCTGAAGATCATCGAAGGCACCATCGCCTCCGTACCCCCAAAGGGCGGTCGCAAGCATCCGCAGCAAGACTACATTCAGGTGGATACCACCAATATCCTCTTCATCGTGGGCGGCGCTTTCGTCGGCCTCGACAGGGTCATTGGCAACCGCATGGGCAAGCGTAGCTTAGGCATGTCCGCCAAGGTTGAGTCGAAGAAGCTCACCACGTTCTCTGAAACCATCAGCAAGGTGGAGCCCGAGGATTTGATACGCTTCGGTCTCATCCCCGAGTTCATTGGCCGCCTGCCCGTGATCGCCACCCTGAACGAGCTTGATGAGCCCGCGCTGGTGGAAATCCTCACCAAGCCCAAGAACGCCATTACGAAGCAGTTCCAGAAGCTCATGTGGTACGACGGGGTGGAATTGGAGTTCGAGCCCGAGGCCATCAACGCCATCGCGAAAGAAGCGTTGAAGCGGGGCACCGGCGCCCGCGGTTTGCGCGCCATCATGGAGCAGTGCATGCTCGAGGTGATGTACGACATCCCCGGCAAGGGCGATGCCAAGAGGGTCATTTTCACCAAGGAATGCGTCACCGAAGGTGAGAAACCAAAAATCATCTCTAAGGCCCCAGACGAAACCAGAGCCGAGTCGGCATAAGTTGCCTGGTCTTCCGTCAGCAGAGTGATTGGGTTATCCTTCAATTAGAAATATTGAAGGGGGACTCATGTCCAGGACTCTCGCGCTGTTGTTTTGTTCACTGACCTTCGCCACGCCCGGGGCCTCCTGGGCCCAGCCCATCGAAGATGCCGCGGATCCCACGAAGGCCGCAGGTGCGGCGGCGAGCGAGGATGCCGACCCCGTTGCAAGAGGGTCCCGTGCCGCGTGCCGAGGCACCGTGGCGCGCATCCCCGAGGAGCAGCTTCGCAAGAACATGGTCCTCATGAAAAAGATTTATTCCCAAGAGGGAGAGTTGAATAAAACATTGCGCACGTTGCTCCGCGACAACGCCGATGTGCTCCAAGCCGGTGCTGGCCGCGCCGCTGTAGGCCATTGCGGCTCGGGGCTCTTAGAGCAGGTTTGCGCACGGCTACCCCTGCGCACCACGGATGGTTCCGCCAGCCGCCTCGCCGTCCGGCGAGTTTACTCCCAGCTGAATACCGTCTTCGATGCTCACGTCAATCATCACCCCGCCGGCGACATCATGCCCACGGATGAAATGAGCCCCACGCCTGAGATGGCGGGGATGTTTGCCGTGCGCATGAGGAATCTGACGGGGGTGCAGGCGGGGCTTTACCGTCTCACTCGGCTGTTGAGCACGGAGGAGCTGCAAGAGCGCCCCGACGTGAAACGTGCGTTGCGTCAAATCAGCAAGGCCCGCCGTGCTATCCGTGAGGCACGTAACGTTGCGAACCGTATGTCCAGCTACTATGCCTGCGTGGCCGCGGGCCGCGTGCGCGAACCGGCCGCCGGCACCACGGTATCCACCGCGCTCTCCCGTGAAGGGGTCAACGACACGCGTCCCGCGGGGGCGGCGGGTCGCATTCCCATGCGCACGGGGCGGGGGGGAAGCCCCAGCGGCCTCGGCACGCTCCAGCTTGCTCCTGTAAATAACAGACCCATGGCCGAGCCGCCCACGCCCAACCAGATCCGCATCTCTGAGCCAGAGAGCATCGAGGGCGCCGGCGCCGACGGGGAGTGATTTTTTTTCTCTGAGTGGTTAACTCCTGCCTGATTCCTGGCGGGTTGTTTGACTTCAATATGCACCCATGTTCAAGTAATCGTGGGAGATTGCACATGAGCAAAGACAGAGAATCCAAGGACAAAAAGACCACCAAGCACCTGGTTCCCCTTCTGCCATTGCGGGACGTCATCATCTTCCCACACATGGTGGTGCCCCTGTTCGTGGGCCGGGAAAAATCCATCAACGCCCTCGAAGAGGCCGTGACAAAAAAGATGGATCTCTTCCTCGTGGCTCAGAAGCAAGCGGGCACGGTGAACCCCACCGACAAAGACATCTACACGGTGGGCACGCTGGGTTCCATTCTCCAGATCCTTAAGCTTCCCGACAATACCGTGAAGGTGCTCGTCGAAGGCAAGAAGCGCGCACGCATCCTCAACTTCTCGGAAAACGACCGTTACATGGAAGCCACCGTCGAAGAGATGAGTGAGTCCGTGGAGAAGGGTGTGGAGGCTGAAGGCCTCATTCGCTCTCTTAAGACTACTTTTGAAAACTACGTGAAGCTCAACAAGCGCATCCCCCCAGAGATGCTGATGAGCGTGGCCAGCATCGATGACCCTTCCCGCTTGGCGGACATCATCGTGGCTCACTTGAGTTTGAAACTCGAAGACAAGCAGGAGATCCTCGAGATCTCCAGCGCCGGTCGTCGTTTGGAAAAGCTGCTTTCCCTCATGCAGGGCGAGGTGGAAATTCTCCAGGTTGAGCGCCGCATCCGCACCCGCGTCAAGAAGCAGATGGAGAAGTCCCAAAAAGAGTATTATCTCAACGAACAGATGCAGGCGATCCAGAAGGAGCTCGGCGAAAAAGACGAGTTCAAGGTGGAGCTCGCCAATCTCGAGAAGGCCGTGAAGGGCAAGAAGCTGCCCAAAGAAGCCGCTGAGAAAGCCCTGCGCGAGATCAAGAAGCTCAAGATGATGTCGCCCATGTCTGCGGAAGCCACCGTGGTGCGCAATTTCGTGGACTGGCTCGTGAGCCTGCCCTGGGCTGACACCACCGAGGACAAGATCGACCTCAAGGCCTCCCATGAGATTCTCGAAGAAGACCACTACGGCCTCGAGGAAGTGAAAGAGCGCATCCTCGAGTATCTCGCGGTGCGCTCCTTGAACACCGAAGCCAAGGGTTCCATCATCTGCTTCAACGGCCCCCCTGGCGTGGGTAAGACCTCTCTTGCTCGCTCCATCGCCCGGGCCATTGGCCGCAAATTCGTGCGCACCTCCCTGGGCGGCGTGCGGGACGAGGCTGAGATCCGCGGTCACCGCCGCACTTACGTCGGCGCCATGCCTGGCAAGATCATCCAGAGCATGAAAAAGGCGGGCACCATCAACCCCGTCATGCTCCTCGATGAAGTGGACAAAATGAGCATGGACTTCCGGGGCGACCCCTCGGCGGCCCTCCTTGAGGTCCTCGACCCCGAACAGAACAAGAACTTCGGTGACCACTACCTTGAGGTGGACTACGACCTGTCACAGGTCATGTTCATCCTCACGGCCAACGGGTTGCACAACATCCCCCGGCCTTTGCTGGACCGCATGGAAGTCATCAACGTGTCGGGTTACACCGATCTCGAGAAGATGGCCATCGCCCGCAAGTATCTGCTGCCCAAGCAGATCAAAGAGCACGGCTTGACGGATAAAATGCTCACGGTGAGCGACGACGCCATGGAGAGCATCATCAAGCACTACGTGAAAGAATCCGGCGTGCGCAACGTGGAGCGCGTGTGTGCCACCCTGTGCCGCAAGGTGGCCCGCAAGGTCGTCTCCGCTCGCCAGGGGATTTCCCTGACCGCGGATGGTGAAAGGCCGGCTAAGGCCACTAAGAAGACAAAGGCCGCCAAGGTGACGAAGCTCAAGGCGCCGACCACCTTCAACGTCACCGAGAAGGATCTCGAAGAGCTTCTGGGCCCGCCGAAATTCAACATCACCACCACCGAGGCCAAGAGTGAGATCGGCCTCGTCAACGGCTTAGCCTGGACCGAGGTGGGCGGCGACTTGTTGCAGATCGAGTGCACCATCTTCCCGGGCAAGGGCAAGATCACCATCACGGGCCAGCTGGGCTCCGTCATGCAAGAGTCCGCTCAGGCAGCGTTCTCCTACGTGCGGTCTCGCTCGGACCTGCTGGGCTTGGATAAGGACTTCTTCGAGAAGAATGACGTCCACATCCACGTGCCGGAGGGGTCCATCCCCAAGGATGGTCCGTCGGCGGGCGTCACCATGGCCACGGTGATCACATCAGCATTCACCCGCATCCCGGTGCGCCGTGATGTGGCCATGACCGGTGAGATCACCCTGAGGGGCCGCGTGCTCCAAATCGGCGGATTGAAAGAGAAGATGCTGGCGGCGAAGATGAGTGGGGTTACCACCGTCATCGTGCCCAAGCAGAATGCCGCTGACGTGCGCAAGATCCCCAAGGACATCACCAACGGCTTGAAGGTTCTGTTCATGGAGCATGCGGACGACGTGTTGCGGGCGGCTCTTGACTTGAAGAACCCCCAAGACTTCTTAAAGAAGCGCACCACCGATGACATCGTGCTCCCCACCATAGCCAAGGGCGGAGAAAGCACCGCGCCTCGGGTGAATTAAGGATCTGTCGTGTTCATGTACAGCTGAGCCACGCCGTAGAGGGCCAATGCGGAGAGAACGCCGGTGAGGAAGTCCGTCATGGGCACCATGATGGCGGTGTAGAGCATCAGTGCGGCGTGGAAGCGCCCTCGATTGAGGATGTGTTTGATTTCGCTCACCTTGATCATGTTGGTGGCTACCCACAAAAGGATGCCACCAATGCTGGCCATGGGGATGAGCTCAAGATAGCCCGCGATGTAGTAGGCCATGGCGAGCTTCAAAAAGCCTTTGAAGTAACCGGCCAGCGGCGTCATGGCGCCGGCTTTGATGCTTGTGGCGGTGCGTGCCAGCGCCCCCGTGCACGGGAAACCATTGATGAGGGGGGTGATGATTTGCACCAGGCCCTGGCCCCAGAACTCTTTATCTGGGTTGAACGGGGTCTTTTTGTTGTTGGCGAGTTTGTCCGCCATGGAGGAGCACAGAAGGCTTTCCACCCCTGAAATGAACACGATGGCCGCGACATAGTACGCGATGTCAAAGCCCACCTTGACGGTGATTTCGGGCAGTGCGGGGGGCGTGAAGACGAAGAAGTTATTGGGGATGGACCCGAACTTATCCCTCACCAGAATGATGCCTTTGTCGGCGAACGCTGAGGCCGCGATGAGGCTTGAGACGCCGAGGCCGATGAGGGGCGCGGGAATGTAGATCGAGATGCGCAGGAGCCCCTTGGTCAGGACGAAGGTGATCGTAGCGAGGATGAGGGCGTAGATGTTGAACTCGCCGAACCTTGAGACGAGGGCGGAGAGCTTCTGGAGCAACCCCCCTTCGAGCGCGGCCTTGTAGCCAAAGGCATCGCCGACGTTGGTCAGGGCGATGGAGATGCCAATGCCCACGGTGAAGCCGACGACGATGGATTCAGGTACGTATTTCGCGATGCGGCCCTGGCCGGTGAGGCCCAGGATCATGAGGGCCACGCCGGCGATGCAGGACACCGCTACGAGGAAGCTGTGATTATAGCTCTGCATCATGCCATACAGGAGCGGGATGAAAGCCGCCGTGGGGCCATAGACCTGGTACTTGGAGCCACCGAAAGTGCGGCCTACGATGCAGGCCACGGCGCCGGCGATGATGCCTTGTTCGGGGCGCAGGCCTGAGGCCATGGCGAAACCCATGCCCATGGGGATGGCGGTCATGGCGGTGATGAGGCCCGCGCTGAAGTCGCGGTAGATCGCGGTTTTCCACGTGCGCTGATCAAGATCTTCAAAGCGGCTATCGAAGAAGGTGAAAAAGAGCTTGAGTCTACGAAGCATCGGGTAGATCTATCCTCTCTGAAAAGAAGAGGATAGATCTACCCGATGAAAAAGCGAGCCCAAGAGCTGGCGCTGAAGCGTCTGGGGCGCAGTGAGATTTCGGCCTCCGAGATGGAGCGCTACCTGCGACGGAAAGAAATTGATGCTGCCATTGCCCAGGAGGTCGTCGCTGACTTCGTGGGGCGGGGCCACATCAGTGACGAGCGTTATGCCGCCATGGTGGCCCGCTCTCAGCTGGGGCGGGGCAAGGGGCCCGGCGTGGTGAGGCGGAAATTAGCGCAAAAAGGCGTGCGCCTGGATCGCGCCGGCTTAAAGGAGCTGGTTCACGGCGTGGATGGGTTTGATGAGCACGCCGCCGCATTACAGGTGTTGGAGCGGCGCTATCCGCAGGCGGGCACTGACCAAAAGGCCGCGGCCCGGGCCTTCCAGGGCCTGGTGCGCAGGGGGTTTTCCTTCGAGGTCGCCCGTGCCGCATTGCAGAAGATGCGTCACCACTCCGTGGGGAAATAGTCTTTCAAAAAATTACCCCAAGAGTGCTTGCCGGTGATGAGCCCCGAGAAGAAGGGGTCGCAAACCCGGGCGGCGCCGTCGACGATGTCCAGGGGGGGCTGGAAATCGTGCTCTTGCTGCTTACGGGCGGAGAATTCGATGGGGTCCTCGTCGGTGACCCAGCCGGTGTCCACCGCATTCATGAAGATGCCGCTGGCGGCGTAATCGCGAGCTGATGTCAGCGTCATCATGTTCAGCGCCGCCTTGGCCATGTTGGTATGGGGGTGCTTGTCCGTCTTGGTGTGGCGGTTGAATTTGCCTTCCATTGCCGAGACATTGACGATGTGTTTCTCGTTGGTGCGCTGCCGCAGCATGAGGGGTTTCAGTTTGCTGCACAGGATGAAGGGGGCCACCGCGTTCACGAGCTGGACTTCGAGCATTTCCCCCGGAGGCACGTCGGCGAGGGTCATGCGCCAGCTGTTCATCTTTCGGAGGTCGACCTGTTGGAGGTCGGCGTCCAGGCGCCCCGCCGGGAAGTGGGTAGAGGTGAGGTCGGTGATCTGCTGGGTGTCCCCCGTGTTGTCCGGGTCCATGAGCCTGAGGGTTGCGTGGCCCTGCAGAACAGGGTGTACGGCTTCGGGCAGGGCTTGCAGCGGTTTTGCCTCCAGTTCCGTCATGTGGGCGTAGAACCCCGGGGGGCGGCGCACGGTTTGGGCGGCGTTGTTGATGAGGATATCCAGGCGGTCCAGGGTGCGTTCCATGAGCTGAGTGAATGCCTCCACGCTGGGGGAATAGCGCAGGTCGAGGCCGTACACTTGCAGGTGAGGGCCCCAGACTGGGAAATCCGCCTCCCGGGCGAAGCGCATGGCGGCATCATGGGGGAAGCGGGTGGTGACGATGACTCGGGCGCCAGCGCGCAGCATGAGCAGGGCGCATTGATAACCTATTTTGAGGCGTGCCCCCGTAATGATGGCAACGCGGCCCTCCAAGGAGGCTGTCTGAAAACGTTTTTCGTAATTTAATGCGGCGCACGGGGGGCACATGGAATCATAGAAGAAGTGTACTTGGGAGAAGGTCTTTTTGCAGACGTAGCAATCCCGGGGGCGCTTGAGCTCGCCGATGGGCTCTGGGGGCATGATGGAGCGGGGAGGGGGAGTGAAGACGGACTCCCGGCGGAGGGTGCGCATGGCGGTGGCGGCGCGCACGGCGCGGTCGCTGGCGTCGACGGATTTGAGTCTTTGTTTCCGCAGCGCTTTCTGCCGACGCCGCACCTGTATGCGGTCGGGGTAAACCACTTTGCCCGCGGCGATGAAGAGGCGGATGCGCTGTTCTTCAGTGAGGCTGGAAAGGAGCAGGTCGTTGGAGACGACGGACTCCAGGACCTCGGTGCAGCGGGTGAGGTCTTCTACACTGATCTCAGGTTCTTGGGACATGGGGGGTGCATAACGGAATTTTCTGGGGGTTGCACTGCTTCTCGCGCATGTGAATTGATTTAGTGGTATGACCCGCGCCTATGATCTCAACCGCCAACATCAGCCTGAGTTACGGCAGCAAAAAGCTTTTCGAGGACGTGAACATCAAGTTCGTCCCGGGCAACTGCTACGGCCTCATTGGCGCCAACGGCGCGGGCAAGTCCACGTTCCTGAAGATCCTCTCCGGCGAGGTCTCCCCCAATACGGGCACGGTGAGCATTACCCCCGGTGAGCGTCTGGCGATGTTGAAGCAAAACCATTTCGAGTACGATCAGATGGAAGTGCTCAAAACGGTGATGTTGGGCCAGCCCCAGCTCTCTTCGTTGGTGGCCGAAAAAGACGCCCTCTACGCCAAGACCGAGATGACGGATGAAGAGGGCATCAAGGCCGCCGAGCTCGAGGCGCTCTTCGCCGACCTGGGGGGGTGGACGGCTGACTCTGACGCGGCGACCTTGCTTACAGGGGTGGGCGTGGGCACGGAGGCCCACGGCAAACTCATGCGGGAGCTCAGTGGCGCGGACAAGGTGAAAGTGCTCCTTGCCCAGACCCTCTTCGGCAATCCCGACATCTTGCTCCTCGACGAACCCACCAACCATTTGGACATTGCCGCCATCCATTGGCTTGAGGAATTCCTCGCCTCCTACGAAAAAACCGTCATCGTGGTGAGCCATGATCGACACTTCCTGAATCACGTTTGCACTCACATGGCGGACATCGACTACAATCGGATCACCCTGCATACGGGCAATTACGATTTCTGGCACCAGTCGAGCCAGCTCGTCTTGAAGCTGCAGCAAGACAAGCTGAAGAAAACAAAAGAGAAGGCCGAGGAGCTGAAGACCTTCATCGCACGCTTCAGTGCCAATGCGTCGAAGTCCAAGCAAGCGACGTCCCGGAAGAAGATGCTGGAAAAGCTGAACATCGAGGACATCATGCCCTCCACCCGCCGCTATCCCTTCGTGCACTTCCGCCCGGAGCGGGAGGCCGGCAACCAGCTGCTCACCGTGGATGGCCTCACAAAAACCATCGATGGGACCAAGGTGCTCAACGGCGTGAGCTTCACCATCCATAAGGGCGATAAAGTGGCCCTGGCCGGTGATGACGAAATCGCCCGCTCGACCCTTTTGTCGATCCTGGCAGGCGAGATGAAACCCGACGCGGGGGTGGTGCAATGGGGGGTGACTACCATCCAAAGCTTCTTCCCCAAAGACAACGGCCCGTATTTTGATGGCAAGCCGCTGACCCTGGTGGACTGGATGCGCCAGTATTCCGAAGATCAGTCCGAGAGCTTCGTGCGCGGGTTCCTGGGCCGCATGCTTTTCTCAGGTGAAGAGGCCATGAAAAAAACCAACGTGCTGTCCGGTGGCGAGCGGGTGCGCTGCATGTTGTCCCGCATGATGCTGAGTGGGGCCAACGTGCTGCTTTTCGACGAGCCCACGAACCATCTCGACCTGGAGTCCATCACGTCAGTGAACGATGCCATCATCAAATTCCCGGGCACCGTGCTTTTCACTTCCCATGACCATCAGTTCACCCAAACCGTGGCCAACCGGGTCATCGAGATCCAGGGCGGAGCGGTGATGGACTACGGCATGGGCTACGATGACTATCTCGTGAAGCGCGGCATCGGGGTTTAGCGGCTGTCGGCAGCAAAAAGTTGACACCATCCTATATTTCTATTATTCTAGAACTATGGAAATGTATGAAGCCGCCGAAGCTTTTTCGTCACTCTCCCAGGAAACCCGGTTGCGGGTGTTTAAGCTCCTGGTTGAGTACGGACGAGACGGGCTCATTGCCGGGAAAATCGCGAGTACGCTCAAGATCCCGGATAATACCCTCTCTTTTCACCTTTCGCATATGAGCAAGGCCGGTCTTGTAATGTCCAAAAAGAATGGGCGCTCGCTGACCTATTTCGCGAATGCGGACTTGATCGAGGGGCTGATCGACTACCTGCAGGCAAATTGCTGCGCCCGTGAAGGCAAGTCTCGATCCAAAAACAAAACATGCAACGAAAGGAAGTGCTAGATGAAACGCTTTCATATCCACGTCGGGGTCAGTGATCTCGAAAAGTCAGTCCAGTTTTATTCAACCCTTTTTGGCCAGAAGCCCACGAAGCTGAAAGAGGACTACGCAAAATGGATGCTCGAAGATCCTCGTTTGAATTTCGCGATTTCAACACGTGCGGCGGATCAGGGCGTCGATCATCTTGGCATCCAGGTCGAGAACGCGTCCGAGCTTACCGACATTACCGAACGCCTGAAGAAGGCCGATCTTGGCGTGTACGACGAGGGTGAAACGACCTGCTGTTACGCTGAGTCGAGCAAAGCTTGGGTAAAAGACCCCTCCGGGCTCGCCTGGGAGGCGTATCAGAACATGGCTGATGCCGATGTCTTCTCTGAGGGCGCTGAAGCAGGCTGTTGCGGCTAAGTCATGAAAATACTCTTTATGTGCGTCGCAAATGCGGCGAGAAGTCAGCTTGCCGAAGGGCTTGCAAAAGACTTATTTGGCGACGCAGCCCAGATTGAAAGCGCGGGGTCTCAGCCATCCATGGTCAATCCCCTTGCCATGGAAGTGATGAGCGAGGTCGGCATCGACATTTCCGGGCATTCCTCGAAGTCAGTGGGCGATTTGCCACCTTCATTTGTTTCAGGGCTGGATTTTGTGATCACGCTCTGCGCCGAGGAGGTTTGTCCTGTCTTGATCTCCAAAGCGAAGAAGCTTCACTGGCCCCTGGAGGATCCAGCGGGCCACGATGCTCTTTCGCATGAGGAAAAACTGCAGTTGTTCCGTAGGACTCGGGATGCAATCAAGGCCAGGCTCGTGGCTTTCAAGAAAGAACAAAAACTATGAGGCAAAAGGTCGTAGCTGAGTTTGTCGGCACAGCGTTTCTACTAGCTATCGTTGTCGGCTCTGGAATCATGGGTGAAAGCCTGGCTGGCGGAAATACGGCAATCGCATTACTGACGAACTCGCTGGCGACCGGTGCGGGTCTCTTCGTGTTGATTCAATGCCTAGGGCCGGTTTCCGGTGCCCATTTCAACCCGGTGGTCAGTCTCGTGGAGGCTCTGTGGGGGCGCCTCGGCCGCAAGGCGCTCTTCGCATACTGGGCAGCTCAGTTTCTGGGCGCCGTGGTGGGCGTTCTCGCGGCCCACGGGATGTTCCATGAGGCCATCTTCCAACTCTCCACGAAGAACAGGGCGCAGCCACACCTTTGGTTTTCAGAGGTCGTGGCAACCTTTGGTTTGATCGGGACGATCTCCCTTGCGGGCCGAAAACACGTTGAATTTGCCCCACTCAGCATCGCCGCTTACGTGACGGCGGCTTACTGGTTCACCTCTTCGACCTCGTTTGCAAATCCAGCGGTAACCGTTGCCCGGATGCTCACCGATACGTTTTGTGGGATTGGTCCGGCAGGAGTGATTCCTTTTATCATTGCCCAACTTACCGGAGGCATCTTGGCGTTTCTATTGGCCTCGGGGAAGCGTGCGGCTGGGAATTAAGGACTTCATGCGCTCGTCGTGAGGAGAGCCGCTTGACAAATGGTGGGCGCTGCAGGGATCGGTCAAGCGCTCGTCGGCCCCTCACGGGCCTCCTCCGCCTGACCACGACAAAAGCCTGGTCCATGGCCCGCATCGCCCGGGAGACGGGTGTGGGAGTTGGGACGGTTGGGCGGATGCTTAAGGAATATACAGGCCTACCCGCTCGGATTTGCAAAGCATTCCGGGCCTAGGGCTCGGTTAAAAAGATTGGTCAAGTGACCCTAAAATTGGCAAATAACATCACTGCTGTCCGGTTCGGGGCGCAGCGTGAAAATGAATAAGGCCTGAAATT
>CAYHWW010000104.1:0-11659 GCA_964360145.1 uncultured Oligoflexia bacterium | reverse complement strand
TCGCGAACGTGGGTGACAGCACCCGTTGGATGACCTCTTATGATGGCCGCCTTGCTGAACAATGGGTTGGTCAACACCTGATGTTTATGGGGGCACATCATGAAATGCCATAGTTGCACTACTGGTTCCGCGAAAAAAAGGGTTCCCAAGCTGAAGTGGATTACCTCGTGGCGAGGGGGCGCTACCTCATTCCAATAGAGGTAAAGGCCGGAAAGAGCGGGCATCTAAAATCTCTTCAAGTGTTCATGAAAGAGCATGACTCGCCCCTCGGGGTGAGAATCAATGTTGAACCACCACACTATGATAAGGAAAAGAAGCTTCTCAGCCTGCCCTTTTACCTTGTACCTGAATTACGACGCTATCTTGATGAATTGCTTGTGGATTGAATCACATCGGCCCTGGCCCGCGCCGATGTGAAGCCGTCAGGTTTGCAGTGAATATCCCTTAGCCACCACGTATTGGCGAACACGGGCCGCCGTATCCAGCAACTCCGGCGCCTGGGCTAAGGATTGCTTCAAAACATCATCTGATGTCTCAATCAGGTAATCATGGGCGATCTCGTTGCGCAGGTTCCGCAACTCACGCCAAAGGGCCGCCGAAGTGATCAGGCCTCTTTTCTCCATGCGGTTCAAGCGATCAATGGCCGTGCCTTCGAACTGAAGCTCAATTTCATCGAGTGTGCGAAAGACCCTTTGAAACAAGAAGTCACAGAGCCTCGCAAAGCGCGATGTCAGAGCTTCACAGGACTCACGCTCGCCCGCATCCAGCACCGCCTTCTTGGAGGCGAAGACCTTTTCCACTCGCTCTTTGGATTCAGTCAGAACCGCTGCTGCCGCATCCATGATTTTAAGTTGCTCCTGGAGCATTGACTGCTTTAGGTCTTGCGCCACAAAACCACCATTTCCTTTTCAATGACCTGTTTGAATGCCCCCAAGCTACCTGAGAGATCGTCGAACACGAGATCGATCTTCTGCTCTCCCAGGGCATCCCAAAGAAGCGTGATTAAATTCCGCTTCACCTGCGGGAGCGTCTCTTGCGCCCCACCCTGGACGCGAACATAGAGATCAATATCCCCCCCCCGAGACGTCAAGTCCACGCGAGAACCGAAGAGCGCGATCAAATCCCAGCGCCAATCCGTGCTCGTCAGGGCGGACTGCACTGCCCCGAGAATGGCTTTTTTCTCATCTTCTGAAAGCCTTACGGGCTGTGCACCCTCTACGAGCTTATGCGTCATTCGTGCTTTTTATTCTGGTATAAGCGTGCTCACTATACAAGCCATTTCTGTACCCAAGTTACTGGCGATAACTTTAATTATCACTAGTGTTATCCACTAATAAAGCGCGGTGCGACCGCTCAATGGAGACCTTACGCACCGCGCTTCGTGTAAGTCCGAGCGCGGGTATTCCCATGGGCCTGTACGCCTTTGGCATTTTTCAGATCCAACTCCGCCTGCCGCAACGAAACCCCGCCCCCCAGAGCACGACGATAGGCGGCAACAGTGATGCGACGTTCCTCCTTAAAAAGAGACCAGAGAATGGACGCTCGCTGCTCCCGCGGTACCGTGGTGCGCCGCGTTGATGGCGACGTTTTGTTCACGAACAAATCCGCGCCGAAGTAACCCCATTTCAAGAAAAAACGCAGGGGCGCCTCGGCGGCCTTCCTCATGAGCTTGCCCCCCGGGGCCATGGTCCCAATAAAAAATATTTCGTAAGGAGCCCGGGTCACGCCATGCAGGGCCGCGCGCTGCCAGAGCCTGTAGCCGCGACGCTCCTCGCCCCTTGGGATCAAAAGCGCCCCTACCTGCTCCAGGATGACCCCCAGCGCCGCTGGCCAAGGGTTGGTTAAAATCTCCCCGTTGAGATCAAAGGCATCCACGCTTCGCCAATTCCTCGCGAGCCACCCCGCGAGAATCTCCGCGAGCCGTGGATCAAAGCGCGCCCACTGGGACCACAGCGCGATACGCGGGGTATCAACAACACCAACCGTGGCCCTCATTAATTCACCATACGCATCAGCAAGCTGCTCAACGGATGGTATGCGCTGGAGCCCCCTCATATCTGGTCACAGACGTCATCGAGGAAGTCCAACGCATCCTGGGCCCCAGGGATCCTTTTTTGAAGCAGCGACTCGATGTGTTCACCGACCATCTTGATATCAGCCCCCATGGTGATGAGAGCCTTGGCGTGCCCCACATCCTTTTGGCGATGGGCGAAACATTTCATGATGAGTAGGTCATCCTTCGATAAGGCATCCGCCCTGAGGTGCCTTCCCTCGAAAATGGGAACAAGCCTCTCCCCATAATTTGGCGGCAACGTGTGGGTGAATGTCGAAAAATATGGATTCAACCAGTCCGGCGCCAAGCCCAGCTCACGAGCAACTTGTTTCACAAGGGGATCGATCTCATCCAAGCTCATCCCTCGCGGAACAGCATCAATATCGGATGTAGCCAAAGGGAATTGATATGCGAGCAACATGGCTCCACCCCCTCCAACCACCAGGCTCACATCCCGAGACAAGCATTCATCAAGCCGACTGAGGGCCCGGCGCATGAGTTCCGCGGTCAGATTCATAATTTCAGTATAGCGCATTTTATTTTTTAATTCGCTATACATTATATATATGAATAATTTCATATGCTTGAACTAAGTAAACTATCTCTAGCCATTGATGTTATCAGCCAATAGAATGAGCCATGGGGCTTTGGAGACGGGTTAGATCCCTATTTAGAAGAAAGGGGCTGAAGCGGGAGAAACGCGGGGCCTTGCCCCGTAAACAACGACATCTTTTATTGTTTTCAGCAACCCCGCTGCTGCCCGGGCCGGAAGCCGCCGCCAATCACGTCATTATATATCACTTTGAAGCATTGAAGGCCTCAACCCCCGCAGCCCCGGTGCAAAGCATCGGCTCCCAGGAATTCTGGGCCTTCGTCGAAACCTTCCTCAAAGAGCAGCTCAGCGCCCACACCCGCCGCGCCTATGAGAAGGACCTCATCGACTTCCTCACCCATCTCAAAGAAACCAGCGCCCCCATGACCGTGCACACCCTGGTGCGCTACCGCGCGCTGCTGGAAGCCCGTACGAGCCCCCGCACGGGAAGGCCCCTTTCACGCATCAGCATCAACCGCCATCTCGCCACCATCAAGAGCTTCCTCAATTGGCTCGTGCTCAACGGCGTGCTGCCCAATAACCCGGCGCGGGCCGTGAAAAGCTTCCGCACCAGCCTCGAATCCCCGACCCGCGACGTCCCCGACGATTACGTGCGCCGCATGCTGGAGCTGCCGGACCACCACACCGTCAGTGGTGTCATGCACCGGACCATCCTCCTCGTACTTTTCCGCTTGGGCCTTCGCCGCTCGGAACTCGTGGGCTTACGCACCTCGGATCTCTTCAGCGAGCAGGGCTACGACGTACTCAGAGTGCGCGGCAAGGGGGATAAAGAACGCCTCCTACCCCTGCCCAAAGACGTGGAAGCCGCCATCCATCAGTACCTCCGAGCCGCCCGCAAAGACCCCGCTGTTGACCAGGTCCTCTTCACCCCCGTGCGCAACAACTCCACCAACGACTTCACCAAAGAGTTGAACCCTAATACCGTGGCCTACATCGTCAAACGCTACGCCATGCTGGCGGGAGTGCCCCACCGCATTTCGCCCCATTCGGCCCGGGCCACTGCCGTCTCCAACGCATTGGACCACCTCGCCCCACACCGGGCGGTGCAACATATGGCGGGTTGGAGCTCCCCCCTCATGGTCACTCGCTACGACAAACGCAAAGCGGACCTCAAGAACTCTGCGGTAAAATACGTCAGCTATGGGCACAATAAAGGAGATGGCCATCCCGCAGACACCAACCCAGAAATCCGCAGCGAGCATCTGGGCCCGCCTCCCTGACGCCCTGCCCTTTCTCTTCTTCGCGCTGCTGTTCGCATTTACACTGAAGAACCCGCCACTTGAGGCCTTCGACGAATTTCACTACGTCACTGCCTCAAAAGAGCTCATTAGTCTTGAGTCCAATCGCAACTGGGAGCACCCACCGCTGGCTAAACTCATCATGGGAGCGAGCTGGAAGCTGTTCACCGTGGAGCTCGACTGGCTCAACGAGCTCGCCGCCATGCGCCTCATGGCCGTGCTCTTCGGCATGGGTGTGCTTGCCGTATTTCGCCTCTGGTGCCTTCAGCTGGGCTTCAGCGCCGCCATCACTCGCGCTTTAGTCTGGACCGTGGGATTCAATATGGCCTGGTACGTCCAGAGCAAGACCGCCATGCTGGATATTTTCTCTCTCTTCTTTGGCCTTGCGGGCACCCTCGTGGCCGCCCGCGCCAAGCGCCCCGCCATCGCCGGCGTTCTTTTAGGCCTGGGCATGGCCTGTAAGTGGAGCGCACTTCCCTTTCTCCTCCTCGCCATGTGGCTTGCCCGCAAAGCCGCGCCTCGACAGTGGGCTGTGGCCATGACGGGCGCCGTGCTGGTTTACGCCAGTGCCTTCATTCCCCTGGCCATGGTGAAGCGGGCGCCGGTTCCACCTCAATACCTCCACACTTATCACCAATCCCGCATGCTGGGAGGGCTGCAGAGCACCTCGGACAAGGCCCATTCCTACCGCTCCAACTGGTGGCAATGGCTCACCCTCAACCGGCCCATGTGGTACACCTTCAGTAAAGCAGAGAATGTGGAGCCCCCGCAGTATCACTGCGTGTTCATGGGGGGTAACCCCTTCATCTTCTGGCCTGGGCTGCTTGCTATCCTGACCCTCATCGCCGCGTGGTTGCGCCATCGACGCCGGTTTCCTCACCGCAGAGAAGCCCTGGTGCTTGCCTTCTTCGCGATACCCCTTCTCATCTGGATCCCGTCGCCGCGAAAACTTATGTTCTTCTACTATGTGATCCCATCAAGCCTGTGGTTTGGGCCCGCCATCGCGCTGGCTCTCGGAAAATTCATGACCGAAGCCAAGGCCGAACGCGCTCTTTGGGCTGTGGTCATCCTCGCCGGTGCCTTCTTCTTCTTCATGCTGCCGCTGCTCACAGGGCAAGCCGTGTCCTTTGAGGCCTTTCGCACCTTCTATCAGCCTTGGATGGCGCGGCTCAATTGGATATGACTCCAGCGCAAATCTTCTCGATGCCTGCCCGCAAAAGCGCCACCTGGTCCGCGTCCCGCAAATCCCCCACGGTCATCTCGTGAAGGGCGAGTCCGCTGGCGGGCAGGCCCTTCTTTTTTAAATAGTAGTGGGCGGCGAGCACCGCGGTGCGGCGATTGGCATCCTCGAACACGTGGGCCAACACGAGCTCAACATAGATGCGCACCGCCGCGGCGATGGCATCGCCGGTTTCGTCGATTTCGGCGGCGAGGTGCAGCTTTTCACGGGCTGCGGTCTTGGGGTCCGCCACGATGGCGAGAGTCTCAGTGCGGCCCGAGGGCAGCTGCAGGGTCACAGGGCCCGTGCGCCACGGATCCACGTCCTCTTTCTTGCCTGTGAGGATGTTATTCATGCGGGCCAGCTCCGCCGTGGACAGCTGGTGATGGTGCTCGGCAATGCTCTCCGCGATCTCTAGAGCCCGCTCAAAGCGCGCTCGCTCCAGTTGCAGCTTCAGCGTCTCGTTGGGCATGAGCGGCGATCTCCTCCTGGTGCAGCGGTCTATAGATTTTGAAGATATATGGTGTGCGCAGCCCCAGGAGCCCCATAATTTCGGGCTCGCTTTTGCCTTCGCGGTAGCACGCCATCACGAAGAGATGGCGCATCACCCGGGGCTTCAGTGCCGACTGGTCGTGCAGCTTGGACCAATTCTTAAAAAGCACTTCCACCCCACGGGCGGTGAGGCGCTCGGCGTGGGGGCCGCCCTTATGATAACCATAAAACACGCCGTGGTGACGTTCGGTCAAGGACTCGATGAGACGTGAAACGTCCCGCGCCGTCCGATGGCTCACGCGCACCGCCCGGGACCGCCCCCCCGTGATGGTGAGACGAGCGCCCTGGTCACCCTCCCAATGGATGTCTTCTTGCTTCAGCGCGAGCACTTCCGTTACCAAGGCCCCAGTGTCCAGCATGACACCCAGCAGCGCACGATTGCGCAACCCCAGCGGCGTCTCTGACTGCGCACTTCTGATATGCTCGATGATATCAAGAGGCACGAGCTGCGGCGGCTTCTCGATTTTCTCCGGCGGCACGATTTTCTCCGCGCCCACGAGGGAAACATCAATCTGGTGAGAGACGGCCTTGAGAAAGGTTTTCGCCGTCATGATCTTGCGGCGCTGGGAATTGGGCTTCAACCCCAGGGCCTGCAAGTGGGTCAGGTAAGCGGTGAGCTCCTGGAGGCCTAAAGATTGAAAGTCAAACTGAGCCTCCTCGATGAACTGCATGAGGGAGCGCAGATCGCTCCGGTAGTTCCGGATCGTATTCTCGGTCATGCCGGATCTACTGCCGGAATCGAGGAACCCTTGGATCAGTCTTTCGAAGGCTATGGACATAGTTATACTGATTGTTTAAGAATTCACTGACTTCGTCAATTTCACGATCACGTCGATAGGGGTAATTTCATGAAGCGTCTCGGTCTTGTAGCTTTAATGATTCTCAGCTTGACAGCTTGTACTAAAAAAGAAGCGCAGGACACCGCGGGGACTGCCTCCAGCGGTGGCGAAATCCTCATCGGCGAAGTGGGCAGCCTCACCGGCAACGATGCCACCTTCGGCACCAGCACCCGGGACGGCATCGATCTGGCGATCCAGCAAATCAACGCCGCTGGCGGCATCAACGGCAAAAAGGTGCGGGTCCTCGTCCTCGACGATCAAGGCAAGCCCGAAGAGGCCGCTACCGGCGTAACCAAGCTCATCACCCAAGACAAAGTGAGCGCCATCCTGGGTGAAGTGGCCAGCACCCGCAGCCTTGCCATGGCCCCCATCGCCCAAATGTACAAGATCCCCATGGTGACGCCGTCGAGCACCAACCCCGAAGTGACGAAAAAGGGCGATTACATCTTCCGCGTCTGCTTCATTGACCCCTTCCAAGGTGCCGTCATGGCGAAGTTCGCCCACCAGAGCTTGAAGGTAAAGCGCGTCGCCATTTTAAAGGATGTCAAAAACGACTACTCCGTGGGCCTCTCCAAGTTCTTCACGGAAACGTTTAAACAGCTGGGTGGCGAAGTCATCGTGGAGCAGTCCTACTCAGCCAACGACATCGACTTCAAGAGTCAGCTCACCGCTATCAAGAGCAAAAACCCTGAAGCCATCTTCGTACCGGGCTACTACACCGAAGTGGGCTTGATCGCCCGCCAGGCCCGGGAGTTAGGCATCAAGGTGCCTCTCATGGGTGGCGATGGTTGGGACTCCGAGAAACTCCGTGAAATCGGGGGCGTTGCCCTTGAAGGCAGCTACTTCTCCAACCATTACTCCCCCGACGACAAAAGCGAGCGGGTGCAAAAGTTCATCGCCACTTTCAAGGGCGTGTACAACCGCATTCCTGATGGCCTTGCAGCCATGGGCTACGACGCCGCCGCGGTACTCTTCGACGCCATGAAGCGCGCCAAGACCACGAGCAGTGCCGACCTGCGTGACGCTCTCGCCGCGACCCAGCAGTTCCCTGGCGTCACCGGCGTCATCACCATTGATTCGGATCGCAACGCCGTGAAGTCCGCCGTGGTCATTGAGATCAAGGGTGGCAACTTCGTCTACAAAGAGACCATCGCTCCGGGCTCCACATGATCGAGTTCGCACAGCATGTCATCAATGGGCTCAGTTTGGGGGCTATTTACGCCCTCATCGCTCTCGGCTACACCATGGTGTTCGGCATCCTTCAGCTCATCAACTTCGCCCACGGCGAAGTGTACATGCTGGGGGCCTTTTCCGGGTATTACCTGAGCCGCTGGTTGGGCCTCAGTCAAAACCCTGGAGTGGGCAGCCTGCTCATTGCCCTGGTGGGGTCCATGACGTTCTGTGCGGCTGTCGGATATGTCATCGAACGATATGCCTACCGCCCTCTGCGCAGCCGACCTCGCATCAACGTGCTGATCACGGCGGTGGGCGTATCGCTCCTTCTCCAATACTTGGGCCAGCTGCTGTTTGGCGCCGACCCCAAGTATTTCCCTCCCTTGTATGTGGCCGGCGAGCCCTTTGCTTTCGGAGGACTGCAGGTCAACCGCCTCCAACTCCTGGTCTTCGTCATCAGCGTGATCCTCATGGTGGGGCTGCGCTTCATCATTTTCCACACCAAGCTGGGCCGCGCCATGCGGGCGGTGAGCTTCAATCACAACCTAGCAGCGCTCATGGGCATCCCCGTGAACAACATCATCAGCTTCACCTTCATGCTGGGCTCGGCGCTGGCGGGGGCCGCCGGCATTTTGGTGGGCCTCGCCTATCCCAAGATCGAGCCTCTCATGGGTACCATGCCCGGGCTGAAGGCCTTCGTGGCTGCGGTGTTCGGTGGCATTGGCAATGTCACAGGGGCTGTTGTCGGGGCGCTGACCATGGGCTTCGCAGAAGAAATGGTTGTGGGCTATTGGGCATCGACCTACCGGGATGCACTGGCTTTCGCCATCCTCATCCTCATCCTGTTGTTCAAACCCACCGGCCTCTTCGGTAAGAAGATCGCGGAGAAGGTATGAAGGGTTTCAAGAACCAACTCTCTTCCGTGGTACCAGTGGTGCTGGCGCTGGCGGCTGCCATCGTACTGGGCCAACTGGCACCGATGGTCACCAACGCCTACATTTACTCCATCATCGTCTACGCCTGCATCAACGTGATCATGGCGGTGTCCCTCAACCTGGTCATCGGGCTTGCGGGCCAGTTCTCCATGGGCCATGCAGGCTTCATGGCCGTGGGCGGCTACGTGGCGGCCTACCTGTCCTTGACCTACGGAGTATCCACGCCAGCGCCCAGCTTCATGCCGCTGGCCCTCTATCAAAACCTGTTTTTCGCCGGCGCCCTGGTGGCGGGGGGCTTAGCCGCCGCAGCTCTGGGCTACGTCGTGGGTTTGCCGTCGCTGCGCCTGAAGGGCGACTACCTCGCCATCGTAACCCTGGGTTTTGGTGAAATCATCCGCGTCATCATCTTAAACGTGGATGCGGTAGGCGGCGCCCGGGGCCTACCCGGCATCCCCCAACAGACGAACCTCAGCTGGGTGCTCGCCATCGGCGTCATCACCGTGGTCACTGTGCGGAGGCTCATGGCATCGAGTCACGGTCGTGCCCTCCTCGCCGTGCGCGAAGACGAAATCGCCGCGGAAGCCATGGGCGTGAACACCACTCAATCCAAGGTGCGGGCTTTCATTTTAGGTGCCTTCTTCGCCGGCGTTTCTGGCGGTCTCTTTGCCCACTTCCTCACCTACATGAACCCACAGAGCTTCGACTTCAATAAGAGTTTCGAATACATCATCATGGTGGTGCTGGGCGGCATGGGCAGCACCACGGGCGCGGTCATCGCGGCCCTCTTCCTCACCGGTGTGAAAGAACTGCTGCGTCCCCTCCAGGAAATCACCAAGGTGGACCTGCGCATGATCATCTTCGCGCTGCTCCTCATCTCGCTGATGCTCCTCCGGCCCAATGGTTTCTTCGGCACAAGGGAGCTCACGGACTTCGGGCCCTTCCGTCGCTTCAAGAACAAGCCCGGCATGAAAAAGGCGCCCACACCATGATCCTACAAGCGACCAACCTCAGCATGCAATTCGGTGGCATCAAGGCAGTGAGCCAGGTGGACTTTGCGCTGGAGAAGGGCACGATCACCGCCATGATCGGCCCCAACGGCGCTGGCAAAACCACGGTTTTCAATATCCTCACCGGCGTCTACAAACCCACCACCGGCCAAGTGGTCTTCGATGGCACCACCATCACGGGCCTGAAGCCCTATGAGATTACCGCCCTGGGCGTGGCCCGCACATTTCAGAACATTCGCCTTTTCAAAGAACTGTCGGTCATCGACAACGTGAAGATCGGCGCCGATGTCCATAAAAAGCATGGGCTTTTCGCCACGGCGAGCCGCACCCTCTCCTTCCTCCGCGAAGAAGATGAAGTCACCGAGAAGGCCCATAAGCTTCTAAAGATCATGGATCTCGACACCCGCGCCCATGATCTGGCTCGCAATCTGCCCTACGGCGCCCAGCGTCGCCTTGAGATCGTCCGCGCCTTGGCCACGGGCTGCAAACTACTCTTCCTCGATGAACCTGCCGCCGGCATGAACACCCAGGAGAAGCGGGACCTCATGGATACCATCCAGAAAATCCAGCGGGACTTCGGCCTCACCATTCTCCTCATCGAACACGACATGAAGCTTGTCATGGGCATCAGCCAACGCGTGATGGTGCTGGACTATGGCCTCAAGATCGCCGACGGCCTGCCCGCGGAAGTTCAGCAGGACCCCAAGGTCATCGAGGCCTACCTCGGCAAAGCTAAAGATAAAAAGGAGGCCCGCACATGAGCGCGGGAGCCGACACGAAAGTCCTCGAGTTCCGCAACGTCTGCGTCCACTACGGCGCGGTGCAGGCCCTCTATGATCTCAGCTTCACCGTGGGTGCTGGCCGCATCGTCACTTTGATTGGCGCCAATGGCGCGGGAAAAAGCACGACCCTGCGGGCCATCTCGGGCCTGGTGAAGCCCAGCAAGGGCGAAGTGCTCTTCCATGGCGAGTCCCTGGTGGGCATCCCCGCGGACCGCATCGTGGCAAAGGGCATCAGCCACTCACCGGAAGGCCGGGGCATTTTTGCCAACATGTCCGTTGAGGAAAATCTGGAGCTGGGCGCCTATTTGCGTAGCGACAAAGCTGGCATCAAGAGCGACATGGAAAAAATGTTCGACCTCTTCCCCAGATTGAAAGAACGCCTGTGGCAAAATGCCGGCACTCTTTCCGGCGGCGAACAGCAGATGCTCGCCATGGCCCGCGCCCTTATGAGTCGCCCGCAGTTGCTCCTCCTGGACGAGCCCTCCCTGGGCCTCGCGCCCCAAGTCATCGAACGCATTTTCGAAACCATTGTGAAGGTCAACCAGAGCGGCGTGACTATTTTGCTCGTGGAGCAAAATGCGCTGCTTGCCCTCGAAGTGGCCCATGACGCCGTAGTGCTGGAGACAGGCAATGTGGCCGCGGCGGGTGCGGCGAAGGACTTGCTCAATTCCAGCGAGATCCGCAAAGCCTACCTAGGCGAGCACTAGACGGTACCAGTCGCGCATCTGCTTCGTTGCTCCTCCATCGGCTCCACGCAGCGGGCAGCAGCCCGCTTTGGTCGCCTCAGTCCGTCGCGCCTCGCATCTGCATCGACTGGTACCGTCTAGTGGTTTCATCCTGAGGTAAATCGAGTTAATCTATACTCATGCGTTTGTCCCTTCTCTTATCCCTGGCCATACTTGGTTATACGAATTGCATTCATGCAGCAGAACCACTGCCTGAAGTACAGCCTCTGTCCGTGGAGGAGCAAGAAGCTCTGGGGCTTGATGATGTGCCTTCCGCCACTACCCCTGAGACCACCGCAGCCCCCCAGTTTTCCTTGGATACGCCCACCACACCCGCCCCGACCGCCCCGCCTACCCCCCCTGTGACAACAGAACAGCCCATGACGGACCAGCAGGCCCGCGCCATTGGCGCTCCGGCGCCCCCGCCCCCACCGCCGGATGCTAAATCCCGGGCCCGGCTCAAACCACCGGAGCGCAAGAAGCAAAACCAGGCCAACCGCTGGAGCATGGGCCTCGCCTATAC
>CAYHWW010000103.1:0-11793 GCA_964360145.1 uncultured Oligoflexia bacterium | reverse complement strand
ACAAAGAAATTGCTGCGCCAGGTTGACACACTAAATCATCTCTCTTAATCCAGTGCATCAACGTTTAAGGGGGTTTTGATGTCACGCAACGGGGCGCGTTCCATCCTTGGGGTCATCTTGAATTTCTGTGTCGCTGCCTATCTGTGGGCGCCACAGCACACATATGCGGTGGAAGCACCAGCAGCCGATGATTGCCGCGGCTTGCTCGAACGGTTCCACTCCGGTGGCGCCGCTGCGGGGCAGGGCGTCGATGCCTCATCGAGAGCTGCCGCGGAGCGATATACGCTCTCGGAGTTTTTCGCTCCCAATGCCGAGGGTCACTCCTTTGCTTCCCTGCGCCCCGTTGTGGCCATGAGCGTTGCGCAGCGTTATCTCTACGAGATCAAATCCCAGGGCATGCGCACGGTGCGGGACCCCATGACGGGCAATGGCACCATCACCCAATACATGGCTCTCTCGGACGGCCTTGCGGTTACCGGTGGTCGTAAACTCGTGGGTCACCCCCGGGTGGGCGAAACCCTTGTTGGTCTTCTTGAGTTGCAAGCAGACGGCTTCAAGACCGGTCTCAAAGTGCCCCTGGCCATCGGCAATCCGGGCAGCGGTAAGTCTGAGGGTTTCGAAACCATCTTGGCATTGGATGGCAACCTGACCTTAAGCGATGAGCGTTTTCATAAGTACACCTTCGAGTTCACTAATCTCGATGCCATCCCTGAGCTTGCCCGTCTCTATCTGCCGGATGAGCACACGGGCAAAATCCCCAACAAGCGGGATGCGCTCAATGACTCACCTTTGGTTCTCTTGCCCGAGCCTTATCGTGAAGCGGTCATGAACCAGATTTCTCCTGAAGTGATGCGGGCCATCGGCCGCATGCCGCGCCCCAAGCGCAGCATGTGCCCGCCCACGCGGTTCATCCGCCAAACCATCCTCGACCATTATCGTCTCAGCGAGAATGGCGGTGTCGCCCTCACCGCTGATCAAGAGATGCAATACCTCGCGCGCCACGTGCAAGTGGTCCGTGACATCGGCGGCGCCAACGGTCGTTCCGTGAAAATCAACTTCCAAGGCCGTAACGTGGACCTCGGTGTTCTCATGATGCAACCCAATATGGGGCTTGCCGCGGAACTGCCGCCCACCCACCCCTTGGCCATGCAATACGGCCAGATCGTTGCCGCCAGCGGTGGCATCGTCTTCTTTGACGAAATGCTGAAGAACTCGGAAGAGTTCCAACACGCGCTCCTCGACACCATTCAGGCTCGGAGTTACTCGTTGCACGGTGCCGAGCCCGTGGAGTTCGACATCGTGTTCATGGCGGCATCCAACACCGACGATTACATCAAGGTCATGGAGAAGGCGAAGACCCACACGCCCCCCATCATCGATCGCGGCGTGGTCATGATGATGAACTGGAGCATCCGCCCCCACGAGATCATGCGCATCTTGGCCTATGAAGCGCCCAAGCTGCAGATGGTCCCACTGGGCGATGCCAATGCCACGGCGGTGCCCGTCCGTCGCGGCAACCTGGAAACCTTCATCGTGAGCCCTGAAGACCCCGCTCAACCCTGGTCGGGGCCAGACGGTCGCTATCGCTCCTTCGTGGGCGAAGACGCCGGTGGGCCCACGGATGGTGCGGTGGCTGAAGTCGACATCAGCCCCCACTCCCTCCTGTTCATGTCCCGGGTGGTTGCTCTTTCCCGCATGAGCTTTGATGATAAGGCCCTTGCGAGAGCCTTTGCTGAGTACGGCATCACCTCTGATCATGTCCCGGCCCCTCTCTATCGTGACTTCGTGGAGCGTCTTAATCTGCTGGAAGGCCGGGGCAACCCCTCCGCCGACCAGTTGATGGAGTTCTGGAACCTGAGTGGGCGGCTGCGCGAAGGCAGCTTCGGCATTTCCTCCCGGGAAGCATCTGAGTGGTTGGGCGCCGCCATCATCGAGGCCCGCAAGCCCGGTTACGGCAATAGCGTCACTCCGTTGTTGCTCCGTCAGATCCTTGAGACCAAGCGTTTCGGCGGCAGCGAAGTGGAGCGCACAAAAATCTCCAACATCGCCACCGCGGTGGCTCAGCGTTTGACCATCCCTGCCCTCAAGCTGGATCTCATGGCGGCCATGGTAGGTGCCGACGGCACTGACCTTGAGCATACCTATGATCAGGTGTTTGAAGACCTCACCCAAGAGGGCTTGAATGGCTCTGGCCGCGGTCGTTGGAACCCTGGTGCCCGCCTCGTCGAGCGTCTTGCTCGAGTCAAAGAGATCTACCGGCGGCTCAACGGTCAGGACCTCGATATTCGCGAAGTGCGCATGCAGTCCCACTTCAACGACCGGGCTGGTGGCAACCAAGTGCAACGCCGCTATGAACCTCTGCTCAATGCGGTGACCGAATACCTGGTGGAGGCGCGTCTGGCCAGCATGGACACTCGCATTGACCGCATCGTCCAAAGCCTGGACGAAGGCTCGGGGCGCACAAGGCCCACGGATGCGGAAAGCTCCATTATTCAAGGTGTTCTGGATTACCTGCGCTTGCACAAAGGCTATTCGGCCGCGGCTGCGGCACAAGCCATTCAGATGGTACGGGCATCGCCGGCTACTCAGCCCGCTCCCGCTACTCCATGAGGTGATTCATGATGAGGCAGTTCCCCCGTAAGGGTAGTGATCGAGTGTTGCTTTTGATTGCCGCAGTGCAGCTTTTCGCTGTGTCGGCCTTGGCCGCTTTCGAAGAAACCGTGGCCAGCACCGTCCACGGGGGGACGCCTTACTTGCTCGTCATTGAAGAGCAGTCGGGCACGGCGGGGGCCGACAGCTCCGCCCGGGTCCCCGGCATCTACGTGCGGGATGCCTCCGTGCCCGATGCCTTGACCTGGTTGCCCTCGGTGCTTGGCCGGGTGATGCCGGTGCCCGTGCGCGGCGGCATCTTGCAGCAATTAGGCATCTCCAACCATACAAACCGCTTTGAATCGCTCACGGTCGTAGACGGAAAGCTCTATCTCTTCTCGGTGAAGAGCCGCCCCGAGGCGGAGGGCACCACCGCCGTTCTCGGCGAGGGGGCCTTCGCCGTCGTCGACCTCGTGGACGGCACCACCGTGGCATTGCCGCCCATCCTATCAACGGATGATGTGGTCATTCAGCAACGATACAATTCTGATGGCACTCAAATCGTGCTGGTTTCACTGCGCGCCCCCACCCCCAAGGGTGATGGCATCACGCTGGCGTTCACCCTGCGGTCGGACGCCAACCGGAGCGATGTGCTCGTACCCGCATTCCGCCCCGTGGTTCTCGATTGGAACTTCCTGCCGGCGGCCCAGTTGGCTCAACGGGTTATGGGCCGGGAGTTGGGGCCAACGGGGCCACGGGCCAACAACACTTTTTTGTATTCCTCCGCATTGCTCCGCCGCTATGTCAGTGGTGGGCCCAACGAACCACTGCAACTGCGTCGCTGGCGCGACATGGTGCGGGCCCTGGCCAATGGTGGCAGTTCCGCCGCTGCACTGACTGCAGAACAGCGCCGCAGGCTGCCCCTCATCGATGGCATCACCGGCGAGCTTTCTGTCGCTGAACTGCCCTATGCCGGCATGCCACAGCGCAGCAGGGATTTCGCGCTGATTTCCGTTTTCGACCCCATCACTGGTAACCGTGAGGCGGTGTATGCTCCGGGTGGTGCATGGCACGCGGACGGTCTGTTCTCCCTCACCCCCGTTGCGTCGGGGCGGGCCGCCTGTGACGCCAGTGGTTGCATGGAGGCCCATGAGGTCTCCTTGGATGACGGCACTTTCATTCTTCTGCGCATGGAGGACGGCAGGCTCTACATCGTAGGCAAACTTGATAACACGGAAAACACATATGATTCACAGCTGCTTCGCCCCGTGGGCAGGTCCAGCCCCCAAAGCGCGCCAACGGCGATCTCGTGGACACATGTGCCTCACAGCAACACCCTCCTTGTGTCCTGGCAGTTCGCCGATGGCACGGGTCTCACCATGGCCTATCAGGTGGCTCTCAGCGATTTTGGCGTGCAGCTGCAAGGGGCAGTGACCGTCGCGCAACGCTCATTCACCACCGCGGAGCTTCGCCTCCGTCTTTCCTGGCCGCGGGGGCCCGCCCAACCACTGTTTGATGCGTTTACCACGGTGGCGGAAGGCGGTGATTACACCCAGGTGCATCGTCTGACCACTCCCCACATCGATTTGGTGGGTTCCATTAAAGAAAATGCGCTGGCTGTGGTCTTCCCTCAGCCGCTGCAGACCATACCCTTGGACCAGCATATCGAATATCGTGTTTACGAAACCCAAGGTGGGTACAGCGATCTCACGGGGGTTTACCAGGTATTAGGCTCCGAAGAAAAGCTCTTGAAGAAGGGCCGGATCATCGATGCGCCGGTTGAACAGCCCTCGCCCCGGCGCGCGCTGAGTGATGCGCCGGCCGTGCAGGAAGTGGTCAATGTCAATGTTCATAGATTTGGTGAGCTGCGCATGCGGGCCATGTTCCTGGACCGTCGCGGACGGGGTAACACCGCCGTAGACCCCGTGCTGCTGATCAATTCCTTTCAAAATGAAAAAATCGCCGATGTTCACAGCATCGGTGGGGGGCTCGACATTTCTGGAGGCGTTCGCTATTTCCGGGCGTTCCCGCTCTTTTCTCCCTTGGCCGAGGGGGATCGCGGAGAGCAGCGTCTGCCCCTGAATTGGCTCTATGTGATTTCATTGAAGGATGGTCCGACCTTCGCATACGTCGTCAACATTCAAGAGGCTGACGGAGAGCTCGGGGTTAACGTGTTGGTGGAACACACTCTCTCTGAGGTGCCCCTGGAGTTGCCTGAGGTGCAGGCACGCCTGCGTTTTGACGGAACGGGCGGATCCTATTTTGTCACGCAGACGGATAAAGAAGAGACGGAGGCAACCTACGAGTTATTGAGTCTCACCAACGGCTACATGGTGTATCCCAATCACCGCAACTCCAGCGTGCGTCAGCGTTATCAGACGTTTGATGAATATAACCGCGTCTCCACGCCGGACCCGGGCTACTCCAGCCGTGGCGCGGCCTGGCGTGTTTGGTCCCATGATCGCCGGGTCCAGGAGCAGGCCGCTCGCCTGCGCGCCATGCCGGACTACCAGAATGACATTTTCCCCCAGGCTCGGGACCTCCATGACGAATTGGCGGACGTCAGTCGCAGGCCTCGCCGGGTCGTGCTTTTAGTGCCTCCGGAGCTCATACCCTATTTCGAAGGCTACTCCATGGCGCTGCGGGCCCGGGAGAGCAACGCCGTGCCCCATTGGAACAGCCGACGTTCGGACTTCGCTCTCTACAACCTCGACAAAAGCCGGGCGAGCTTGCAGGAAGAAGTCATCAATGTGCTCACTCACATGCGTGACGAGGGCAGGGCTGGTCGCACCCGTCCGGTGCTGTTGAGTTCCATTGAGACAGTGAGGGAGGTTGGCGCTCCCAAACTCACCATGCACGGCGGTGCCATAGACGGCTTTATGATTGAAGAGTCGCAGATCGCTGGTCCCAGTTCGACGATGACGGGTGACCCCTCTTTGTCCGAAGAGACACTGAGTCGCTCCTCGCCTCCTTCAATGGCCTATTGGCTTGCAACCGAGGGGCGCCAACTGCCTCTTCCCGCCTTCAGGGATAGCAACGAAGCACCGACGTACTCCACCCTGCTCATTGGCACCGAAGAGGACTGGACGGCGATGCTTGCCAGCGCCCCTCTTGAGACTTCCTTCGCCCTTGCCGAGAAGTTCGAGGTGGTTCGACTGCAACCCCTGGCCCGGGCCACTCGGGAAAGTTACGTGCTCTCTCTCTTTGATCGGCCAGAGGTCCGCGCCCTCGGTTACACCTTCTCCGCCAATAACCTGGTGACGGAAGGAGGCGAAGAGAGCGCAGCGGTGACCTCCGATGAGGCACGCCTTGCCCTCGCAAGCTATCTTGTGAACAGGACCGAGAGGCTGTGCACCACCAATGGCATGCCCATTTATCAAGGGTTCCTCAGGGTCTTGAATCTTCTGGGGCATGATCTCACCACCAATCCCCGATTGAGGCGGGAACGCGTCCTCAGCCGAGCCACCGTTGAGACGCTGCTCTCCAAAGTGTTCCCCATGACCCTGAACATCAACCTGCTCGGGCCCCAGGACCCCCTCTCCATCCTGTATCGGCACGAAGAGGGGCAGAAACCCGGGGATGAAGCCGTGTTCCAGTGGCATCTGGCGGGCTATTACGGTGACGCCAAGCTGAAGAGGGACGTCATCAACACCATCTTAAGCCAGCTCCAGAGCAATGACGCCAAGCCCGTTTCCAGCTCCATGATCATCATTGGTGGGTCGGGTACCGGCAAAACGTACTTAGTGACCACGCTGCTCTACGAAGTATTGAAGCTGAAGCCCTATCGCATGGAGGCCTCAGTGGACAGCAATGCGGACGCCTGGGTGTTCTTCCTGCCCATGTCCCGGGTTTATGACGACAGCACGGCGAACACGCCGCGCACCTCCGGGGGGATTCCCCTCTCCGAGGCATTGAAGCACCTCGACCAGTTCTTGGCGTTGCCCAACGGTTACCGTGGCTTTCTGGTCTTCGACGACATGCACCTGGCGCCACCCACCGTGCGCCAACGGTTCATTTCAAAAATCCGCTCCTTCCAGGACAGCCCCACATACTCGATCACCAGCAACGGCCGCACCATCGAGTATCCCACGCGAAACCTCACTCCCATCATCACGATGAACCCCACGGATAACCAGGAGCGGTTGAATCGGTTCAAGAACAAGGACAGCGCCGAGGCCACCGAGATGGACAAGATCCTGGCGACGCTTTCCAGCGGTGATGGCTCCAACGATATCGATCGTTCCTTCGTCCGTCGTTTCGGCCGCATCGTGGACTTGAGCGAGTTTCCCGCGGAAGCCAAAGCGCCCCAGCTGGCGGTGAAGTCACGGGGCGCCGCCCAGACGATTCTGGAAAACGATTCCAAGTTCGTCGTGGTCTCTGACGCGGCGGTGCAGCTCATGTCGACGCATTTTGCCAAGGTTGATGCCCGCAGCTTTCTTTCCGCCGCGACCAATGCCCTCACCGTGCCCGCACGCAGCCGTGCGGGCTCCACCTTCATCGTGCTGCCTCGCCCTGAAACCGAGGCGGAGGGGGCGGCGGCGGTCGGCCGTACCAGCAGGCGGTTTGAGGCCAGCGGCGTGGAGGCGATCTCGGATATCGAGCAGTTTGGCGAGAGCCGCACGCAGCTCGTAACCCTTGATGGCAGCAGGGATTTCCGCGGTAAAGTGGCAATGACTCATTTCTTGGCGGAGAATTTCCGGCGCAATGTCTACCGCATCTTGTTGCGTTCCCTTTACCTCGATCACCGTTTTGCCCGTGGCCGGGATAGCCAGCAGTTCTGGGGCGCTCCCATCATGCAGGCCCTCCATGATCATCTGTCCCAGCAGCGAGCCTTGGACGTGGAGTCCCTCGGGGTGGAGCCACGGGACTTGGGTTATACCGGCTTCGATGAAGCGGCTCAGTTGCGGCGCGCCATGCACACCTACTCTTTAGAGCAGCAAATCGTGGCTACAGAGCTGCCCTTCATGGGTGCATCCCGCGCATCCAGCGCCTATGACCAGTTCCTCGGTCGCGGCACCGGTGCTGCCCGCCGCACTCGTGGCGATGTGATGCGCCAAACCAGTGATGAAGTGGCTGGCGTGCTCGAAACGCTGCTGGCAGAGAATATCCGGGTGCCCAACGTGAGGCAGCTCCCCGCCAATCAGAGGGCGTGGCTCACTCAATTGGATAGTGATGCCATCGATCTCATTGACGTCGGGGGCGAGGAGCTGGTGGGTGCCGTGGTGCGCTTCATCTCTCAAATTGACGCTCGCAGCATCAATGCAGAGGGCGCGGGCCCCTTGAGCAATTACGAAGCCATGCGTCTCTTCTTCATGGTGCTGGACCAGTCCATGGCGCGCATGCCCTGGGGGCGAGTCACCGAGCATATGACTGGCGTTCTGCGTGCGGTGACCACCAATGCGGCCTTGGCCCAGTTGCCCCCCGTGCAGAATTATCTCTTTGAAGACCGTGCGAGCCTCATGGTGTCCCAGGATCTGGCAACCATGCTCTTGCTCGCCGAGGGCTTCCCTTTCTTCGAGGGGGGCGATGGGTTGGCTCGCAGGGTGGGCTTCGGCGAACGTTGCAAGGCCTGGCTTGAGCCCAAAACACCCACAGCACCGGGAGGTGGATCGTGAAGCTCCGCTCTATGATGATGCTCGCACTCGCGTTGACCTTCGCATGCCACGGCGTCGTGGCCCAGGCCGGTGAGGGCGGCTGCAGCGGTGGTTGCGCCAGCCTCCTTGAAGCGCCCTGTCCCGTGCCACGGGGCAACATCCATATCATGGGCAGTGGTACCACCACCCCGGAGCAGATGGCGCAGTACGCCCGCATGGTGGATGAGATCTATGGCGCCTGGCACAGCCTGGGCGGCGTCGTGCCCCACAATGAAATCCGTTGGGCCAACGCCACCGACATGGCGGGCATCACCTTCACGGGCGGTCACCCCGCCCCGGACGCCCTTGATGGCGCGCAGGTGCTGAAGGCCTCCCGCCAGGCCGCGGGCATCCTTGAAGTGGTGTTCACCGGGGAGCCCAATCACCAGCAGTTCATTCGCAGCACGAACACCGGCTCCGAGAACGAAGTCGTGCTGGCCCACGTGGCGGGCCACTATACTTTCTTCGCCACCAGTACCCTGTTCCGCATCCGTCAGGCGGACCCGGTGCGGGCAAGCTACGAGTACGCCACCTACATGAGCGAGGTTCAGGGGCAGGTTGATAAAGACCAGATCGCCGCGTTCCACTTGAAGCTGAAATCCTTGGATTTCCTCCAGGACGTGACCCGAGGCACCTTTGACGAGCCCGGGCAGTTTGCCAACGGCAACCTCACCGCGCCCACCCGCAGCATTCTTCAGGCGCTCTCACGAAATCTGCCCGCCACCGCGCCCGCTTGGCAACGGCGCATGATCGAGCTTTACGAAGCGTCCCAGCGCCACATCGGCGCCGCCGTCATGACGAAGATCATGAACGAGGGTTTTGCCGAGATGGCGGTGTATCTCAACCTTCCTCACACTCCGTACAACACCCATGAGCATTCCATGGCCCACGGCGTGCTCAATGCCTCCGTTCGTTACGGCACCGATGCAAAGGGCAGGCCCAAGGGCCCCAGTCTCAGCAACCCCTATTGGTTGGGCACCGAAGCCTGGCTGCGGGTCTGGGAGCGCTTCGTGGCACGCCCTGAGATCCGCACGCTGTCGCCCAAGGAGCAGGACACCCAGTTCCTCGCCGAAGCTATTCGCCTCAACGCCCAGTACAATGACTACACCTTCCTGCTGTACGCCTTGGATGAAGAGTGGGTGCGTGAGCATCAGCTCTTCTTGCAGCGTCCCTCCGGCCAACATTCGCCCGAGGGTAAACCCATGGATGTGGTGGTGACTCGGGATTGGCGCCGCGTGGTGCGCTCCCTCGCCAACGCCGTGGCTAATCACGAGAACCATTTCCCTGTGCTGGAGCTCGTGCAGCTCCAGGGCCCCAATGGCGCCGGCGCCGTGCTGCGCCACCGCCCCGTGCGGGACATCCCCCTGGAGCTCGATTCCATGGGGCAGACTCTTTATATCCTGGCTAAAATGCTTGATCGTCCCGTGAGCATGGTCACCATTGGCTCGTCTCTGTGGCAGCCGAGCGACGTTCGGAACAACGGTCCTTCCTTCCCTTTCCGCCCTTTCTTCCCTTCTCCCGTCCCCGTTCCCACTGCACCCTTCACATTCCCCATGCAAGTCACGGTCAATACCTTTGGTGAAGTGACGGTCACCGCCCAGCAGAGCCCCGATCAGCCACAACAAGTGGACATGGCCAAAATCAAAGAGAAGCTGGAAGCCGCCATCGCGGCCCACCAGTACGATCTTGAGCTGTCCTATCCCAATGCTGAAACACCCCAGGACCTCACCAAGTTCCAGTCAGCGTTGCTCACGGGCATGGGGGGCCCCAGCGTGGTGGATGCAGCCGCTCGCATGACCACGCACACACCCACCGCCCCCGCGGCCCTCACTGAGTATTTGCGCGTTGCCGGCGTGCGCCTCTACCGCAGCTTGAAGCTGGCGGTGCAGGGCAAGTTCCCGATTAAAATGAAGCGCAACAGCGTGCGGGTGCGCGTGCTCCCCCATGTGCCTTCCTTCCAGCTGGATCCAAAAGCCCTCAAGGCTCGCCCCGGCTCCGTGAGCCCAACCCCCGTGGATCGCGTGACCCTCAGTGCGGTGTCCACCACCGCCACCATGCCTGACGAAGATCTCAGCATCGGTGGGGGCCCCGTGGTGCCCGGCGACTTCGTGCCGGGTCAAGACCCCGATGGGGATGGCGGCGATGGCGACGGCGAGGGTGAAGAGGGCGAGCCCGGCGATGAGAAAAAGCCGGGTAAGGGCAAAGGCCAGGGCGAGGGCGGTGACCCCGCTTTTGCTGAAGTCCCCATCGAGCTCTATGGCGAAATGCTTGCCGAGGCCATCCAGCTCCGCAATATGCGCTCCACGGAAGGCGACGCCATGCAACCCGATGAAGTCCTCACGGGTCACGTGCGCCGCCCTGGCGGCCGCATGCACTACCCGCAAACCGCCCGCCGCATTTACCGGCGCGGCCTGGCCGAGGAACGCCGTCAGGCCCGTCTCGAAGGCCGTCGGCCCCGCATGAGGCCCATCGGGGTCATGCGCCAAGGTCTTAGAAATTACCGTCCCGAAGACCGTGTGGTTTACGACGTTGAGCGGGAGCCCATCCCGGACACGGATGCGGTGATTGTCTGGTCCCGGGACTACTCGGGCAGCATCTCCGCGGAACACCGTAAGATCATCTCTGATTCCATGGCCAATATCCGAGCCGTGCTCAGAGCCCGCTATCCCTACCTCAAAGAGCGTTTCGTGATCATTTCCGATGATGCGAAAGAGGTGAACGAAAAGCAGTTTTTCTCCGTCGCTAACGGAGGTGGCACCCAGATCATCACCGGTGTGCGCAAGATGGAAGAAATCTACCAGGAGTACCCCCGGGAGCAATTCAACCGCTTCGGCATGCTCTTCTCAGACGGCGGCGATTTCGGCACGGATCAGACCGTGGCTGCCATCGACAAGCTGTCTGATGAGCTTGAGCACTTCGCCTACGGCCATATCCATCCGCAAGAAACGGACCCGGACAGCCTCGGATCTTTTGAAGATCTCTCCTTGAAGATGAAGGTCCTGGCTGAGCGCAAACCAGAGTTCGTGGGCTTTGCCATCATCAACAAGACCTTTGCTTCCATCATCCGGGCGTTGCGGACCTACTACGGTTCACCGCCAGTAGCGACCCCAACACCGTAGGGTAGGCTCGGGATGCAGGATGATCGGTGACGGGTCACCTCTCGGCTCATCTACTCTACAGCAGTGCCAACAGCGGAATCATTATCGCTGGATGATTCCTTGGAATACTCTGCACTTGAGGATTTCAGGCTCTCGGCGGCGCGGTCGCGGGAGCCGGGTGCGCCGTAGCGGAATCGACCGCTGCGGCGGCATTCGATCTCTATTTGGTGGCACACACTATCCGGATCAGGGGCCTGGCCTCCGTACCCACCCTTTGAACTTCTTATCTCTTTGAGAGGGCTAAGCGGCGTACTTCTTTCGCTTCTCGGCCAGGAGCCGGGATGACTTTTTTCTCACGCGCTCGACTTCTTTTTTGAGCGCTCCCTCGGCGCCGTCGGGGAAGAGGATGAAAGCTGGGTCAATACCCAGGGCCGCGCCAATCAGGCTGGCCCGGCGAGTGCCGATCTCCACCT
>CAYHWW010000102.1:0-11821 GCA_964360145.1 uncultured Oligoflexia bacterium | reverse complement strand
ACGCGGTGATTGGGCCGTATTGCGGCACTCGGCCCATGTTATAAACCTTCAACAATGGACTCACTTAAATATCTGCTGCTTGTCTACGCTTCCATATTCCTCATCAACCTAACGGTTTTCATCATCCTCTGGCGAGGCTCCCGCGTGCGCTACTATCGCGACATGGGCCTTGCGTGGCTCGCCGTCGCAGGGGTGCTTGTGGCTTCTGGCGTCACCGCAAACATGAGCTTTTTCCCAAAAATTGCCGCCTTTTCGATTAGTTTTTTCTTCTATTCCGGTATTGCCAAGATGCTTGCGGATATCATCGGACTCCCATTCCCACGTCGTCTGTTCCTCTCCCTGCTTGGCGGCGCTCTTTTAGCAGCCCTCTTCACGGACTTTTTTAACCTCAATGTTCTCTGGGGTGTCATCCCTGTGAGCTTGGCCACCGGGCTTCCCTCCCTATATTTCAGCTTCAAAACCTGGGGTCAGCGCTGGAAAACTTTGTCCACCACGCAAAAGGGCGCATCGATAACGGTGTTCCTGAACGGCTTACACAATCTCGACTATTGGTATGCTTATGGAAAACCTGAATTATTGCTTGCTGGTTTTACCGTCGGAGTCATTCTCGTGATCGCCTGCACTCTTTTTTTCCCAGCTGTGATTCTAGAGGACGTAGCTAAAAAGAGCGCACGTTTGGAAGCTGATTTTGAATACAAATCCAAACTCACACAGGCCTCTAAGCTGGCCTCCATAGGTGAAATGGCGGGGGGCGTTGCCCACGAGATCAACTCCCCCCTCGCCATTATTCAGATCACCGCGGAGCAGATCGAGGGTCTCTTGGCCGGGGAAAATCTTGACCGAGGGTTGATCAATGACCGACTGGATACGATCATAAAAACGGTTGGCCGCATTAGCAGGATTATCCAAGGACTGAGGACATTTTCGCGGAATGGGAGCGACCTTCCCAGGCAGGTGGTGAAGCTGAGTCAAATCATCGAAGACACCTTGGGACTTTGCCAAGAGAGGTTCCGGGTGGATGGGATCAGCGTCTCAGTTGAAAATGACGGTTCTGACGATTCAGTTCTATGCAATCCCGTAGAGATTTCGCAGGTCTTACTCAACCTTCTCAGCAACGCGAGGGACGCCGTTTTGGAAACGGAGAAAAAATGGGTAAAGATCCACTGTCGCTCTCGAGAAAATCAAATTGAGATCGCAGTCATCGACTCTGGATCTGGCGTGTCCAAAGAAAATCAGGAAAAAATCTTCCAACCGTTTTTCACAACAAAGGCCCTTGGTAGAGGGACTGGGCTGGGTTTGAGCATTTCCTTTGGAATCATCGAGTCCCACGGTGGAAAGCTCACCCTTGACTCCAATGCTGCAAACACCACCTTCGTCATTACCCTGCCCAAGCTCGCTGCGTAGCGACGAGGGGGTCTATAGATCCTCGAACTCGATATAGCCGCGATCCGCGGATTTTTTTTGCTGTTGAACTTTGGCCAGCGGCGCAACGGTTGGGCTGGGCAGGGTCTTTTCATAGAACTTGCGGGCCAAGGGCACTGACTTGAAGAGGGCCTCGCGGCCGGCGGCTGCCTCCTCGGCACCCATGGTGCTGGCTTTCGTGTGGAGGTCCTCGAAGAGCACTTTCGTCGCGCCCATGGCGAGAGATGGAAACGCCCCCTCATCGATCTCCCCAAAACCTACGATGAAAAGCCTCGTCCAAAGCTCTTTCAGCGCACGCTCGTAGATGCGCTCGTTGGGACGTCCCGTGAGGCCCGTCTCACGACGGAGGGCCTTGGTCGATTGGGGTGAATCGGCAATGAGGATGTCCAGAATGTCACGAGCCTGGGTGCTCAAGCCCCTGGTACCCCCAACCACGTAGCCCGCAAGGAGAGCGGTGAAGGCCTTGCGCGAAAACACCGTGGCCCGGCCTTGATACCACTTGGTGTAGACCACCTCACCAGAAGCAGAGAGGTCCGCCCGTAGATGCCAGAGCTTGGCCACGCGACCATCCCCATCATCGTCCCACTCCCACCGCATCTTGCTGCGCGGGTAGGTCACGGACCACAAGGATTGGGGCTCAGGGCGGTTACCCATGGGGAAAACCAGCAACATGCCGTGCTCTTCGATGGCAGCGATGGCGCTCTTTAAGTTCACGACGACACCATAGCAGAGAAATGGGTCTCAAAAAAATGATCACTCAGCAGCGACGGGGGCCTCAGTCGGGGCTTCCGCAGCGCCTTCCGCCGCGGCAGGAGCAGCTGGGGCCTCCACAGACTCGGGGCTCAGCACCGCATCGATACGGTCCAGGCGGCGCAGGAGCTCGGGGAAGTCCGCGCCTCCCTCGGTGCGGCTGTCATCGACGGGTTGAATGACGTGGGGTGGGGCAACGCCGCGGAGGCTTTCGATGCCATCGCGCCAGTGGTTGTAGAACTCGCGGCAGGAGTCAGTGATCTGGGAGGCGACCACATCGATGACTCGATTGGAACCATCGAGATATTCCACTTCGTGGGTGAGGGAGCGATCGGAGTTCCCCAGATCCAAGCTGGAGCACACGCGGTAACCTCTGAACTCGGGATGATGCGCGCGGGAGCCGCTGTCCGTGGTGGGGAGGCCATTGCACACGCGGATTTGGGTGCCATTCATCTCAGTGCTAGAAATGCCAGGCAGTGAGCTCGTGGCACTGGGCACATCGGCGGTGCAGTTAACGGCGGGGCCCGTGAATAAGCGACGATCTACAAAGACGTGACTACCGCGCAGAGACACCTTGTGAACCATATGGCGCCAGGGTTCCGATGCCGTGGTGTAAGTGCAAGAGTTGCCATACTCGGATGCAACGGCGGCGTTGAAATCCACGGACACAGCTCGAACGGGATTATTCACTAGTGGGCTCAGGACCCGGGAAATTTCGTCAATGCTGGTGCGAGCATCCGCAAGCTCCGCTAAACGGGCATTGATGGTATTAGCTTCGCTGCGATGACGCTCCGCCATTTTTGCGTAATCGGTATCCGCGCCAACAAGAGCGGTAATGGCAGTCTCGTGCTCCACCACTTCAGCGGCCAAATGAGTGTCCGCTTCAGCTAGCGTAGCACCCAGGGGCGCCAAGTTACCTAACAAGCATTCGATCCTGGTGAGTTCCGTGCGGGCGCCCGCCATGCTGGCAGCCAAAGTCGCACGCTGTGTGCGGATGCGACGACCGGGGCCACTGAGAGCATCCAGCTGGCGCTGCAATTCCGCAACGCTGGGATCGATTTCAGCGGCGCGCTCATTCAAAATCCTGCGTGCCTCAGGAAGCGTCGTTCCTTCAAAAAAGTACGTGCTAGAGCCCTGGCACAAGATCGGCGTGCCAGTGTAGCTAAAGTAGGGAACGCCACCGTCAGAGGTTACAACCGAGGGTTCGCCAAGAGAGCTTACGACCACGCTGGTCGCGGCCCTGCGGGCACGGGCCTGGTCCATTGCTTCTCTGTGCGCGGCGATGCCAGCGGCACGGGCGCGCTCGAGGGGCTCTAGCTCAACCCCGTGGGCGGCGGAAGCCGCTTCGCTCATGGCATTTATTTCGCGAATCCGCGCAGAGGCTCCGGCCCCCAGGCGGGTGGTTCGGGACAGCAGCGCCGCGGCTTCGCGGATCACACTGGGATCGGATTGGGCGTCAAGTTTGTTGAGAAAACCATGGATGATGCGGCTATTGGCTTCGCGGAATTGCGACAGTTCCTGCAAATACGGCCGTTCAACTTGCCGCTGCAAATCCTGACCGGCTCTGATGGCCATAGAGCAGGCTTGGCTCATTTCTTCGCTGAGGGGGGCGGAAACCTGGGCCAGGAGTAAGGTGCTGGGGCCCACGCAGGCGGCGAGTACCGCGGCTTGCAACATCAATATTTTGGATTTTGGCTTACGCATGAAAAGACACTCCTTCAATCGAACAACGGTCAAACCGACAGCACTCGTCTCAGTAGAGATAGAGCAAGGGCCGTGCCCCAAATGTGGACACTCTATGTCGTCGTATTTGCATGACTTTCGTCATTCTAGGCCCCATTTATAAACAAAATAAACTTACATGCGTATAAATGTTGGACGGAATCGGGGCTGGGGCAAGCACCGGAGGCTCCACTGTAACTATTTGTTTTTAATGGATAAATTATCACGTAAAAAACCTTAATTTCTCCCCGAGGGCTGCCGAAGAGACCATTGCTATGCTCGCAATTATCGGCGCCATTATTGTTACAGCCAGTGTCGTGGGTGGCTTCCTCCTTGAGGGGGGGCAGATCATGGTGCTCTTCCAACCCGTCGAGTTGCTCATCATCGGTGGCGCTGCCGGCGGCTCTCTATTAATCTCTGCTAGCCCCTCCCTACTGAAAACCATCATCAAGATCTCAATCCGCGCAATCAAAGGCGCCAGCGTCAGCAAAGCGGGCTACATAGAGCTCCTCTCCTGCCTCTTCGAGCTCCTGAAGCTCGCCAAATCAAATCCCCTCGGCGTTGAGCCCCACGTGGACGACCCCAGCCAAAGCTCCATTTTCACGAAATACCCCGGCGTTTTGAACAACCACCACGCCCTCGACTTCATCGCGGACACGATGAAGGTCATGCTGTCCGGCTCCATGAGCCCCTATGACCTGGAAGATCTGATGAACGCCGACATCGACTCCGCCCACTCCGAGGAGCTGGTGGTGCCCGAGCAAGTCAGTAAAGTCGGTGACGCCATGCCCGGCCTGGGCATCGTGGCGGCGGTGTTGGGCGTCGTGATCACCATGGGCAAACTGACCCAAGGTAAAGAAGTCATCGGTCACAGCGTCGCTGCGGCCCTCGTCGGTACGTTCTTGGGGATTTTGTTGTCTTATGGTTACGTCCAGCCATTGGCGACCCGCATCGTGGGCCTCCTCAGCGTTGAGGGCAACTACATGCAGGTGATCAAAGGCGCCCTTCTGGCCTACGCCAAGGGTTGCTCGCCCAACATCTGCATCGAATTCGCCCGTCGGAGCATCCTGCCGGAATACCGGCCGACCTTCGAAGAGGCTGACCAAGCCTTGCAGGCCGCTAAGAGCGGCGGTGGCGGCAGCGCCGAAAAAGCCGCCTAACGTAAAGGGTTGAATATTCATGGCCGGTAAAGAGCAAACCATCGTCATAAAAAAGGTGAAGAAGGGTGGCCACGCCGCCGCCCACGGTGGCGCCTGGAAGGTGGCCTACGCCGACTTCGTCACCGCCATGATGTGCTTCTTCCTCGTGATGTGGCTCATGGGTGCCGACGAAGAAACGAAGGCGCTCATCGAGCACTATTTCAACCACCCCAATACGCCTTATAATATGGGCCGCGACCCTTCCAGTGACATGTCCCGCCCACTAGGCGAGGAAGAGGGCAGCGGCGCCAGCATCCTGCGGGGCACCGATGGCGTACTTGAAGAACAGAACAACCCCTCCACGGCCAGGGCCTGGGAGGTCGAACACGGCAACTGGCGGGTAAAGCTCGAGGAGCTACTGAAGCAAAGCAAGGTCTACGGCCTCCAGTCGAACAGCGAGTCCGTGAAGTTCAGCATCCCCGAAGAGCTTGTCTTTGTCAGGAACAGCGCCACTCTGGCCCCCGGTGCCGCCGAACACCTGGATCGCATCGCAAAGGCGGTTATGGGCTACAAGGGTAACTACCTCGTCACCGCTCACACCGCCGACCGCCGCATTGCCAGCGACGAATTCCCCTCCAATTGGGATCTTTGTGCCGCGCGATCCACCACGATCCTGCGCTATTTCATCGATAAACACCGCTTCAACCCGAAGAAGCTTGCCGCCATGGGCTTCGCCGACCAACGCCCTCTCTTCGATAACAACGACGATGTGAATCGGGGCAAAAACACCCGAGTCGAGTTCATCCTCAGCCGCCGCGCCCCCGGGCAGTGAGTGAATACGAACAAATCGTGTCATCGCCCCTTGGCGCCCCGACTGAAGAGGCACACAATAGCAACGGGTGGCCTCCATGGATCTGGAACCAAATAAAGTCAGAGATGCACATCGTGAATATGAGAGAGCGCGCGAGGCGGTGCAACACCGCCAACCCGACGCTCACCATGCTGACGGGAGCAAGCCTCTCCACATTTCTGTCAGCGTCCACGACAATCACAGCCTGGAAGTGAAGAGCGCCATTGAGTATTGCCAAGGTCAACGCTTCGACGTGAACACGGAGATTTACCTCTTCCTTCCTGGCGTGGCCAGGGCCCACTCTTGGCAGCGGGACGAGCTTATGGGCGATTTTCACGGTCAGGTGCGGCTCTCCGTGCCCTGCCTGAGCGATAACGGTCGCTCGGTGCTTGATGAGGCAAAGCGTTGCCTGGGCCGCGCTTGCGAGGAGGCGGCAACCACCCGCTGGGATCTGGACACCGTGGTTATCCTGGAGAGCGACCACCCCGTGGCCCGCATGCTCGTGGACGAAGGCCGTCGTTTCGCCGCGGTTTTCAGTGAGGTCCTTGGCAGCCACTCGGCTCGCCACCGCAGGCAGCTGCGGGAAGCCATCGCACGCACCACTGACCTCGACGCCGCCGCTGGAGTCTTGAACATCAAAACAGCGGTGGGTGATGTGGGCCGCACGGTGAGCTGGGTCAGAATCGAAATCGATAAGGGCCGAAAAACCACTGCATGCGTCCCCGGCGCTCCCACGCTTTTCGAGCTTCTTGATGAATACATCGGGCGTCTCTATGTCAATTACCTGGGCCGCATGAGCGTGGCGCTCTCGCGGCTGCCCACCCAAGGGAAAAAAGACACCGCCCTGCAGCTGGATGACCTCGCCGACACTTTGGTTCGCTTGAGCCGCGAGGAGGCCCAGCGCGACAGCAGCTGCGACGCCATGGCCGGGGACGAGGCTGGGGAGTCCGCCGCTCTGCGCCTCAGCCACCTGAAAAAGTTTTTCCAAAGCCCGCTCTACTTCGAAACCGTGGCGCGCCAGACCATGAAGCGCTTCAGCGAACCCGCCGCGGTTGCTGGCGCCTGCCTTGCCGCCACGGGGGCCTACGCCGTCGAGATCATGCGCAATCCCGCCTTCAAAGCGTATGCAGGGCAGGGGGCCCTGGTGGTTTGCTTCGGCATCTTCCTCTACGTTTTGAAAGACCGGCTGAAAGACCGCTTCCGCAGCCAATTCATGGCCACCATCAGCCAGCGCTTCCCCGAGTCGGAGCAATACCTCCTCTTCAGAAAGGTGCGCGTCGGCATCTGTCAGAACTGGTTCAAGATCATGAAAAAGTCGGACCTGCCGACAGAAGCCAAGGACATGCGGCGCAAAGCCGCGCTCACCTCCATTGAGCAAGCGGTGTCAGAGGATGTGCTCTATTATAGGCAACGCATACGCGTGGAAGGGCAAACGCCACACTCCCAGGACGGGCAAGGCAGCATGCGGGGCGTGGTACGCATCAACCTGGAGCGCTACCTTCGCTTTCTTGATGATCCTTACAAAAATCTCTTTGAGCTGAATCGCGATGGCTCTTTCACGGAACGCAAAGCCCACAAAGTATACCATTTCTATCTCTTAACCCGCGCCTCCGCCGCCCAAGAGCACGTTAAGTCCTCGATATTCCGCGTGATCATGGACAAACAGGGCATCAATCGCATCGAGGCCATCAGCCAGCCTTCTTGATGATTTCGTTAGGGCGGCTGAGCGACATTGACGAACGTACGGCCGTCTCATAACTCCTTAGGGTAACACCTCAAAGGAGCCCCTATGTTCGGCAAGTTCCTGCCCCGTGAAGAACAGTTCTTCGAACTCTTCCGCGACAGCGCCTCTCACCTGGTTTCGGCTATCCATGAGTTCGGCCACATTCTCGATGATCCGATGAGGCGCGAAGTGGTGGCCCGAGCCATCGAGGAGTATGAACACCAGGCGGACCAAGTGACCCACGCCACCATGGCGCTGCTCCATAAGACTTTCATCACGCCCCTTGAGCGCGAAGACATCCATCAACTCATCAGCAAGCTCGATGACATCGTGGACATGATCGACGCCGCCGCCCAACGGGTGGTGATGTACGACATCCGTGAAAAAACGCCCGAATTCGTCGCCCTCACCGAGGTCTGCAGCCGCTCCGTGGAGCTCATCCAAAAAGTGGTGTCCCACCTCAACAACATCAAAAATCCAGCGGAAATCCTCAAGCACTGCATCGAGATCAACCGCCTGGAAAATGAGGCCGACCACCTGCTGCGGTCGGGCCTCGCACGTCTCTTCAAAGATGAATCCGACATCAAACGCCTCATCAAATATAAAGAGCTCTATGAAGTCCTCGAAGAAGTCACCGATCGCTGCGAAGACGTCGCCAACATTGTCGAGGGCATTGTCCTCGAATACTCGTGATAGGTGAGGCATGAGCCTGACGTTCATCATTTTCATTGTCGCAGCAGCCCTTATTTTCGACTTCATCAATGGCTTTCATGACGCGGCGAACTCCATCGCCACGGTTGTGTCCACTCGGGTCCTGAAGCCCCACCATGCGGTGGCCTGGGCGGCGTTCTTCAACTTCGCGGCTTTCCTGTTTTTTGACCTCCACGTGGCCAACACCATCGGCAAAGGCATTGTTGATCCCAAGGTTGTGGACGCCGCCGTGATCCTGGCCGCTCTCACCGGCGCCATCGTATGGGACCTCATCACATGGTATTATGGCATCCCCTCGAGTTCCTCCCACGCCCTCATCGGCGGCATGGGCGGCGCCGCGGTGGCCAAGGCAGGTATTCACTCATTGAATGGTGCTGGCTTCGCCAAGATCAGCGTATCCATCGTGCTCTCACCTTTCTTCGGGCTCTTCCTTGGCGCCATATTCATGTTCGTGGTGAGCCTGCTCTGCTTTCGCCAAACGCCACGCAAGGTGGACCGCTGGTTCCGCCGTCTGCAGTTTGTCTCCGCGGGTCTCTATAGCCTGGGTCACGGGGGCAACGATGCCCAAAAAACCATGGGTATCATCGCCGTGCTGCTCTTCTCCGCGGGGCTGCTGGGCCCCGAGTTTCACGTACCACTCTGGATAGTGCTGGCATGTCACGCGGCCATGGCCCTGGGCACCCTCTTCGGCGGATGGCGCATTGTTGAGACCATGGGCATGAAGATCACTAAGCTGAAGCCCGTGGGGGGCTTTTGCGCGGAGGCCTCGGGGGCCATCACGCTGTTTCTGGCGACGTCTCTGGGAATCCCCGTCTCCACCACCCACACCATCACGGGGTCCATCGTGGGCGTGGGCACCATGGCGGGTGCATCCGCCGTGCGCTGGGACGTGGCAAGCCGCATCGTCTGGGCCTGGGTGCTCACCATCCCCTCATCGGCTTTCGTGGCGGGCTTGATGTGGTGGCTGCTGCACTCGCTGGGGCTGTGACCACGCCCTCAGGGCCACTCCTCTAAAAAATTATTTTGAGTCCAAACAGTTTTATTGGCCCAATTCAAGTCAATGAAGACACGAGAGATGTTTCTCGCCTCAGGCGCCCACTTCACCTCTAATGCCCAACGAGAGCGGTGAATGAAATCGATTTCGCCCTTGGGAGTATGCAGATACCCCAGTGGTGGACTGGGCCCGAAGCGGCGGTGAAGGCTCTCGTGGGCTACCTGCTCAGCCACCTGCTCGGCCCAACGGTGGGGGAGCGGTTCGTTTGACCAAGCAAGAGCCGCGTGAAAAATCAGTGGATCACTGAAGTAAAATTTCTTATCTTTGCGAAAACGCGGGGCTCCGCTTTCCAGATCCAGCGCATAGAGAGTGCGTAGGGCAAAAGAGTCTTGTAGCGCAGCTACGTATTCCTGGGCCGTGTGGTGGGACCCCATCTGCGTGCGCTGGGCAAGTTTCTGTAGGCTGATGGTGCTGCCCGTGGTGAGCGCCAACTGCAGCAGGGTTTCTCTCAGATAGGTTTCTTGTTTTCCCAAGCGCGTAAGATCGCCCTTGAGCCAGAGCAGATAGGTTTTTAACGATTCTTTGGGCAATACGCCTTTTGAACCCCCCTCAGCAACGGCAGCAGGAAACCCACCCACGGTGAAGTAGCGTGTCAGCTCTTCAAGACGGCGTTCATTCACGGTGAACTCTTTCGCGGTACACCATCCAGCTTGCATCCGCATTTTCAGAAACTCATGGAAATCCATGGGCAGCATCTGGATTTCACCGTTCTCGGCCCAACGCCCGGGCATGCGATCCATGCCCTGTCGAATGTCGGCGGCATGGGAGCCGGTCAGGATCAGGAATGGGATCTGCCCCCGATCAGCCTCATGCTTCACGGCGCGCCACCACTCACTCACAAAACTGATTTCATCGAGAAGCACGACTTTGCGGTGCCTTACCGATGCCAAAATTTCGGCCAGCTCTTTATAGTCTTTGATGTTTTCGCAGCTCAGGTAATAGCAGTTCTTTGGGCCCACGCCGCGCTCACCACATGCGGACTTCAGTAGGGTTTTGAGCCAGGTGGACTTGCCAATCTGGCGAGGGCCCCGAGCAAAGTAGAGCCCTGGCTTGCTCGGGGCCGCAGGAAAGTCGCGCTGAAAAGGCGCCTTACTGAGGCCTTTGAGGTGCTTATCTGTCAGCTCCCAGCCTGTTTTTTCCCAAAAAATCTCCATAGTTAATGATACTGCCCAAAACTGGGCAGCACAATGCCCAACTTTGGGCAGTCCCATTAAGTAGGCACAATGTGCCGGTGCACACTAATTCACTCTTTCCGCCGAAAAGTCAGAGGAGTGTACCACGCCCTCACCATCAAACCGCTGCACCTCACCGTGCTCGCCTGGATCGCCCTCGTCCTGGCCGGGGCGCCCGCGCTGAGTCACGCCCAGAATATCGACGGACATGCCCCTCGCTTGTCTCGCAGCGACGCCCAAAGTATTCGCGCCCGAGCCCGCCAGCTCATCACTTTTCATGACGAGCTCGTGCAAACCTACACCTACTATCATCGTGAAATCGACGGCAGAGACCCCATGATGCGTAGAGAGATCGACATGGTCAGTGGTGCGGCCCGCGGTACTCTTGATCGCGTCGTGGATTGCGTGAGTACGGGGCCCTGCGATCTTGCTCTCGTCAGAATACGACTCGATCTGCTGCGCACCAACCTGCTCACGCTTCACGAGCGCCTCAAGGGTGCGCTTCGCAGCACGGACATCAACGGCTGCAGCTCCTGCGTGAATGACGCGCTCGAAGCCCTCATCGGCAACAGCGCTTCCTCAGCGCTTGAGCGAGAGTTGCGGGATCTCGGTGTGAGCATACCCACGTTTCACGCGCCGCGGTTGCGCCTGAGTCTCGACGTTCACGGGCGAGAATTGGCCGCCGCGCCACCTCTGGTGCGCCCGGCACCTGCAACGCCCGCGCCCGCGCCCCCTGAGCTGGCGCACCCGCGCGGCCTCTGCGCACTCTACACTGAAGCACGCAGCCACCTCAACCCCGCGGATAACACCATCGCCGTACCCCACTGGGGCGAGTTCTTAAATGAAGTCGACGTGGCTCAGCGCGGTGACCGTCGCCCCACACAAGCAGAAAATGAGCGCGCCCTGAACAACTGGGCAGCCCAGCTTGAAGCAGTGGGCGAGACACAGCGCGAGGTTTCAACACCACTAGAACAATTCCACGCCACCTTCCAGGCCATGGGACGAGGTGTCATTCATCGCCAGGAAGATGAGCACGCCAGTATTCACGATGCCCTGATCACTCGCATCGCCAACTGCCAGGTGCGCACCACACTCATGAGTGCCGCCCTTCAGGCCCACCCCGCGCCGCTGCCTTCACCGCTTGAAACAGCCATCGAGGTTTTTGACAATCACGTTCAATTTGTGACCCACAATCGACGCACCCATGAGGTGTGGGATCCTCTCAGCGGCAGCAAGTCACCGCCCCGCCGCCGTGGTGATCTCTATCGTCAGTCCTAC
>CAYHWW010000101.1:0-11878 GCA_964360145.1 uncultured Oligoflexia bacterium | reverse complement strand
CGTTTACCTTGCCGACAAACTGGGCGGCCATCGCCGAAGATGCGGGCGTTGCGTTCGATGGTTAGTGAGGGTTTAGTACAGTAAAATATATTACACGATGATCCCTCAAACCGCGATTCACCCAGATCATGCAAGACGGCTCCAGATTCAATGACCAATGAGACTCCCAAAGTCGTACTGTCGTCGCCGTTCCATTGAGTGTTGATGACTGATGCTGCAGTTCCAATTTGAATATTGTCGAAGTGTAATTGTGAATTCCTCAGTGCAACACCCTGATTGACTCGTACATGACCACCTCCGAGTTCTGAATCAAGGACATCGCTTTTTATGGTATTGGGTGCTGTGAAACGGGCAGGATAATCACCATCAAACGCGGGTGCTTTGAGAGTGGATCGTCGCACCGCGATTCCTGCCCAGATCGTAAACAGTCCTTCGATGTGACTTCTTTCAACCTGAGCGCGAGCGCCGATGACTAGCATTGGTTTCCTCGCTGCCCTTTCAGAGGTCCATCCCCAAATACCTTGGTAGCGTGGCCCTCTGAGAAAAGACTGGGCACTGACCTGGGCACCACTTCCAACTGTGATGGTTCCACAAGCTTCAGTGTCTGAAACATGCGCACCGCTCATGACCTTAAATAAATCAGGATAAAAGCGAAACGCAGTGCCCGTGCATACCCTAACCCTGACCAGATGGGCTCCTGCCCCAAGTTCAGTATTTCCATAAAGGCCCGTATTCTCAATCCGCGCAGAGTCGCCCATTTTGAGAGTGCCATCGATGTTCGTGTTCGCGAGATAAGCCTGAGGCCCGAGTTCAATTCGAGATGGTGCACCAACGCTAGCTAAGGGCGCCTGGCGTGAACCAATCACAGTCGACTTCTCAGAAAGAAATCCCGGTCCATCAAGTTTAGAGTCAAGACTCACAAACGCCGTGGGGTGTGTCGTGATCCCATTCCCGATGAGTCCGCCGCCGTTTCTCATAACTTGATAATTCGATAAAATCAGCAAGACGTCATCGGTTCTGCCGCGGTTCAACCCCAGCTGGGCGATGCGACGAGTGACACGACGCAGAGATTCGATCTGTGCATCTGAAAGCTCAAAGCGCTCGCCTAAGAGTTGCCTACGGGAGATCGAAAGAATTTCATCGATGGTCGAGGTGAGATCCGCGATGTGCTCATGGGGCGCACCAAGGGCATAGGCGTGAAGGCGCTCATGAATCACAAGCTTTGCTTGCTCGCGAACGGTCATGCGCCGAAATAGACCGTCATTGATGTAGGTGACGTAGCCCGCTGTGCACGCGACCGCGGTCACGCTCAGGCCATCCGGCAGATGATACCCGTCTTCTTGAGCTTCCACCCGGCAGCGCTCAGGTAGTATTGCCATGAATTGATATTCAGTCAGAGGGTGTGCAACGCTCTCAGCAATGAACTTTGCGCCAAATCGGGCGTCTTCAGTGGCGCCAAAATTGACGAGGAGTCTTCCGGCACGTGTGATCTCATCTTTTAATTCACTGTGAAACTGCTCAAAGAACACCGGCTGTCCTGTTTGAACGATGTAGGGATCAGCTAGAATCACATCTCCGTTGGGCAGCACGATCGCGCCGCCACCATTGCCGGCATCACTGCCTCGACCTTGGGCATGGGCGTGAGTGGCAAACACGAAACACAATAACCCGGCCATGATTTTCAACTTACCCATGGATCTATCCTTCTTTCTCTGTGTGCTCAGTGAGCCGAAATAAATTAACGTTGAGCTGATAAACTTCCGTGGGGTCCATGCCGATGCTGCTCGCCATGGTTTGGGCGATGCGCTTGCGAAAGCGGCGGATGGCTTCCTTAAGGAGCGGGACTTGCTTGGGATTGACAGCAAAGGTGAGGCTGCCGAACTCCCGCTCATCCACCGATTGTGCTTCAATGGCGAGCTTGGCCTTCTCAAGCATCTGCTTGTGATGGCTTCTCAAGAAACGGCTGGGGATGTCCGAGGGGGTCGCTAGATAATTCTTAGTCTTTCGAAGCGCGCCGGTGGGCGTGCGCTCCAGAAGGGCTAAACTGATGAGTCGATCCACGGCATCGGTGACCTCTGCCTGAGTAATCCCAAGACGCCGGGCGATCCAACGGGCATCGGATTGAAAGTCCGTGCAGAATGTGAGCTCAAGGATCGCGTAGTGGTGCCAGTCCGCGATGATGCGGAAGGCGTCCAAGCACAGGGTCATGTGATCACCGCTGTTCTTGGCCGTTGAGCGACTGGAACCGTCGTCGCCGCCGAGAAAAAGTCCCGGGTCAATGCCCATGGCCTGCAGGCAGGACATGCCCCTTTCCAGTGAAAAGCGTGCCTGACCCCGAATCACCTGAGACAGAAAGGTTGGGTTCAGCTTCAGATCGCGTGCGAATGCGCGAAGGGAATACTGCTGGTTTTCCTTCTTCCGACGCTTCAGCTCCGAAGCGACCTGATCGCAGACGAGGTCGACGAATTTATTTGTTTCCACGCCGCGAGCACTACCCTTCGCGGATCAGCGAAGTCAACACTGCCAGCACACATTCTGTATGATGGAGCATACAGGGTGCGATTTTAGAAAATGCCGCGGGAGGCACGCCCCCCCCTGTGGCGTGCTCTGATTTACCGGCGCGATTCACAGGGGGGCCGCGGTGTTTTTACTTTTTCTTGCCGCTCACTTGTTTCGTGACTGCTGCGTCCTTTTTTTTCTGATTGGCGTTGTTGGACTTGACTAGTTTTTGAGTTGCTTGCTTCTGAACTGACTTCGGTGATTTATCGCCCATGGTGGTTTTGCCTTTCGTTGAGCTGTTTAAAAAACCACAGTGCCTCATCGCTGTTCGCGATGCAAACTACCGCTCCAAACCCCTCAGGGCGGCTGCCGCGACCAATCGATCATCAAAGGGCCGCTTCTCAGCCCCGATGATCTGGTAGTCCTCGTGGCCTTTACCCGCGATGAGGAGCAGGTCACCCGGGCGGCAGGCGGCCACCGCGTTCTGAATGGCGAGCGCTCGGTCCGGTTCCACGTTGGCCCGAGGTCGGTTTTTCAATCCTGAAACAATCTCCGCCATGATGGCGCCGGGCTCTTCCATGCGGGGGTTGTCGGAGGTGATCCACACTTCGTCGGCAAGTCGTTCGGCAATGGCCCCCATGACGGGGCGCTTGCCGCGGTCGCGATCACCGCCGCAACCGAAAACCACACGCAGGCTTTCCTTGGTGAGGGGGCGCAGGGTGGTCAATGCGTTTTCAAGCGCATCCGGCGTGTGGGCGTAATCCACCAGCACGGTGAAGGGGTGCTCACCCGGCGTGGTGATGGGCTCCATGCGGCCAGGCACGCCGGGGAAGGTGCTGATGGCGGTAGCCAATTGTTCGGGGCTTTTGCCCGCTCCTAAAAGTGCCGCGACCACAACGGCGAGGTTTTGGGCGTTGAAAGACCCTAAGAGCGGGCTTTCAACGGGGATTTTCACGGCACGGCCCTTGTGATTCCAAGTTAGAGCGCCGCGGAGTCCCTGGGCCGTGAGTGCGAGGGCTCCATACTCCACGTCGGCGTCCGCGGCGCCGGTGGTGATGACGGAGAGCTTCTTCTTGCGGCAGGCCTGGGCAAGGCGGTGACCCCAGGGCTGTTGCAGGTGGATGGCACGCACGGCGCAATCATAATCCAGGAACAGGCGGCACTTGGCGGCGAAGTAGCTCTCCATGGTGCCGTGGTAGTCCAAGTGGTCATGGGTGAGGTTGGTAAACAACGCGCCCGCGAAGCGCACCCCCCAGGGGCGGAACTGATCGAGGCCATGAGAAGATATCTCCATGGCCACGGCAGTGGCGCCTCCATCTCGGAACCGGGCCAGCAGCGCCTGCAGCTCATCAGCGCCCGGAGTGGTGAGCAGGGCCGGCTCGCGCCAGTTTTCGAAGCGATTCTCCACAGTGCCCATGAGGGCGGCGCGCTCGCCGCAGGCCCGCAGGCAGTGCTCCAAGAGAAAAGCCACGGTGGTTTTGCCCTTGGTGCCCGTGACGCCAAAAACCTTCATGCCGTGGGAGGGGTTTCCCTGGGTTCGGCAGGCCTCTTCCGCCCGGTTGCGGCGGAAGTCATCATTGGAGCGGTCTTCGCTGTTCACGGCTCGAAGTGTAGGCGCACTTTTTGGCGCGGTTCAAGCCATTCTTCCGCGGCAGGCTCTTGAGTTTTCAGAATGCCCGAACCTAAAATTTCGGGGGTAAGGGGCTGGGTGCCCACAAGGCGCAGGGCCTCCCGCACGGTCATGCCCTTGAGGTCGGGCAGGCGGATGCGGCCTTCCTCGCCCACTTCGGGCATGCCGCGGGTGAGGGCGGCGCCCCGGGGCTGCACTGTGCTTACGGCATTGAGCACGGAGCGCACGGCCTGCTTGTTGCGAGACAGCAACGCCGCGGGGGAGCTGAGATCCGGTGGTACATTGCGACGCACCAGGGCCGCCTGCATGACTTCCCGGAAGGCGGGTGCCGCGGTTTCACCAGCGTAGTAGTGCCGCGTAGGTTCGTCGAAGAGGACAAGGGCCACGAGCTTGGGTGCCTTTGCCGGCGCAAAGCCGATGAAGGTGGAGATGAATTTACTGCGGGAATATTTTTTCGTGCGCGGGTCCACCTTCTGCGCGGTGCCTGTTTTACCCGCCACGGTCCAGTCCGCCAACGCCGCCTGGGTGCCCGTGCCGTCACCGGTGACTACTTTTTCCAACATGAGGGCCACCTTGCGGGCCGCAACAGCGGTAAATACACGCTTGGGAGGGCGCGGTGCAAACTCGTGGACCACCTCGCCGGCGTCAGAGAGCACGCGCTTCACGAGAAAGGGCGTGCGCACCTGGCCGTCGGTTGCGAGCGCGGAGTACCAAGAGAGCAGCTGCAGCGGCGTTGCCGTGATGCCGTGGCCGAAGCCCACGTTGGCTAGGCGCACCGGTGAGCGCAAGCTTTTGACGAAGCTGGCCCAGGGCTCCGCCGCGCCGCTCACCTCGCCTGGGAGGTCGATGCCGGTTTTCACGCCGACGCCGATGCGCTGCAGGCCGTTGCCCACCGCATCAGCGCCGAGGCTGAGGGCAAGCTTTGCCGCGCCGATGTTGCTGGAGCGGGCAAGGATGTGGCTGAGGTCCATCCACTCGAAGCGCTCATGGGTTTCCGCCTCCGTGATCCAGCGGTCCGCCACTTTGAATTTGCCCCGCTCACAGTAGATCTGGGTTTCCGGGGAGATCCCCCCCTCAAGGGCGAATGCCGTGATGATGGGCTTCAGCGTGCTGCCTGGTTCCATAATGTCAGTGGCGGTACGGTTCCGGCGCGCATCCGCGCTAAAAGACTGGGGCTTATTGGGGTCGTAGGATGGCGTGTTCGCGAGGGCCAGGATCTCACCGGTTTCCACGTCCATGACGATTGCCATTGCAGCCTTGGCGCCGAGGTCTTCCGCATACTGACGGATGATCTTCTCCGCCTGGAACTGGATCACACGATCAATGGTAAGCACCAACGACTGGCCATGACGGAAGGCCAGAATACCGTGGTCATCCACGAAAATGGAGCGACCACGGGCGTCCTTCATGGAAGAAATGCGGGACTGTTCGCCGGCAAGCACCGCGTCGTAGTAGAGTTCGAGCCCCTCGATGCCTTTGCCATCGATGTTGACGGTGCCTAGGGCGTGGGCAGCGAGCTCACGGCTCGGATAGGCTCGACGGCTTTCTTCCACCAGCGCCAGGCCATCGCCGAAGCGCTCAAGGCCCAGCGTGCGAACGGCTTTTTCTTCGTCGTCAGCCAGGGGGCGCTTGATCCATACGAAGGGCTTCTTGGATGTGAGTTTTTCGAGAACCTTTTCATAGGGCTGATGGATGACGGTGGCTACGGCTCGAGCGAGCCGCTTCAGGGCACCGCGATCCCGTACCGTGACTCGCAGCGCCTCGGGCCGGACGTACAGGGAGCGAGCCTTCATGCTGATGGCGAGGCCCTGGCCTTCCCGGTCCAGGATGGCGCCGCGGCTAGGTAGGGTGGTCACCCTTGTTTTGAACTGGCGGTTCGCCAGCCGTTCGAGGCGCGCGGGGGCTGCTAACTGTAGCCACACCGCACGACCCACGAGGGTGGTGGCTCCCATAATGAAAAGCACTTCCAGGAGGAGGATCCGCTTAGCCCGCATCATTTACCCGCCGGGGGCAGAATCACTTTTTCGCTGGCGATGGCGGGCCGCATCCCCAAGACCTTGCGGGCCAGCTGTTCCAGGCGTTGGGGGGAGCGGGCAGTGTTGGTGCGGGCTGTGATGCGACTGATCTCATCGCGGGTGTCACGCTCCTGCTTTTCGAGAGCATGGATAGCGTAGCTGCTTTTGACAATATCGATGCGCACCGCCGCGAAGAGTAAGAGGGCAAAGGCGATGGAGAGAATGAGGAGGGCATGCTTGCGGGTCATGGGGCTCTTTCGATGACGCGAAGTTTGGCGCTGCGGGAGCGCGGGTTGCTTTGGACTTCGTCTTCTTGGGGCTCGATGGCTTTTTTTGTGAGCGCACGCACACCGGCCGTATCTTTCAGGCGTTTCACCATGCGGTCTTCCAGTGAGTGAAATGTGATCACGAGCAGCCGCCCCCGGGGCTTCAGTTTCAGGATAGCAGTTTTGAGAAAACGGTCCAGCTCGCGCATCTCGTCGTTAACGGCAATCCGCAGCGCCTGGAACACTTTCGTCGCGGGATGAGTGCGGCGGTGGCCTCCCCCGGCATTTTTTTCCACCCACGCGGCGAGGCTTCCGGTGGAATCGGTGATGTCGCCGCGGTGCACCGCCTCCTGCATGCGTGTCGCCAGTTTTCCCGCTCCGTCCACTTCGCCGTAGTCTCGCAATATCGCGGCAATGGTGCTGACAGGCGCACCCCTGATGATGTCCCATGCCGTGGGCCCAGAGGCGGGGCGTTTCAAGCGCATGTCGAGGGGCCCCTCCTCCTGGAAGCTTAAGCCATAGGAAGCGTCACTCAGTTGGATTGAGGAATAGCCGAGGTCCGCGAGAATGGCATCGTAGCCCTCAGCCGCTTCAGGTAACGCGGAAAACAGGCCGTGATGGAGATGCAGTCGGCCGCTTTCGATTTCTGGCGAGAAATTCTCTTGGGCTCGCTTGATGGCCGCACCGTCCACGTCGCATGCGGTGACGACGGCCTGTGGTCGCGCTTTCAAAATGGCACTGGTGTGACCACCACCGCCCAAGGTGCAGTCCGCGTAGCGCGCAAGAGGCCCATCAGCAGAAGGCAGCCATTGCAGCACCTCCCGCAGCAGGACGGGAACATGGTCGTTCATTGCGCGGCAGGCCTCACGGCCAAGGCGAGATCGGGTTTGAAGTAGCGCTCGATGGCGAGGCGTGCCACTTGGGATGCCTTGATGCCGCGCAGTTCACCGTGGATGCAGAGGGCTGAAACGGCGAGCTTCTTCACGCCGCGGGTGGCATAGCCCACAAACCAATCATAGCGTCCCCGGGGTGCCTCGCCGTCCAGGGTGCCTGTTTTGCCCCCGATGGTGAGTTGGGAGAGGATGATGTTGCGGCGTTTGTCGCGGAATGCACCTCGGCTGGTGCCACTGCTCACCGTGCGTTCCATGAGCACCTTCAATTCTTCGGCGGTTTCAACATTGAGCACCCGGCCCAGCTCCCGGGGGCCCGCGCTGTAGAGGGATTCCCCCTCTTTCGTGGTGATGGCGCTTACGGTGTAAGGCTCCATGGCGATGCCGCCCTGGGCCACCGTCGCGGCGATGAGGGCGCCATGCACGGGGCTCATGGTGTTGAAGCGAGTGAAGCCAGAGGCGCTCTCCGCGAGGCCGTAGGGATCATCGGGGATGATAGCGCGGCTTTCATCGAGGGCCAGGTCGAAGGGGATGGGCCTGTTGAAGAAAAACTTGGCTGCGAAGTCCCTCAGGCCCTGGGGTCCTACGCCGAAGATGCCGATTTTACCAAATATGGAGTTCACGGATTTTCCAAAGGCATCAGCCAACGTGATGTGTCGCCAATAGCGGGCCGGGCCATTCGCTGAAGCTAGCGAGAGGCCTCCAGAGTTGAAAATATTCTGACGGAAAAGGGTGTGGTAGCTGCCCTTCAGGGGGATGAGGCTGCCCGCGCTGAGGCGGCGTGCTTCGATGGCCGCGGCGGCCGTGACGATCTTGAAAACGCTGGCGGCCGGGTAGGTGGCACGCAAAGCCAGGTTTTCAGTATTATGACCATAAGAGAGGAGAGCCTTCACTTCGCCCGTGTCCGGGTCCATGGCCACGAATGCAGCGTAGCGCACCTGCCCTTTTTGAAGGGCGGAGACTAGCATGCGTTCCAAAGCCTCGTCTGCGGTGTACTGCACCAGCAGGTCTTTGCCGCCGCTGTTGAGAATCTCGGCAGCGGGCAGGTAACCACCCTGCATCTGCTTCTTCCCCAGAATTTGCGAGGCCACGGAGCGTGCGTAGTGGACCTTGGTAAACGGTAGCCAGGACGCGCCCACATAGCCGTGTTCGCGAAGTATGTTGAACCCCGCCGTGAAGGCGATGGTCAGGCACGCGGTGATGAGCATCACGCGAAAGGCCAAGGTCATAGATCGGATGGTATCTCCGCCGGCACCTGACCGGAAGCGTATTCCTCGTCGCTGATTTTTCCCGTGCGCCACAATTTGTACAGGATGTCGGAAACCCGGCCGGCGCCAAAAGCCGTGGGGCCATTGCTGCCCAGCACACTGTGTCTGAGTCGCTCGGGATTGGGCAGCATGAAGGCCAGCATGGCGCCCTCTTTGGGCTCTAGAGCTGATGCGGATTTACCAAAATATTTCCGTGCGGCCTGCTCGATGCCGTAGATGCCCGGTCCCCACTCCGCGATGTTGAGGTAGATCTCTAGGATCTTCTTTTTCCCCAGGGCTCGTTCCAAGCGCACTGCAAGCAAGAGCTCGCGGGCTTTGCGGGAGAGTGTTTTGTCCGGTGAGAGAAAAAGGTTTTTGACCACCTGCTGAGTGATGGTGCTGCCTCCGCGGACGAAGCGCCCGGCCTTGAGGTTTTCCGTCCAGGCAGAGCGAATGGATTCGGGCTCATAGCCCTGATGGGTCCAGAAGCCTGCGTCTTCCGCGGCAAGCACGGCGGACACGGCCCCCTGGGATATTTCCCCCAAGGATTTCCACCGAGCGGGGCGTCGGGCCGTGAACTCATAGATGTTGCGTCTGCCATTTTTCCCTTGGGCAACAGGTAAGGAGGCCAACAACACGGAGACATCGGGCAGTATCCCCGCCCACAGATTGACCACCATGGGGGGCAAGACCTGGGACGCTGCGTAAGCGGTCAGAATCAAAGAGGCTACAATGGCGGCGTGATGAAGTTGACGCATAGGTTTTAAATAAAGTCCGTCGTCTATTTATTATAGATCATGCTGCGTCGCGCCACTGGCATTTCGCGTGGGCAGATTTTGCCGAATGGCCTCGAAAAGCACGAGAGAGACGGTATTAGCCAAGTTCAAGCTGCGAATACGGCTCGAAAACATAGGAACTTCACGAACATGGCCGATGTGGCGAGCCACTAAATCCTTGCGTAGGCCCACTGTTTCTTTGCCAAAAATGAAGGCCGCCTGCCTGGGAATAGGGGTGTCGTAGAGCCCCTGGGCGCCGGGGGCGTTTTCCAGGATGAAATACGGGGCACCTCCTGTGTGCTCTTCCCACCACTTCAGCCAGGCGTCGAAGTCGTCGTGTTGCAGCAAGTTCACGTATTTCCAGTAGTCTAGCCCTGCCCGACGAACAGCTTTATCCGTCAGGGCGAACGCCGGGGTACCCACGATATGCAAGGTACTCTGGGTTGCCACGCAAAGCCGACCCGCGTTACCGGTGTTGGGTGGGATTTCGGGCTCCACCAACACGACATGAAAATCAAAGACAGGCTTATCCACCAGCTCGGGGTGGAAGCCCGGTTCAGCGATTGTTTTAATGAGGGCCGGGAGATGCTGCGTGTCGTGCATGAAGAGCGTGCTGTATCAATTTAACGCATTGAATTCAACGATATGCCGTGCTCCACTGTGCCCACCATGAAATCAATTTTTATGCTGGGGATGTTGGGACTTTTTGGTGGTGAGAAAGCGTGGGCCTTGAAGCCCGGGGACGCAGCGCCCTCCTTTACGAGCCGGGATCAAGAGGGTCGGGAGGTGAAGCTCTCCGACCTCAAGGGTAAGTGGGTGCTCCTCTATTTTTATCCTAAAGACGATACTCCTGGCTGTACCAAGCAGGCCTGCAACCTTCGCGACGGGTTCGCCCGGTACAAAAAATCTGGCGTTGCCGTCTACGGCATCTCCACTCAGAGCGCTGAGAGCCACCGCAAGTTTCGCGAGAAGTACCACCTGCCCTTCGATCTCTTGGTGGACGAGGAAGGTACCCTGGGCAAGGCCTTTGATATTGGCAAAATGCCCATCGTGGGGCTCTACAAGCGCCAGAGCGTGCTCATAGACCCTGAGGGCCGTATTGCGACGAAACTCGACGATGTGGATCCAGGCACCCACCACGAGGACATCCTGAAAATAGTTAACGGTGCAAAACTCCAGCACTGAGTGTTTGCCAGCCGCAAACACACGATTTTGATGGAAAATAATAACGCACCGTGTTAGTATGCTTTCCAACTTATTTCGTTGGAGGCTCCATGAATCGTTCTCATCTCACGTTCGGCGCGCTTGTGCTGATTGCCCTATCCCCATTCGCCCACGCTCAAGTTCCCGGCGTTTATCGCCCCGGCGATGAGTTCAGGATCGCGAGCCCCTGCCCCGGTGGCCAAGCGCAGTACGCACTCACGGAGATTTCCGGCCCTGACTATTCCCGCCCCCGCAGCAGCGACTACAGGCAGTCCTTTGCGGAGTATGGCCCGGTCTACGTTTTAGCCTGTGAGGGCGACAGCGACCTCTACGTCGTCAGCGGCGGTTTTGGCGAGATGCATATCAATGTGGAATACTCCAATAGTGGCAGTGATCTCGTGCAACTGAGCCCCGTCGGGTCATGGAGGGTGATCGCGGTGACTCGGCCGGACTCTCCTCTCATGATGTTCTTTGGTGAGGCATCAGACTCATACTATCGCGGCCGCCCCATTCATGCGAATGAGGGCCGTACCGTTGTCCACAGCGAAAACCCCGCGACCCTTCCCCGGCCCACGCCCTATCGCCACTTCATTTTTGTCGAGCGCTTGGCCTCTGAAGGGCCTTGCACCGGCCAGTTCGAGCTCGGCTATGCCAGCACGTCCTGGGGCTCCCCAGAGGAGCTGCCCTTCGCCTATGAAGGCCTCACCTTCACCGGTCTTTGCATGGGGACGCCCGACCCGGTTTATGCTGTGTACATGGGGGCGCGCCATAACCGCGTGGGAGGCGTGCGGCCCCTGCGCGTCATGGATTCCCGCTGGAAGGATGACAATACCCTCCAGGCTTACGTCAACAGGCCCGGCACCTTGGACCACCTGATCTTTGAGACCGACGTGCGCACCGGCGCCTCTCGGGTTTTGGCGGCCCTACAGTGGCAGCGGTTCGATGCCAACGATACCAGCGACTACCCTCGGGGCGGCATCATGATCGGCGACGTCAATGTGGCGTCTGAATGCTTCGATCCCCGTTTTGAGGGCGCTCGCCTGGTGGCGGGCAAGGACGTTGCTGTTCTATTTTATGAAAATCGCGGATCTGTGCTCGTGGATTTCTCGAACCCCGCGGCCCTCAGCGCACGCATCATCTACGACCATCATACCTGTGATGGCTTCAGCGGAACATTGGAGGCTCGGAATCCAAGCAACAACCCCGAGCGTTTTGGCCTCGCATTTACTTTTGAGCCCCACTCCATGACCTATAGCGGTAGGCATGGTGAGCGTGTGGAGTACGCATTCTAGTGCCGAAGCAAGCCGACGTTAGGATCCCAGACGCTTGATGCCAACGGCGCCGCGGGTTTT
>CAYHWW010000100.1:0-11950 GCA_964360145.1 uncultured Oligoflexia bacterium | reverse complement strand
CTGACATCGCCATCGCGGACAATCAGCACGAGAGAGCCATTGGTTACCTGAAGCGAGTGGAGCAAGCCCCCGACGACCCTCATTACCCCTTCGCGCTCTATAAGATGAGCTGGTCCTACTACAACCTGAAGGACATATCCCTGGCTCTTCGCTACTCCGAGCGCACCGTGGGCTACTATGACAGCCGTCGCAGCGCTTCAAATGAGGCTTTGCGGGAAAATGCTCTTCTGGACACTGCGGTGTTCTATCTCGAAGGCTTCGAGCGGAAGATCATGCCGTTCGGCATCGAACATGCGCTGGGTTACTTCAAGGGCCTCGAAAAGGGCCCGGTGCTGGGCCGCATGCTCCTGCGTTTCGCGAAACTGTTGCGTAGCCATGGCCATGACGCGGATCTCATTGCATGGAAGGACCAGGTTTTGCAGTCTGAGTCGGAGCGGCCTGAGACTTTCGATGTGCTCATCGTAGCGTTCGAACACCAGCTCAACCACCAGAGGTACAAAGAGCTGCTCAAGAGCTCTCAGGATATGGTTATCCTCAGCAAGAACAAGATCAGTCGCGAGTCGCTTCTGAAAGGCCAAAAGCTGTTGCTCGACACTGCTGAGGGTATGCAAAAACTCATCGTGAAGAACAAGAATGCCACGGAGGAGGTCTTGGCCCTGAGCGTGGTGCTTGCCAGCGTTTATGATTCCTTCATTCAGATCATTGAGGAAACTGATCCTCGCGTGGTGCGCGCTCACTACAACCTGGCGGAGACTCTGTTCCAGATCAAGCAGTACGAGAAGGCCACCACCCACTATCGTTGGGTCGTGAAACATGCCGCGGATGACGCAATACTGAAAGATGCCAGCCTCAAAGCCATCGGCAGCCGTTATGAGCATTTGATCGCCCAGAAGATGATCCCCGGGGATCTCGTCGCTAAAGCAATGGCCGAGGACGACAGTGAGCTGCCTCAAGGCCTCATGCATGAATGGATAGGCTGGGTGGATGAACACGTTTCAGATCACGGCACCATAGCCGATAACTTTTTATTCGAGGCTAATCGCTCTTTGTATCAAGCAGGCGTGATCCGCAAGGCAACGGGGCGCATGTCCGAATTCGCCCTGAAGCATGCGGCGTCGCGTTTTGCTCTGCCATCAGCCACCTTGGCTGTTGATACGTATGTCGCCTCATCCGACTGGGAGGGCTTGCACGATCTGATTTCCAAGTTGGAAAGGGTGAAGCAGTGGAAGGGGACGGATTTCGCGAAGCGTCTGCACACCTTGGATGCGGGCGCGCTCTATAAGCTCGCGGAGGCCGACTTCAAGTCTGGCAATAGCGGAAAATCTCTTTCCCGGGCCGAGGACTTCCTTAAGACGGAGTCAAATGACGACTTCCTTGCCCTCGCCGCGAAGGCCGCGAAGAGTTTGCAAGACTACCCCAGGGCGGAGTCCTATTTCAGTCGTTTGATCGCCAAAGACGTTAAGTCCCCCATGGGCGCCGCCGCGCTTCTTTCTCGTGCAGGGTTGTTCGAAGAGCGCTTCCAGTTCGCTGCTTCCGCCGCTGATTACAAAGCCTGGCTGGAGTTGCCCGGCACTATCGTCAAGATCGACGCTAAAGAGCGTGATAAACTCCGCTCCCGCGCCCTCATGCTTGCCTGGCTGGGCGGCAAAGCTGAGCAGATGAAAATCTTCCTCAAAAGTAGTGCCTTGTGCGCGGAGCACAACGAGGCGGAGTGTGATCGCTTCGAGGGTCTGCTTGGGTTCCTGGGTGATCGCAAGGGCATTACCGCTGCGGATACCGAGAAATATTTAGGCAAGGCCCGCAAGGGCTTTGAAGACAATCGACCCATCTGGGCCGCACTGTCTTTGGAGGGCGTTGAGACCCTTTCATTCCGTGACCGCAACCAGGCCCTCAAGACTCTCGCGAAGGGCCTCAACGATCTGGATCCGTTGGTGAAGTCCTCTTTGATCGCTTCCTTCACCCGCACCATCCCCGAGATCTTTAAGCTCAATCGCAAGGCCCTCAGCGCGATGTCGCCCCTTGCTGCTTCAGAGCGGCACATCACCCACCGCGTGGACCTCGTCCGCGAGTATGAGGGCGCGGCCACCCTGGCGGCTAAGCTGCCCTATGCGGGACTTCAAGCAAAAGTATTGAATGAGGTGGCTTGGGTATACTTGGATTTCGCTCAGGGACTTCGGGCGCTTGCCGCCCCCAAGGGCATGGCTGAAAACGAGCTGGAGGAGTACAAGAAAACCCTCGACAAGATTATCATCCCCTTTGAAGAGAAGGCCGCGGACATGCGCGAAAGGGCATTTGAGGTGGCATTCAAATCGAAGATCGAGCGTCAGGATCTCGATCTCATCTCAGAGGCTTTCTTCCAGGAGAATCCATCCCAGGCCAAGGCTTTGCGCTCCCAGCGCTCCGTGGCCTCCAAGGATCCGTCATTCGATATATCCCTTCTGCGGCAGATCGATTCCGAAGGCCCCTGGTTCATCACAGCCGACATGTCTTGCAGCGACGCGACGGTGAAGTGTCTCAAGGCCCATTGGTGGCGCGCCATCGAGGGCCGCATCTGGTCGCAAGCCATCTATCTGACGCAGCAGCTTGAGAGCAGGATGATGAGGGGGATGACCCTGGTTCGCATGGGAGCCCAGGCCGAGGGCTTGGCGGAACTGGGGGAGGGAAAATGAATATGGGTCGCGCATACTCGCTGAAGCTCATCATCGCCATGATCATCGTCGGCCTCGCGCTGGCGGCTACGACTCTGGCAAAAAGCAAAAGCTCCAAAGTGATCGATTTCGACGGCGATCTCGTGGAGGGCATGAATAAACGGCCCCTGGACTCATTGAGTCACATTTCTGATCACGATAAAAAAAAGCGCAAACCCCACCTGTATTTGAAACGGGGCGGATTCCGCACGGAGACAGCCGAAACCCTGAAAGTCATGAGGTATAGCCAATGAAAGCCACATCTCTTGTCGTCACGGTTTCCACGGGCGGCAGCTCCCGCAGCCGCGTGTGGGACACCAAAAAACCCCTGGCGCTGGGTCAGCCCTTGCCGTGGGTCCTCGAGAGGACCAGCGCAGGCGTTCAGGTGCGTGGTGGCAGCAAGGCTCTGTCCATGATTTTTCCCGCCGGCGGCAAAGGGGCGACCATGAGCCTTCGTCCGGGGCTTTCGCTCGCCGTGCGGCCCGTTGAAGTGTTGGACCCCGCATTCGTGAACCGCGGTAAGAACGGCCCGCTGCTGCAGATCTATTCATTGATGGGGTCCGCTCTCAATGAGTCAGTTCCCCTGGAGGGCGCTTTTACGGCGCGCGCTGGTGAAGATGAGTTTTTCAAGATCAGAGGCCAATCCGATTCTTACATCGTGGAGAGCTGCACGGATGGCTTAGCAGTTCATACAGGGAACAAAGAGTCAGTGCTCAATCGCGGCCAGACAGTATTGTTGAACATGGAAGATCTATGCAAAACGCGCATCCACGATGGTCAGAGAACGTGGGTTGTCCGCGGTTGCGATGCGACGACGTTCGAAGACAGCGCCAACCGTTCCGAGCGGGAAATGAGGGAATGGGCTGAGTTCCGCAAATCTCTGCTGGGGGCCGCCGGCGGCATGGCGCTGCTGCTGTTGATCCTCTCCGCGCTCTCGCTTCTGAAGCCTAAAGAAGAGGAACTGATTCCCGAGCAGTTCACGAAGATCGTCATGACCCCTCCCAAAAGAAAGGCGACGGCCCCCGGGTCATCAGTGCCCCAGGCTGGTGGTGGTAAGGCGACCAATCAGAAAAATTCCGTGGTTCAGGCCTTCAAGGGCGCATCGCTGCAAGCCGCTGCAAGCAAGCTCCTCAAAGGTGGCATGACCCGCCTTTTAGCCCAGTCTGATTTCGTCATGGGGCAAGCCGCCTCGGAGAAGGCCCGCCAAAGCTTTGGCGTTAAAAGCACCGCGCTCGCGGCCACTGCCCCCGCCGTGGGATTGACGGACGGCCGCAAGGTTGAAGTAGCGGGCATTGGCGGTGCCACGGGCCCCGGCAAAGGTGTTGGCTATGGTAAGGGCGAAAAGGCTGGCGTGCAGGGGCAGGGCCAGGCTTTCGTAAGCATGGACGTCGGTGGCGCGGCGGTCGATGAGGGTTTGACACGCGACGAAGTGGGCGCTGTCATCCACAAGCACATGAGTGAGATCCGTTACTGCTATGAATCGTCAATATTGAGATATCCCAGCATCGAGGGTAAACTTGTCGTGGCATTCGTAATCGGCGGACAAGGGTCCGTGAAATCGGCGGAGGTCAAGGACTCGACGTTGCCGGACCCGAAGCTTGATGACTGCATCGTCAGGCGCCTCCGGAGCTGGCAGTTCCCCCTTCCTCGGGGCGGCGTGGATGTGGCCGTGTCTTATCCGTTCATCTTCAAATCACTGGGGGGCTAATCGCGATGAAATCACTTTTATTCGCAGCATCTTTAATAGCATGTCTGGCCGCGCAGTCCGCCGTAGCAGCTGAGGAGAAACCTGAAGAGCGCGTCAACGTGGAATCCATCAAAGAAAAGTATTGGGCGCAGGGCGAGCAGAAAGAGCTCTCCGTGGTGCAGAACCGCATGTACACCAAAGACAATAAGTTCGAGTTGGCTGCCTTCGGTGGCTTGATCTTCAGCGACCCCTTCCTCAGCGTGAAGATGGCGGGTGCCTCCTTTGGTTACCATATCAACGAGTACTTCGCCGTTCATGCGCTCGGCTGGAGACATTTCGTCAACCCTTCTAACGCGCTTCAGACGTTTGAATCCACCCGTGGCGCGACAACCAACACGAACAAGCCCCGCGCCTACTACGGCGCGGAAGTTACGGGCAGTCTTCTTTATGGCAAGTTGAGTCTCATCGGCCGCAAGATTCTGCACTATGATTTCCACTTGTTGGGCGGCGCCGGCATCACGAACACCGAGACCGGAAACTACGTTACGCCCCACGCGGGGGTGGGCCAGCAAGTCTATCTGACGGATGCTGTGTCGCTGCGACTTGATTACAGGCTCATGGCCTATCGTGAAAATATTGAGGAGAAGGTCATCCCCACCAAGATCGGTCAAGTCGTGGGCCAGCGCTGGAACTGGACCAATGTCATCACCCTTGGCGTGACGTTTATGTTCGGCCCAGGCTCCGGCCCCAGTCAGAGTCCCAGCCAAAGCGGTGATAAGGCCAAAGGAGCAGCACCTCAATGACCCATGCAGTGAGAGGGGCCGCTGTTTTATTGGCGGCCATGGCCCTGGGCCCATCAGCATATGCAGCGGCGTCGCGGACCCCGGTGGCGCTTAGTGCTGCCAGTTCTCCCTGCACGGCGACGGAGACCTGGAACTTTAGCGCGAGCATCCCTGACGCTTTTCAGGACGAGTATAGGCTCATGATGCACACGGGCACCGTGGCTCGTGGTTTCGCGGAGGCCATGGCCCTGCGTCGACTCGCTCAAAGCAATGAAGCCAAGCGCTTCGCTGAATATTGGGCCAGCCGGGCTTTACTCAAGGCGGCTCTGCCCCATGTGGCCCACTCTGGGTTCGTGGCCATTGTGTCAGCACCCCGTGCCACTGATGTGGCGGGTGTGCAGCTGGCGGCCCTTCAGTGCCTGAATGAGATCGAGGGCAAGTGGGCCTCGGTGACGTCAAAGCCTGTCGCTGACGAAGCGCTCGTCGAGCTTCTGGCGTTGGCCGTTGAACGCGGCCAAAAAGATGTGGTGTGGCACTATGCCCTGAAGCGTTTCATCGCCGACCCCCGGGAGAGTCGTCTCGTGCTCCTCCAGGGAGCGGGTTCCAAAGAAAGCCTGGCCCAGGGCATCTGGGCCGCCAAAAACAGCAATCACATCGAAACCCAGCGGCGTCTGGAAAGTTTTTTATCCACGAATAACCCGGATAAGGCCGGTGTCAAGCAGGCGGAGCGCTATATCAACCATGTTCATTTATTACTGGCCCGTGCCTATTATAGTTTGGGCCACCATGAGAAAGCCTTTGTTCAATACAAGCAGGTGTCCAGAAATTCCAACGAGTTGGCTACGGCGCTCTCTGAGCTGGGGTGGAGCGCTCTCATGGCGGAACGCTATCGCGAGGCGGCAGGCACCGCCATTACTTTGCAGGTGGGGGGCTTTCGCAACGCTTTCGCGCCAGAAGCCCCCATGGTCATGGCCATGGCTTTGAACGAGCTTTGCCAGTACCCCTCTTCACTGCAGGCCATTGAGGCATTCAAGCGCTATTACGAACCCTCCTACAAGTGGTTAGCGCAGTGGAGTAAAGACAAGCCACCGCTTTACCCACAGGCCGTGGATTTCCTGAGGAAGAAAAGCACGGTACCCGTGCGCGTTGGCACTGAGTGGGTGCGTTCACCCCTGTTTGTGGCAACCCAGGAGGAACTGAATCAGCTTATCGATGAGCGGGATGCCGCCCATGCCACCAGTAAGGCCGCCGCTCAGGAGCAAAAAGGGCTGGGCAAGGACATCAAATCCCTCCTTGCCGCGGTGAAGGGCCGTGCACAGAACGATCGCAATTCCCAGAGAGGTCATGTGGCGGATGCCGACGCATTCACGCTTACGACAAAGCGTATGATGGATTCTCTCAAGGAGAAAATCACCCACTACAAGCGCTTCCGCGCCGCGGCAGCGCCATGGCGCGGCATCATCAACCGTCATCAAGCCCAGTCCGTGTCTTTGCGCAAGGAGCTCATCGCGCGCATCGAATCAGAAATGTCGGAGCGTAGCCGAAGAATGATGTCTCAGCTGGAGGAAATCGCCGAGAATAACCAGCTCATCGAGGTGGAGATCTACAACAGCGCCAGCCAAGACATCATTTGGCAGAATGCGCACCCCGACTACAAGGAGTTGGCGCGGAAGTTGGATTCCGAGGGCCGTCGCCCTGCTTCAGCGGCGGAAAATTGGAGCTGGGGCTCCAGTGGCTCCGGCGATCAAGTGGAAATATGGGAAGACGAATTGGGGTCGTTCGCCGCCAATGTCTTTGATAACTGCTCCAATAAAGAGCGTTTTCTCGCGATACGTACGAAGAAGTGATCCTTCTTACTGAAGTGACAGACAATAGCGCTTCAGCTCTTCAAGCTGGGGCATGGCTTCATCTTTGAATTTAATCCCGGCGCGATACTGAAACTCCGTGTCTTCGCCGTCACTGAGCGAGTGCACATCAAACTGGGAGCACCAGATAACCTCACCGGCGATGGTGAGGGGGTGTGGGGTTTTCAGGGTCAATACGACTGATGTACCAATCTTGATGGGCGACTCAATGGAGATGCCCATCCCGGACGGGCTGACATCATGGATGAAGGCCTTTGCCATGATGACCTGCTCATCGGAGCCAGTCCGCAGCTCGCCAGGAACCTGCCCCTTCGGGCTTCGCACTCTGTCTCGGGTTCTTCTGTTGTGAGTCATTGTTTTATTATTCACGAGAATTGAAATGTATGCAGAAAATATTTGAATCCGTTTGTGTCGTGCCCAGCATTTAGTAAGGTGTCTAAACTCTGATAGATGCGTCAGATTTGACACACCTTGAAACCACGCGATTTTATGGAATATCGCGTTGGCAAGGCTATTGCTCTACCTAGTATCAACTAAGGAAGAGGTTCTTATGGAAAATGCAGGACTGAAAAAATTCATCAGGGCAATCACTGGCATGACACTGATTCTCATCGTCTCAGGTTGCGGTTCTGATGGTGCTGCAAAACAAGACGCCGGTGCCGCGAAATCCGCAAGCACCAGCATCGCGGCGCTGAGCATCAGCCCTTCTTCCGTTGCTGTGACCCAGGGCTCAAGCACGACATTCTCCTCCGCGGGCGGTGCTGGTGGATACAGCTACTCCATTTACAGTGGGGGTGGTTCCATCGATGCCAACGGCTACTTCACCGCTCCAAGCTCTGCGGGCACAGTTTATGTCGCACTGACTGATTCTGGCGGCAGCGTTGTTTACGCTACGGTCACCATTCAAGCTTCGCAGTCCAGCCTCGCCATCAGCCCTTCCATCACGACGGTGAATGCATCTTCATCTACTGCATTCACGGCTAGCGGTGGCAGCGGCAGTTACATTTTCTCGATTTATGGCGGTGGCGGCTCCATCAATGCCGGCACCGGCAGCTTCACCGCTCCCTCATCCGCGGATACCGTATACGTGCAGGTCACCGATTCCAGCGGGGCGGTGGCCTCAGCGACTGTTACCGTCCGGGCTGGTTCCGCACTCAGCATGAGCCCCTCTTCCACGACGATGAATGTGTTGACCAGCGTGACCTTCAGCGCATCCGGCGGCACCGGCGGTTACAGATATTCAATATTGGATGGTGGTGGCACCATCAACAGCACCTCAGGTCGTTATACGGCGCCCAGCGTGCCTGCCTCAGTCACTCTGCAAGTGAGGGACTCTAGCGGCCAGGTGGCAACGGCAAGCATTTATGTCAACGCAGTTTCCAGGGCGCTTTCAGTGAGCCCTTCCGTTGTGCGCATCAGCCGCTCGGCGCAAATCCAGCTCGTCGCCTCTGGAGGCAATGGCGAGTATACTTACTCCATCCACAGTGGCGGCGGTGGCATCAATAGTGATGGCAGATTCACCGCGCTGAATGCGGATGGATTGACCCAGGTAAGAGTCGCGGACAGCAGCGGCATGGTGGTTTACGCCCAAGTGACGGTGGGAGTCTCCACGGTCAACGTAGCGGCGTCGGCTCTCAGCTTTCGCGACACAAACCTACTCATGGCGCCGTCTTCGACCACAACGCTGAGCGCGGTCGGTGGCTCCGGGGTTTACACCTACTCCATTCACACTGGCGGCGGCACCATCAACAGCAGCACCGGTCGATATACGGCACCCTCCAGCACAGGCAATGCCTCGGTCAAAGTGACGGACTCCCGGGGCGCAGTGAACTACGCCAGCATCACCGTGGAAGGTGAAGCGATAACTACGGTTTATATCACGCGCTGATTGAATCTATGGATTCGCAGAGCCATTCTGGCACCAGTCGCACGCAATAAATACATTAAATTTACTCGCAGTAAAAGTGTCCGCTGCGGCGGACAGTGCTGAGGGTGTAGTGGCGGTAAAGCAAACTTACCACTTGGCATACATATTGCTTTGGGCTCTCTCCACAGGAGAGACCCATGAAGCAGTACCTTGCTCTAGCCACACTGATTTTCAGTCCTTTAAATGCGGTTCATGCCGGGTGCAACCAGGATGCAGCCAACCGATGCGGACTGCGTTACTGGTCAGAACAGCATGCCCTCAATGAAGAGATTGGTGCCCTCTCCGCTCGTCAGGCCGTTTTGCCCGCCTTGATAGGCAGTGCTAATGAGCGCATTTTGCAGCTCCAGGGAGAGTATAATGTGCTTTCGGTACAAGGTCCCCTTCACCAGACCCTCATCGAGCAGCTGAGTGAATCGAACGCGACCCTCGTGCGCATCAGGGAGACGCTGGGACTGTCTCGTCAAGATTTAGTGCGGCTACCGCGCGTCACCTCCCGGCTGATTCCTGGGATGGTTGCACGATTGAGGTTGTACCTCTCAGGCAGGGAGGCCCTCATCGCTCAGCGAGTGAATGATATTGACGCTATCATCCGTGGGAGTCGAAGTGCGAACATCATTGAAGCTCTGCTCTTCGAGCGTCGCCGATTGCTCGATCTACAGGTCTTCGAGCGAGCCCACGAAACACCGGAGGAGGCTCGCATCGCCATTGCAACCGCATTAGGCAGCGATGCTATTATTCCGGGGCTCACGCCTGAAACCCAAGTATTGTTACGCGAGGCACATGATGCCATCGCGTCCGCTCTCACCTTCGATAATGCCTTTGAGCGGGTTATGAGTCGTTTTGACCAAGTAGATACTTTGATCATTCGGGCCACGGCGGAAAATGCCGCTCGGATCAGCCTGATCACGGGCCAGACCACTGATTTGGGGCTAGCTCTGGTGAGAAAGGGGGCGGACATCATGGGTGCGCGGGCGGAGCTTTCGCGTCTCAATGTGGAGTATTCCAGCATCCCAGGGGTGTTGGAGTACAGGCGAGCGCGCAATGCCAATGCCGGGCATTATTGGCATTGCTGCGACAACCAGCCTTTCTGCGATATTGACCGCAACAGGGGTGCCGCTGCCTACGAAGAGGCTGTATTCAATAATGACGGTGGTAGAGGCTGGGAGGATTGCAGGTGAAGCAGCGCATATTTACGAAAGTTCAAAGACCTCTGGAGCTGTTCATTTTTTTTCTAAGTTTGGCGTCTTTTTCCCATGCGCAGGAGGTTCTCCCTCCGGTACAGACTCCAGAAAATTATCCTTATGTGAATGAAATGAACGCCATTCGCGATTCAGAGCGTACTTTTTTAAACCTCATGAGAGTGAAAATGACCGCTTTGCACAGGATTTCAGAGTCCTGGCGCGCCATAGGCGAGGCGGTGCGGGCCCTGAAGGCATTGCCTCCCCCGCTGCAGGCCTCTGATGCTAGGTCTCCCGTTGAGAAAATTGCCTATGAGCGAGCGCGAGTGCGGGTGGCCTTGATGCTTCTCGGGGCGGCAAAAACTCAAGTGCAGGGCCATGGTGCCACGGCGCAGAGCTCATTGGCTGAGGTGGTCAGCGCGGAGCTGAGCCAGCATCACACGGATATTCAGAATCAAGTGAATGCATCCATCGCCACCATGGAGCTGGAGCTGCGACGCACAGTGGGAAGTCTTGATTCAATGCTTAATCAATGGGAGCGCGTCGAGCAGGCGGAGCGGCGTGGGCAAAGGGTGTCCGCCTTGGAGCAGGAGCGAGCGGACCTGCATTTTCATGAGGCTGCCGCCAGCTTTCAGGCTAGCTTCGAACGTATGCACTGGGCCTTTAATGGTGCCATGGATCGTCGTCAGGAGGGCGACGCACGAAGTATATTGTCCGCTTTTACATGGCTGCATACTAATACCGTGGCTGCGTTGCGCACGAGGGTCGGTTCTGACGCTCAGATGCGGTCTTGGGAAGTTCTCTCCAATACGGCTCAACGGAAGTTGCAGCAGATGGTTTCCCGCATGGTGATCCCTGAATATATGAAGGATAGTCATCGGACTGCGAAGGCCATGGCCAAGGGAGGGGATGAGGAACCCACTTCCTCGGGGGGGGCGGAAGATTCAGATGGTTGGTCTGTTGACGGCAATGAGGAAAATTCCTGTCGCGCTGATGGGGATGACGGCGAGCGTTTCACGCACGAGGGCCGAGAGTACGAGGCTCGCGGCGCCAGTCGGGAAATTTATGTCAGTGAGCCAACGGGATACGACGGTACGGGGACTGACGGCCCCGTCATGACGTCCAGCAGCTTTGAGCTAGGTGGCACGGTGGAAATCATGCCCCCAGGAGAGGTACGTCAAAATATTGAGCGGGCCATCAGCGAAAGCATCATTATTGATATGAGCACGGGCGTGGTGGATCGAAAAGTGGAGCTTCACGCTGTCACCAGCATGCTTTCCGGTATGAGGGGCCTCATCTGCGGCGCCCGGGACAATGCTTCTGGCAACGAGGCGAAATGGCAGCTCGAGTTGCTGGATGCCGAAGTGCTTCGCTATGCAGCCATGAAGGGCTATTTCGAAAATGCGATCACAGCAGTCCTTTCTCAGGCCCTTGTGGGCATACGTCAAGCGGAGCAGGTTTGGAGCCCCGAGGACCCCGCCATGAGGCCATTTATCGGGCCAGATCTGAGCGTGATTCGCCCCAGTGCTCTGACTCCAGATCAAATGAGTATTTACGATGAGGCCTTGGAAATTCGCAGAAGAGAAGTCGCCACAGAAGCCATGTCGCTCGCTGTGAATGGTGTCGTAACCATAGGGGGCGCCCTGCCCGGTGGGGCTCCGCTTGCTGTCGCCTATGAAGTGCTATCGGCGGCCTATGGTTTAGTTTGCGAGGGCCCTCAGGCGCTGAAGGACCCCGCCGCGGAGAAGGCTCTGGAGTTTTTGGCGGATGCCTTACGTGATCGCCTTTTGCGGCGCTACCCCCATTAGTGAGAAGTCCTCTCTT
>CAYHWW010000099.1:0-12497 GCA_964360145.1 uncultured Oligoflexia bacterium | reverse complement strand
CTAGCGCCCCAATAAACGAAACTTATCGAAGACCCAGCGGGTGCTCATGCCCGTGTTGGACAGGGCCTGCGCCATGACCACGAGGAGCTGCTCCCGCTTTCTCAGCGTCCCCGTGGAGGGCGAGGCCTCAATGGATTCAAAATCCAATTTGGGCACGCCATTTTCATCGGTGAAGCCAGCGCCCAAATCAAGGCCGGGACGCACCAGGTCTTTTTCCATGAGGGCCAGCTGCTCCCGCACGACCTGAGGCGTGAGCATGGCGCCGGCGCGGGTCATGAGCACCGCCGCGTCACGCACCGGGAGGTCCAGGTTGTTCTGAAGGGCGTTCTTCAGAAGCAGGCTCGCCGTGGGTACTCTAAAGGCATCCGTTGCCTTGCGATAGAACTTGTCCTTGCCGTCACTCAGCCGCGCCTTATTCAAATAGAGCAGCGTCTGTTGCTCAAAGGCGAGATGCATATTGCTGATGATGCGCGTGGCCTCCTTCAAAAACTCCGCCTTGCCTCGCAGGATGCGGCCATAGGGCAAGAGCACAAGACTGCCCACTTGCTGACAATGGTAGGGCTGGTTCAGGTCCTGAATGTAGTGGAGCCCCATGCCGAGAAAACGATAGGCCCAATAATGATGGCCGCCGCGCCGGGCCTGCACCGCCATGTCAAAAAAGATTTGCGCTCGATCCGGCGCCTGCCCCATGGCCTGGGCGGGATGGGGTAAGTGCATCGTGATGAGGGGCTGCTTCCAATCCCAAGGCAGAAAGTACATGTGACGGAAGGCCTGGCTGGAAAGACCCGTATAGCCCCCCATCCATTCTTGATCCGGCGTGAGATGCATCTCCTGGTCCATGCCGTGATCGGGATGGTCAGTGGCCCACGCCAAAACAGCTAGAGCCGCGGAGTCAGCACCTTGGGGTTGGGGCCCTGGCTCGTCCCACTTCACCCGGTCACCACGAATCTCCAGGGCCTTGAACAGCCCCTCGCGAGTGGAGGGGCGCACGCCGCCAATATTGAGGACAGGGAGCACCCTCTCCAACGGCTCAAAGTCAGCCTTTTCCCAGTTATCCCACCCCGCAAGACTTAAGCGCGTGAGCAAAGCATGGTTGTCCCAGGCGTAGGCCGCCTGGGACAGAAGCAATAACAGAAGGATCAAGGGAAGAGTCCGCGGAGCAGCATCGCCTTATTGAGGCGGTCCACGCTGGCGATCAAAGCAGCGGTGCGCACATCCTTGAGGCGGTGTTTCTCTAGTGTTCCCATGACCCGGGCGAAGGAGTTATCCATGATCCCCCTCAGCTTCTCGTTCACTTCATCTTCAGACCAGAAGAAGTTTTGGAGACCCTGCACCCACTCGAAGTAGGACACGATGACGCCGCCTGCGTTGCAGAGCACGTCAGGGATGATGAATACGCCCTTCTCCACCAGCACCTTGTGGGCATTGGCGGTGATAGGGCCATTGGCACCTTCGGCGATGATCTTGGCACTCACCTTGTTGACGTTTCCAGAGTTGATGACACCGTCGATGGCGGCGGGGATCATGACGTCCACCTTGATGGCGAGCAATTCGTCATTGGTAATCTCGTCCGCGTCGGGGAACCCGTTGAGCGTGCGGTTTTTCCCGTAATGGGCGAGCACCTTGGGAATATCCAGGCCATTTTTATTGTACAGACCACCGGACACGTCGGAGACGGCCAAGACCTGGGCGCCAAGCTTATACATTTCCTCCGCCGCCACGGCACCCACTTTGCCGAAACCATGCACGGAGACCGTGCAGCTGGAGTCGAGGCGCATACTCAAACATTTTGCCGCTTGAATGATGGTGAACACCACGCCGCGCCCCGTGCTTTCCGAGCGGCCCAAACTGCCACCAATCTCAATGGGCTTACCCGTCACGACACCGGGGATGGCGTAACCGCGCTCCTGGGAGAACGTGTCCATCATCCAAGCCATGGTCTGGCTATCGGTACCTACGTCGGGGGCGGGGATATCTTTGTCCGGGCCGATGATCATGTTGATCTCGGTCGTATAACGCCGCGTCATGGCCTGGGTCTCTTGGCGGGAGAGCAGGGAGGGATCCACGCGGATACCGCCTTTGGCGCCCCCCAAGGGCAAGCCCACGAGAGAGCACTTAAAGGTCATGAGCATGGCGAGGGCGGCCACCTCGGAAAGAGTCACATCTTGATGATAGCGAATGCCGCCCTTGCCGGGGCCCAATGTCATGTTGTGTTGAACGCGAAAACCTTCGAACACTTTGATGGAGCCGTCGTCCGTGCGAATGGGCACGCTGACTACCAGAGCGCGCTTGGGCTTAGTGAGGCGCTCTAGGATATTGGGATCCAAACTCATGGTCTGGCCCGCTTCCATAAGTTGGCGCACGGCGTTTTTGTAAAGGTCGCTGGTTTCCCAAATGCCTGATGAAAAATCCGCTGAAGACACGGAATCCCCTCCAAAATGTTGTGTCCGTGAAATGTTTCACGGATCGGGGGAGTTGCCAAGAGCTGAGCCGTTGGGGTAAAAACGAAGGAACCAACCAAGGGGGAGTTATGAACAGAGGGATCTGCGCACTGATTTTACTGGGGCTTACGGCACAGGGGGCACTGGCCGCCCGTCAACATGATACTGTTTTGAACTCCAAGCCCACGGGGTTGGCTCTTTGGGACGAGCAAAGCATGAAGGAGCTGTTGCCGGCGCCTCCCCAAAAGGGATCGCTCACGGACCGCCGCGATTACGCGGAAATCCTGGGTTGGCAACGCCTCCGCACCCACGCCGAGTGCGCCGCGGCCCAACGGGAAGTGGAAGTGAGCCTCGCCATCTTCTTCGGTGGTGACGGCGGCCCTCTCGCCACCGCTGAAGTGGAGAAATTAAACAGCTTCTTTTGGCGCCTGGCGGGCGAGACGAACTACGTGGTTCAGAACACAAAGAAAATGTGGGATCGCCCCCGGCCCTATGTGGCCGATGCCAGGGTGGAGCCCTGCGTGGAGAAAGAGAAGACCAAAGCTTACCCCAGTGGCCACGCTGCCATCGCCCGGGTGTTTGAGCTGACCCTGCACCGTCTCTATCCCGAGCGGACTAAAGCCATCACCAAGCGCGCCCGGGAACTGAGCGCCCATCGGGTCATGGTGGGCATGCACCACCCCACAGATGTTGAAGCCGGCGAACTTCTGGGGAACAAGATCTTCGACCGCATCTCCACCTCCAAGGAATTCCAAGGGGCGTTGGCGACACTCACTCCCGCAGCTCGCAAAACCACCGCGGAGCAGTGAGTTTGCTCGGTATTTTGCTGCCTAGCTTCGTTGTCGTCGTCGCCCCGTCGCCTACGCATCCTGCTCCGGCGCAGCTTCGCTGACCACATATTGGGCTCCTGCCCAATATGCCACGCGGCGTGCATGAGCACGCCTTGGTCGCCGGGCTCCTCCTCCGCCTCGCTATCCAGCAAAATACCTTCGCAAAAACTGGATCTGATGTGGTTACCACGGCCATTGGCCGTGGGTGGCCCAGTACGTTGTTGAATAGAGAAACACGCCACCGGCTACGCCCACCGCGATGGCTTGGTCTAGAAACGACGCGATGGTGAGGCGGCTGCGATACTGGCTGTAGCGATCCCGGAAGACCCGCTGAAACTCCACTGAGCTCTCGTTGGAGAAGGGGGCGCCCAGATCCAGGGCCGCCCGTAAGCTCTGACGATGATCACCTTCAGCGCGGGCTTCCAGCTCTAACACCCGATTGATCAACAAGCGGCGCTGCCTCATGATATTCCGCGCTTTCACAAGGGCCGCCTCCGGCGTGGGGGCCAGGGTACGCTGTAACTCCAGCCAACGGACACGGGCGCTGATGCGGGCAATGCGGCGGTCGCGAGCCTCCCAGCCACTGGCCGCAAGGGCGTCTTCCACCGGGCGGGAGGTGATGAGGGCCTCGATGGCGTTCAAGTAGAGGGCGGAGGCCTGGACCTCGCTCAAGCCCAACTCCCGGGCCCGGACCGAGGCCCTTTCCTTGAGGGCCTGGGCCTCGGAAGGCACCTGACACTGGAGCCGTTGCTCCCACTGGCTGTCCCGGGCAAAAGGAAAAATCTTAAATAGATATGTTTTAGTGGCCTGAAGCACGGGGTACACGCCAGCGCAAAGACCGAACGCGCCCGCCACGTGTTCTGGGGTGAGGTCAATGCCTGACAACGCCCAGCTGGCTGAGATGAAGGCCGTGCCCAATATGCCGTTGGCCCCGGCCCGGGCCCAGAACTCCAACCGAGGGTTTGCCCCTTCCGCGGAGAGAAAACGCTTGAGCCAGGGCAGGTGGCCCAGGGCGATGGCATGGGAAAGAGCGGTGAGCCCTGTATCGATGGGCACCGTGCGCAGAAAGGTGGCGGTGATCTCAGCGTGCTCGCTGAAGCCGAACTGGCGTAGGGCCTCCACGGCGGAAAGCCACAGCACATTGCTCACCACCAAGGATGGCAAGGACTCGGAGAACACGTTGCGGCCCTGGGCCCAGTGCTGGTCGCCATCAGCGGCGGCAGCCTGCTCGAGGAGGCCTTGGCAGTGGGGCTGCTCCGCGGCGGAGACCGAGGGAGAGGCGAAAAATAAAATAAGGCTTAAAACTAAAAAAGCCGCCCGGGGGCAGCTTTGTCTGATGGACATGGCAACCTACCTTCTTAACGCGTACCTGCGAGGTTCTCCGGGGCGCCACTAGTGGCTGCCCCTTCGAAATCCGGTTAGGGATGTGGGTGGGTCCTTATCGTGATACGTCGCGTTGCGCAACTGGATTTTCGGTGTCTTCCAGGGCCGCCCCTGAGACGCATCGCAGCAATGTGGCAGAAAAATGAAACGACACACAGTGCGGCGCATTATGCGTGGGGTGAAACGAACTTCAGCCCAATGATGGAGCCGATCAACAACAGTAAGAAAGCAACCCGAGCCGGGTTAGCGGGGTCATTGAAAGCGTAAATGCCGACCACGGCCGTGCCCAGTGCCCCGATGCCTGTCCAAACGGCGTAGGCCGTGCCCAGGGGTACAGTGGTGGTGGCTTTATTGAGTAAAACAAAGCTTAAAATGGCACAAACTGCGAAGCCTACGGTGGGTAGGGGTTTTGTAAAGCCGTTTGAGAGTTTCATAAAAGTGGTGAACCCCACCTCAAAACATCCTGCCGTAACAAGCCAAATCCATCCATTCACGCAACTAGCCTACAGGCGACTTTGGTATCGGGCAACACGTGATGCTATAGTACTAAAGGATAAGAAGTTCAAAGGTACTATCGACCGCTGCGATCCCGGCTTTGGGGTGGGTTTAGCGCTGGATATGCGAATCACCGGCTAGCCGCAGCCCCGATTGGGCCACTTTCGTGGCGCCCAAGAAGCGAGGGGTCGACGCCATGATCGCCGTGTCAGCTAGTGTCCTGAGTCACATATAACGCACCATATGCCGCAAAGATTTGGCATTCTGGCGAGGAACGAGCCCCCTCCCTGAGGCAAACATCAACAGTTGATCAAAAAAGAGACATTTCTATTGAGCGATTACACGGGACATTTCCACTGAGCGATCACAACTTGGAGATGCCCGTTTTTTTTTAACCACACTTATCCCGTTCTCATGGCCCGCGACAAATCAGCTGATCTTCACTGCCAAAGTCAGGCCTTCCGCCGTGGGAAGTGCGGTGGCCCGCCAGCGGCGGTCCGTGGCCACGATCTTATTGAACCGGCGCAAGGCATCCACCGCCGCTCGATCCTCGGGGTCGGTGATGCGGGACGGGTCTTTGTGAATCATGCCCCAGGCGAAGGTGTTGTCGGCGAGCACTGCGCCGCCCACTCGCAGGTTCTCCGCGGCCCAGGCTAAGTATGCGGGGTAGCTCACCTTGTCGGCATCGATGAAGACGAGGTCGAAGGGGCCTTCTTTATTGATGGAAGGAAGCTTATCGAGAGCTGCACCCACATGGATTTTCACCCGGTCGGTGATGCCTGCTTTCTTGAAGGTGTCCGCTGCTACGGCCGCGTGTTTGGGCTCGAATTCAAAGGTGTGGATGAAACCATCGGCGGGCAGGGCCCGACTGAGGCAAACGGCGGAATAGCCCGCAAGAGTGCCGATCTCGACGATCTTTCGGGCGCCGAAGGCGCGGGCAAGCACCTCCAGGTGCAGCCCATCCATAGCGCCCACGTGGATGGGAGGCATGCCCGCCTGCTGGGCCCGACTCCGCACCTCCGCAAGGAGACGATCTTCGGGATGGAAGGTGCCCTCGCAATACGACGTGGTCAGAATATCAGCGCAGCCAAAGCCTTTCTGCATCTCATCGGGGATCGTCATGACGTGAGCCTACTCGTGACAAACAGCGGCGTCCACGACAGTGTAAAGCCATGCAAAAAGCCGTGGAAAAAATCCCGACGTGGGCCGTTGCGCTCTTCCTCGTCGCGGTCGCCATCGCGACCCACCTCTGTCTCATTCCCGTGGGCATGGCACTGCACAATAGCGAGTGGTCTTCTTTCCTTCTCGTGGCCGACGGGTTCCGCCAAGGTTACCGCTCCGCGTTTCCTTTCCAGAACCATCACGGCGGCCTCACCCTCACCTTTTTCCGCGCACTATTTTCCGCTGCGTGGGACTCCTTCTTCCACGGCCCCTGGGATCACGAGCGTGGGCACATGGTCTTCAGCTACGTGTTCTGCCCTCCCCTTGTGGCTCTGAGCTCCTACTACTATTTGCTCAGAACCTACGACCGCACTACGGCCCTTCTCATGGGCTTCGTTTGCGCCGTGGGTCTGACGGTCTGGAGCGCGAATTATGGCAATGAATTCTACCCGCTCATGCTGATCTTGGGTTTTCTTCTCATGGGCCTCTGTGCCCACAAGGAAAACCCCTTCTTTGAGCTGACGCTTCCGCGGCTCCTCGCGGTAGGCATCATCAGCGGGCATGCCATTTATGCCACCCGCGCCTCCGAACTTTACCTGGTGGCGTTTCTCACGCCCTGGCGCCAAGTCCCCGGCTGGATCAGAAGGCTCTGGGCCTCGACCCTCGGCAAGATCCTCTTCGTCTTCCTTGCTTCGGGCGTCTACCTGGAGATCTTCGGCGAAAACCTGGGTAGCATCGCCGGCCACACTATTAAACTAGATGGAGACCCTCACTTCCGCATGGGCATGCCCTTGCTCGCGCTGCTCTGGGCTTGGCAGCGCCGTAGGCTCGCGAAGGATAGAAACCTTCAGAAACGGGCTCTCACCATCACCGCGGGCCTTGCTCTAGGCATACTTCCGGAATTCATCCACTGGCACAACCTGGGTAAACTCTGGGGCTCCCGTATCATCTCCACCTTCGACTTCCCCCAGTCCATGGCTCTGATCGGTGACTGGCCCCAGCGCATACGCTCCCTCGCCAGCGGTTTTCATCACTACCGTGCCCCTCTCGCCTATAACGATCAGGGAGTGGGGCAAAGCTTGTGTTTGGCATTCTTCTTGTTCGCTATTTTATTCGGCCTGCGAAAAAGTAAGACCTCCCCTAAGCCCCTACCGCTGCTCGTCATATGCGCCATGAACATCTACACGTTTACCCGCATCTCCGTGCAAACCACCGAGATCGGTCCCGTGCGCTACCTCCTCCCCATGACCCCGGCCATCATCGGGCTCATGGCGCTGGTCTGCCATGACACGCTTACGCATGAGAAAAAGCACTTTCGCACGGCAGTCATTTTCTGTCTCTTGTGCTTCACGGGCCATCACTACATGGCACGCTTGCGGGTCGCCCAACACATTCGCGATGAAAAGATCGTTGAAAACCTGCACAGCATAGTCGAGAGCGCGCGGAAGATGGGCGTGAGCGTGGTCATCTCCAACGATTACTGGATGAGCAACAACTTAACGGTCGCCGCCGCGGAGAAGCCCCTTTTCTGGGCAAGTTGGAACGGCTGGGGGCCTTTTGAGGCAGAGAATGCGGCTCGCAGAGCGACCCGAGCGGGCATCTTGCTGAAGCATGACGACGTACAACGGCGCCCCGGCGACGTGATCGACCTCCTTGATTCTCAGTGGGTCATTGCCCCAGTTGCGCGGCTACGCACCCACGACCTCTATGAGGGCCACAAGAAATGAAAACATGGCTTGAACAGCTGCCCACCTGGGCTGTGGGCATCGCTATCGTTCTCACAGCCATGGCCTGCCATGCCTGCCTCATCGCAGGGGGAATGGTCCTCCACAACAGCGAATGGGCCACCTTCCTGCTGGTAGCCGATGCCTATCGCGACGGCTACCGCTCGGCACTGCCCTTCCAGAACGACTACGGCGGCCTCACCATCACTGCGCTGCGAGCACTCTTCACGTCGGTATGGGACCACTTCCCCCCTGGCCCCTGGCACCATGAGCGCGGCCACATGGTTTTCAGCTACTTGATCTGCCCACCACTTGTGGCTCTGTCAGCCTACGCCATGCTGCTGCGCTATTTCAGCAGAGCAACGGCGGTTGTGCTAGGCCTACTCTGTGCCGTGGGCCTGCAAGCCTGGGCACGCATTTATGGCAATGAGTTCTACCCCCTCATGCTCATCTGCGGATTCCTTTTTTTCGCTCTTGCGGCAGGCACGCCTTACGCTTTCTTGAGTCTACCCCGCACCCGGCTTTTCATGATGGGCATCCTCGGCGGCCACGCCCTCTACGCCACTCGTGCGAGCCAATTGTTTTTGGCCGCTGTTTTCGTCCCCTGGCGGGATGTATTCCATGCTGCGCGCACTCTGAAGGGCAAACTCGTCACGCTGGGTTGGCTGCTGTTTTTTTCCGGTTTCTTCCTGGAGCTTTTCGGAAGAAACGTGGGTGTGATTCTGGGGCACACCATCAAAATGGACGGAGAACCCAATATTAAGGCAGGCATGGCCGTGCTCTGCTGCAGTTGGTTCTGGCCACGTCGCCACCAGTATCTCTGCAAAAACACTCTCAGCCGTTGCGCCCTCCTGCTGGGAGGCCTCTTCGTCGGCTTACTGCCGGAGATTCTCCACTGGCTTAGCCGCGGCCACCTCTGGACCCCCCGGGACTTCGCCACCTACGACTTCCCCCAGTTCATGGGCATCGTGGGTAAGCTGCCCCAGAGCTTCCGTTCCCTGGTCAGCGGCCTCCAACCTTTTCGCGCATTCGAATTCGCGGACACCGGCTTGGGCCAACATCTCTGCGTCGTCCTCTCTCTCTTCGGCTTTGCACTCATGATCCGCAAAGCGGCGAAGAGCCGGAAGTTCGATGCTTTCTTGGCGCTGGCGGCACTCAACCTCTACACCTACTGCCGCATCTCAACCCACTTCACCGAGATCGCCCCGGCCCGCTACCTGCTACCCATGACCCCCGCGGTCATCGCAGCCCTCGCATTGCTCCTTGAGGACGCTTGGTCTTCCCGTAGACGCTGGGCTGCTCCCGCCATGCTGGGCTTGCTCACCTTGTTCGCGGGCCATCACTTCTTCTCACGTCAGCGCCTTGCCGCGGAAATCAAGCGGACCCACTACGTCGAGGATCTGCACCAGATCATCGAGACTTTCCGTGCCGCAAATGTGGACATCGTGATCTCCAATGATTTCTGGTACTCCAACAACCTCTTTGTGATTTCCCACGGGACACCGCGGTTCTGGGCCACTTGGCACAACTGGGGTCCCCTCGAAACCAAGGAGAAAGCCGAGAAAACCAAACGTGCGGGCATCCTTCTGGAAAAAAAACGCGATCTGCCCTACCCCCGCGTGCATGCTGACCTCCCCACTCAACGTTGGCGCCTCACGCCGCTGACGGTTATCGGCGATCATGAACTATACGTCGGCGACGCGGAGTAACGCGAGTTCCTTCATCTTCAACTGAAGCCCCTTGCGGGAAAGGCCCAACTGCTCCGCGGTCTTCGTGACGTTGCCGTCGTTTTCAGCCAGCGCCTTCACGATGAGCTCCCGCTCCAGGGCCTGGGTCTGACGCTTCACGATGTCTTTGAAACTCTCGCCTCCCTCGAAGGCGGCCAATGCCTCACCACGGGGGTCCGTGCCGCTCTGCTCCTCGGGGCCCGCGGCCACGTCGCCGATGAGCATGCTGAGTTCCCGGGGCAGATCCTGCATACGCACGGTGTCCCCATCCGCCATGAGCACGCCGTGTTCCACGGCGTTCTCAAGCTGACGGATGTTGCCAGGCCAATAGAACTCCGTGAGACGCTTCAAGCAGTCCGTCTCAACGATGTTCACGGTTTTCGCGTGCTTCTCGTTAAATTTTTTCAGAAAAAACCGTATGAGGGGCTCGGCGTCGGCGCGGCGCTCCCGCAGGGGCGGCAAGTGGACGGGCACTACGTTCAGCCGGTAATAGAGGTCCTCCCGGAAACGCCCCTCTTTCACTTCTTTTTGCAGGTCTTTATTGGTGGCGGCGATGATGCGCACGCTGACCTTGATGGTGTTCAAGCCACCCACCCGCTCGAACTCCGATTCCTGCAGCACCCGCAGCAACTTCACCTGCATCTCAAGGGACATCTCCGCCACTTCATCAAGGAAGATAGTGCCCTCATGGGCCAGCTCGAAACGGCCGGGCTTGGAATTCACGGCTCCCGTGAATGCGCCCTTCTCATAGCCGAAAAGCTCGGATTCAATCAGCGTGTGGGGAATCGCCGCGCAGTTGATGCGAATGAAGGGCTTCGCCCCACGGTCGGACAATTTGTGGATGGCGGAGGCCACCAGCTCTTTGCCCGTGCCTGACTCGCCAGTGATGAGAACCGTGGAGGGAGTCGCTGCAATCTTACCCACGATGCGAGCCACCTCAGCCATCTGAGGGGAATCCCCCAGATGCATGAAACTGCCTAAACCCTGGCTTTGGGCAGGCGCACCGAGAGCGCTGGGCTCCAGCGTCCCGAGCTCATAGGTGTTGATGGCCTTCTGCACGATATTGAGAAGCTCGTCCTGATCAAAGGGCTTCGTCACGTAATCGAAGGCCCCATTCTTCAAAGCGTTCACCGCGGTCTCCACCGTACCGAAGGCGGTGATCATGATCACGGGAGTGTCGGGTGCGTTTTTCCGCATATGCGCCAGCACCGCCATGCCGTTCATCTGGGGCATGTAAAGATCAGTGATGACCACACCGAAGCGTCCAGGGTCGGCCGCACCTTTGATGCCATCCAGCGGGTTGTTGTGCGCCTCCACCTCGAAGCCGCCTTTTTCCAGGATGGCTTTGACAACGAAGGTCATGTTCTTCTCATCGTCGAGGAGGAGGATGCGCTTGTTGATGCTCATGGAATACCCTTAGCCTCCCGCGTCTCCAGTGGGAAGTACAACGTGAATCGTGCGAATCGCCCCTCTTCAGAAACGATGTCGATGCGCCCCCCATGGGCCTCCATGATGCGGCTGCAGATGGGCAAACCCAGCCCCGTGCCCGAGGGGTTCGTGGTGTAAAAAGGGATGAAGATCTTATCGATATTCTCCCGGGCGATGCCCACGCCATTATCCTCGACGAAAATCTGCAGCTCTCTCCGGCCTCGATTGTTGCCCTCCAACCGGCCACCCACCTCCACCAAACCAGGCGCGGGCTCGCGGCCCGCTTGTTTTTGTTTTTTGTGGCGGGTCACCACGGATATCACCGCGTTCTGGATGAGGTTCACCAAAACCTGCTGGATCTGCTCAGGGCTCACCCGGATGGCGGGCAACGTACTCAATCCGCCGACGGGGGCCACCGCTTCCATGCGCACCCCTGGCGTGGGGGCCGTGCGAAAAAGCTGCAAGGTTTTCTCGATGAGGCTCCCCGCTTTGTAGTCCACCATCTCCGGCGGCGCAGATCGCGCATAATCCAGGAACTGAGTCACCACTTTGTTCAGGCGATTCACTTCATCCACGATGACCGTGGTGAAAGGACTGGTGGCGAGAGCCTTGTCGCCACCCAGCAGCTGGGCCGCCCCTTTGATGGCAGCCAACGGATTGCGGATTTCGTGGGCGAGGCCCGCGGACATCTCACCAAGTGCCGCGAGCCGGTCTTTTTCCCGGAGGCGCACGTAGATATCCATGTTCTTCAAGACCCGTGCCCCCTGCTGAAAGAACGGATAGATCACGGAGAGAATGCCCCAGTTGGCCCCCCAGGGCTCCGGGGGCATGTTGGACTTCACAGCCAGAAAACCCAATACAGTTTGGTCCGCGATGAACGGGATCAAAACGCCGGCATGGAGCCCCTTCAGCCCCAGGAGAATCATCTCGCAGTTCTGACGCTGAAGCTGACTCACGGAGCGGTCGATTTCGTTCTCGAGATAGGTATCCAAAAGAACCGGAGTTTCGCCCCGACGCTTCAATCGCATGACGAACTCCACTATGGGGTGGGTTGCGAGGATCTCCCTGGCTTCAAGCTCCTCGTCCCTCAAGCCGCGGATGCGCCTGAATTTCGTGCCATCCGAGCGGAGCACGAAGACGGATGCGGACTCCACTTTCAGCGTCGCTTCCAGTAAATTCAAAGACAGTTGCGCCAAGCCCACGGGCTCCAACACGCCGGTGAGCTGCATCTGGTAGTCATCCACCACATGCTCCATCTTGAGCTGCTGGCGGTAGAAGAGCTGCATGACGCCAACGCTCGTGAGTTTG
>CAYHWW010000098.1:10591-12597 GCA_964360145.1 uncultured Oligoflexia bacterium | reverse complement strand
GACCAAGGCGCACTCCTGTGCGCCGCGTGGAGCCGCGAGGACCCGACAACGAAGCCAGGCGGCAAAAGACCGAGCTAAGGGCGGTCCGTGCGGAATCTACGTGCGGGCTGACCACCCTCAAAACGGGGCTGGCGATGATCGGCATCACGGGCGCCGGTAAAACCACCGCCGCCGCCAAAACGTGATTCGTAGCCACCACCAAAGGGAGCACGAGCCCCTGCAGGGCGATCACCTGCGGGGCGATACCCCGCGCCGCTGTCACGACGAGCAGGACGATCGCCGAAACTTGCGCGGTAACGATCCCGAGGGCTTTGCTCACCACCGAAGCGCTCGCTGGCGCCATCGCGACGTTCAAAGCTGGGACGATCATCACCGAAGCGACGCTCACTGCGCTCAAAAGATTGACCACCTGCCGGTGCGCCACCCTCATAACGACGCTCCGTGCGTTGGGGCCTGTCACCGCTGAAACTACGAGGCTCACCACCGAAACTACGGGGCTCAGCACCAAAGCGGCGTTGCCCACCCGCGGGGCCGCCCCGTTGAGGACGACCGCCGCCAAAACCACCACGACCCGAGGGACGACCACCGCCGCCACCACGAGGGCCATAGCCTGGAGCGCGAGGGGCGGGGGCGCCATCCACGGCGGGCACCTCACCACCATTTTCAGCAGCGCGCTTCGCCATGACGCGCTCAATGGCGCGCCACATGCCGTCCTCGCCGGGGCAAAGGAAGCTCAACGCTTCACCAGTGCGGCCGGCACGGCCCGTGCGACCAATGCGGTGGATGTAGTCTTCGGGCTGAATGGGGAGATCAAAGTTCACCACGTGGGCAACGTGCTCCACATCGATGCCGCGAGCGGCGATGTCGGTGGCAACCAAAATCATGATGCGCCCCTCTTTAAAGGTGCGCAGCGCTCTTTCACGCTGGGCCTGGGAGCGATCGCCATGGATGCGCTCGGCCTCATGGCCAGCATCTTCCAGGCTGCGCGCCACACGATCGGCACGGTGCTTGGTGCGGGTGAATACGATCATAGAACCCACGCGGGTCGCGAGCTCTTCGAGGAGCGCGGGCATTTTCTTGTCCTGACCGGCAATACGGCGAACGGATTGCTTGATCTCGATTGGCGCCATGGAGGCAGGAGCCAGCGAGATATGGGTGGGGCTCTTCAGGAAGCGCTCGGCGAGACGCTTGATCTCCGGCGGCATGGTGGCGGAGAAGAGCATGCTCTGGCGCTCCGCGGGGAGCGCGGGCAGAATTTGTTGGATCTGAGGCATGAAGCCCATGTCCAGCATGCGGTCTGCTTCATCAAACACGATGGTTTTCACATTGCCCAGGCGCACGCTGCGGCGTTGCAGGTGATCGATGAGGCGACCAGGGGTGGCGACGATCAAATGGGGATCCATGCGCAGCATCTTCAGCTGAGGCACCATGGAGGCGCCGCCGATCAAAACCACCGAGCGCAGCCCGGAGGAACGACCCAGGTCGCGGAACACTTGCTCCACCTGGTTGGCGAGCTCCCGGGTGGGAACGAGCACAAGGCCCCGAGAGGTCTTGTCGGCCAAGAGGCGCGTGATCATGGGAATAAGGAATGCGGCGGTTTTACCGCTGCCGGTTTGGGCCTGACCGATGAGGTCCTTGCCTTCGAGAGCAAGGGGGATGGCCTGAGCCTGGATGGGGGTTGGGATTTCAAACTTCTGAGCCGCGATGGCCTTAGCCAAGTATTGGGGAAGGTTGAAGGATGCGAACGTAACAGTAGCAGTAGCCTCCGCGGGTGCGGAGGAAGTTTCATTTTGAGTTTCCATGGGGCCTTTCGGGCAGAGGATGCGTGGTCCGTGGGACCGCATCCTCAAGAAAACCGGCGCTTATTGTTGGAACGGCTTCAAAAGCCGAATGCCGGGCGGCATCTGCCGGGTCAGAACGTATTCCAAAAACGGGCGGAGGCCTGGTGATTCAATTGTTTTTATTGGTTATCACAGCTGGCCCTGAGTTACAACATGAGTTTTTTC